>NZ_JBGORW010000001.1 GCF_041538065.1 Leptotrichia hongkongensis | reverse complement strand
ATGAAAGGTTTCTCCTTAATGTGGTTTGGTAGATTTACATTATATCAGAAACCTTTCTTTTTTTGTATATGCTTGTCACATATGTATTATCTCACAACAGTTTTGAAATTTTTACAATTTTATAGTAAAACTTATTTAAAACTAAACTCAAAAGCTATGACTATTTTACTCAAATCATAAATTTATATAATTTTAGCAGTTCAATTTTAAATGGGTTCGAGTATATATTCAAATTATTTTAAAATATAAAAGGTTACCTAAGAATTTATCTCAAATAACCTGAATTCATTTTTATTCAAATAAAACTACTAACATTTATTATAAGTCTTCAATTTTCTTTAACAGCTCTCTTAATGTTCTAGAATCTGCTTTTGGCTCATTAATCGCCCTTTTCCAAGCTTTACTGCCACGTATGTTATGAAATAACCCATGTGTGTGCATTAGAAACAGATGTGGACGCAATTGCTGTTTTTCCATATTTTCAACATAATGAATCATTTTTTCTATGATTTCTTTACGAGTAATATTTATGTCCTTCCCGTAATATTTTCCAAATTCAGTCAGAATCATAGGATTATCATAAATTTCACGTCCTAGCATTACAGAATCAACATATTTTAAATGTTCATCAATTTCCTTAACAGTTTTAATTCCACCATTAATTTCTATATGTAATTCAGGATATTCTTTTTTTACACGGTAAACTTCATCATATCTAAGAGGTGGAATACTTCTGTTCTGCTTTGGATCAAGTCCTGCAAGTATTGCTATCCGTGCATGGATAATATATTTATTTACCCCAATTTCTTTAGTAGTATTAATAAAATTTACCATATCTTCATATTTGTCTAATAGTGTTCGTTCGAAAGAAGCTGGCAATATATTTTTTCCATCAATTCCTATTCTATGTTTTATCGAAACTGGCTTATCTGTTGCTTCCTTCATTGCCTTTACTATATTTGCTACTTCTTTTGGAAATGCCATAAGATAAGCACCCATCATATTTCCAGATACTCTGTCTGATGGGCATCCAACGTTTAGATTAATCTCATCATAATTGTATTTTTCAGCGATTTTTACAGCCCTATATGCTTCTTCTGGATTTGTTGCCGCAATTTGCAGAACAATTGGATGCTCCACTTCATCAAATCCCAAAATATAGTCTAAATCTCCATTAAGAATAGCCTGTGCCGTTATCATCTCTGTATACAGTAAAACGTCTTTATTTATCATTCTTACAAAATTTCTAAAATTTCTATCCGTTCTGTCTACCATCGGAGCGATACTTATCTTATTATTCACAACATTTCCTTTCATACTTTTTTGATTATTTTTCCTATCAAAATTTTATTCAATACGAGAATAAAAAATACGGTAATTTATATTATCAATTTATCTTGCTTTATAATATTTCATTGCTTCAGGCAAGAATTTTCTAGCTGCTTCAATTCTATTTTTTCCAGATGGATGTGTTGATAGAATTTCAGCTCCTTTTCCTGAACCTATTGAGTCCATTCTCTCAAGTGCCGTAATTGCTTCAGATGGATTATATCCAGCCATTGCCATAAATATCATTCCATATTTATCTGCTTCATACTCCTGTGTTCTATTAAATTTCAGAAGTGTAATGGACAGTCCGCTTGAAACAAGAGAAGATACAGCATTTCCTCCTGTTACAGCATCTGTTACAGTCGCAGCAATTCCTGCAAGTGCCCTATTACTTGAAGCTTCCGCATGGTGTCCTCCAATAACATGTCCAATTTCATGCCCCATTACAAATGCGACTCCTGCGTCACTATTAAGAACTGGCATTATTCCAGTATAAAAGGCTATTTTCCCACCTGGCATTGCAAACGCATTTATTTCGTTAGTTTTTATTAAATTAAACTCCCATTGTAAATTTCCTAACTTCTTTGATAATCCATTTTCATTCAAATATTGCTCAACTGCTGTTGAAATTCTTCCACCAATTCTTCTCAATCTTTGCCCATCAGCTGTATCATTTGCAATCAGCCCTTTAGCACTAGCCTGCTGAATAAACTGCCTATAAGCAGAAACTGAACTTGAGGCAACACTTTCATCACTTACCAGCTTTAATTGTCTTCTCCCTGTAAGAGGTGCCACTGTACAGCTTGAAATCATAGTTACTGCTGTTATTAAAAATAAGATTTTTGAATATTTTTTCATTTTTAAACTCCTTTTCCTTTTTTAGATATATTTGTTTAATTTTACAATTTTTTTTTACAATTTTCAATATTATTTTTTTAAGTCTATTATTTTTCCTTGAATTTTTCATACAAAAATAATATTAATGCAATCGGAATTATCCAACCTGCAACTGATAAAAATACTGAAAATGCCAATTTTAGAAAAGCAATTACTGCCACTATTCCAACCGCTATTACAAGACATCTTATAAGTATTTCAAAATCGCTTTTTGGTGTAACATCTTTCATTTTTCTACCTTCTTTCTTTAATTTAAAATATTTAAATTAAAATCGATAAATATATATTTTTTTAATTCTAAATATATTTTTTCACAAGAATTCTCTCTTTTCCCTTTTTTGTTTCTCCTTTATCTAAGAACAACTTATACTTTCCAAATCCTCTTACTGTAATCAAACTACCAATCTCAAGCATTTTTGACTTGTCCTTTTCTTCTACATAATCTACAAGGACTTTCCCTTTTTCAATCGGATCAATTACTTTTGTACGAGATAAATTGGTAATTGTTGAAACTATACTATCTAGACGTTTTGACGGAACAGTTACTAACTTATCATCATACTTGTATTTTGGAAGGCTGTTTTTATTTTTTGTTTCAATAATTTCAATTTCACAAGGCGCTTTTCCAATTTGTTTTAATTCTGAAATAATGTAATCTGCAATTTTTTCAGAAACTGGAATGTATCCCAAAACCTGTTTATTTTCATTTTCAATAATTAAATCCCCCATAAGTTCTCTTTTTATATTAAGACCCATAAGGCTTCCCAAAAAATCTTTGTGTAAATATTCACGGAATCTTGAATCTATCGATATTTTTAACAATTTATTCGGAAATTCAAAACTATTTTTACTAAAATTTTCTTCAAGTTCTTCATAACTTTTTATTTTTTCATCATTAATATCGAAATTTTCATTATTTTTATCAGAATCATTATAAAAATTTTCAAAATTATCATTTCCGTTTATAAAAATATCAGGTACAAATGCAATTTGCCGTCTATCACTATCAGTAAAAACACCGTCACAGGTAATATTCACTCCGCCCATCTTTTTTCCAAGCTTCTTCCAAAAATTTGGTGTATAAAATTCTTCTGTAAAACTTATAATTTCATAATTTCGTGCAATTTCATATGAATTATATAATTTACTCGCCAAATACTCCATTTCTTTTGGAAACTGCTTCAAAAAATTTTCTTTTTTCATATTTCTCCATTTCTAATCTTCATTTACAACTCTTAGATTATCCCAATCTACATTCCTATCTTTGTCTTCTCTTTTCTTCTGAATCTCAAATTTTTCATATTCAGAAATTAGATTCCCTAATTTTGAAATAACATAAGCTACAATCCCAATATCATCGCCAAATCCAATAATAGGTAAAATATCAGGTACTGCATCAATTGTTGAAATAACATAAACAATTGCTCCAATGATTTTTACCTTATCCATCGCCGGAATCTTAAATTCTCCTCTTCTATCCGCCTGTAGCATTCTAACAAGAAGTCCAAATTTTGTGGCAACTGCTCCTAGATGATTTTTCAATTTTCCTGCCTTTTTCAAATCTTCTACTGTAACTTTTGTCTTTTTATATTTTTCATACAATTTTTTTGCTCTTTTTAACATAATTTTCCTCTTTCATAAACTTAATCTTCTTAATTATACTAAAAAAATCTTTTTAATTCAATTATATTAACTTAAAATTACCAAAGTAGAATATTTTTTCAAAAAAATTTTAAAACTTCACAAAAAAGACACAAATTTTACATAATTTTGTCAAAATTTATTGATATTATATCCTTGTCGATAAGGAACGATGCAAAAAATATAAAATAAATAAACGGAGGAACTACTATGAAAAAAATAGGTAAGAAAAAAATTTTAGGAATCGCTTTATTAACTTCATTATCAGTATTTGCAGGAACAACTGTTGCGACAAATAATTCTAGCAGAACTACTACTGCCAATAGCATGGCTAATGATGAATGCAAACCGCCACACAGACTGCAAAAAGACAGTAATGGAAATCTTGTGGATGAAAATGGAAATATTATAAAAAAACCTGATACAGCTAGAATCGAAGAATTAAAAACCAAATTAAATAATGGAAAAATTACAAAAGATGAAGGGGCAGAAATTGCAAAAATGCTGGAAAGAAAAGGTCCGCACGGTAAACCAAATGATAAATGCAAGCCAAAAGACGCACCAAAAAGATTAACTGACACAGAAATTCAGTCTCTTACAAAATCTTTAAATAGCGGAAAAGTCTCAAAAGACGAGGCAAATAAACTAATAGAAATGTTAAATCACAAACCTAAAGGACCTAAACCTAATGATATGCCTTTAGACCAATAAAATAGTCATACTAATAATAATGCTAACAAATATATTTTTAATAATTCATATCTTAAATAGTGAATTTTATAATACTCTCTCCATATTCACTATTTAAGAAAAAAATGGCAATCCTGCAAGTTATAAGAAATTATAATTCAGGACTGCCATTTTAGTATTTCTAAATATTTAATACTCAATCTATTTAAATAACAAATTTATTACAAACTTTTCTAATAGAAGATATAAATCTAATATTTTCAAATAATTCAAGATGTAATTTTCATTTTTTAAACAGAATCTAGTCTAAATTAATCCGTCGGAGCATTTTTATGTAGTGACAAAACTGTTTGAGCATAGCGAGTTTTTTGTCAGTGCAGAAAAATGTCGTAGACTAGCCATAGGTTATAGGATTTGCGGCAATGAGCAATCCTATGAAAATAAAATAGAAAAAACTGTATTTATTTTTTAATTAATCTATTTTTTATCAAATATTCCTTTGCCACATCATAAGCTTTTTTTCCATTGACTCCTACTTCAAAGTTCATTTTACGCATTTCGTCATCTGTGACTTTATTATGTAATTTATTTAAGATTTGCTCTAATTTCGGATATTTTTTCAAAGTTTCTCTTTTCATTAAAGGAGCTCCCTGATAAGGCGGGAATAAATTCTTATCGTCTTCCAGAACTGTAATTTTATACTGCTCCAGCTCACTATCTGTAGAATAAGCATCTATCACGTTTATATCTCCACTTTGTACTGCTACATAACGTAGTTTTGGCTCAAATTCCTTCACACTTGAAAATTCAAAGTTATATAATTTTTTCATTCCTTTGTATCCGTCTTCCCTGTCAACGAATTCTCTTGTGAAACCAACTTTTGCTTTATCTTTTACTCGTGCCAAGTCTGATATTTTTGTAATGTTATTTTCACTTGCAAATTTTTGTGTCACTCCAACTGCATAAGTGTTATTGTATGCCATCGGCTTTAATAGTACCATATCATATTTTTTCAAGATTCCATTTCTAGCCTGCTCATAAACTTGCTCTTTTATATTACTTACTGGTTTTTCGCTAAGGAATGTAAATACTACAGTTCCTGTAAATTCAGGATAAATATCGACATTTCCTGATTTCAAGGCATTAAAGTTAAACGATGTATTTCCAAATCCTGCTTTTAGTTCCACATCCACATTCATTTCATCCTCAATCAAAAGTTTATACATATTTATCAATATTTCCGGCTCTGTTCCCAATTTCCCTGAAATTACAATTTTATCTTTTTTGCTTTGTTTATTCATAACTAAATTTCCAGCAAAAAATATTATAAACAGACTTATAAATGAAATTACAATTACTTTCCAGTTTTTATTTTCCAGTTTTTTAAGCACAAAATCAAATAAAACTGCTAACAATGCTGACGGAATTGCTCCAAGCAAAATTAAGTTCATATTGTTTCTATCAAGCCCGAGTAAAATCAGTTTTCCAAGCCCTCCTGCACCAATTAGCGAAGCAAGTGTCGCCGTTCCAATGATAAGCACTGTTGCTGTACGGATTCCTGCCATAATTACAGGCATTGCAAGTGGCAGCTGAACTTTAAAAAGCTGTTGCATCTTATTCATTCCCATAGCCCTTGAAGCCACCATATATACTGGATCAACTCCATTTATTCCCGTATATGTATTTCGTAAAAGTGGAAGCAAGGCATAAATTACAAGTGCTGTAATTGCAGGTTTTCTACCAATTCCCATAATTGGAATCAATAATCCAAGTAATGCTAGTGAAGGTACAGTTTGCATTATTGCTGTAAGTCCGATAATTATTTCTGCTATTCTCTTCTTATATGTCAAATAAATTCCAAGAGGAATTGCGATAATCAAGGCAATTACAAGTGCATAAAATGAAATCTGGATATGCTCAATAACAGCCTTGAAAAACTCCTCTTTACGCTCATAAAATACTTGAAAAAAGTTATTATTCATTATTTTTCTCCTTTTATTTATAAAATTTACTCATTTAAAGTTAAATCAGGAAGTATCTAAAAAATTCAAAATCTATGTTGTATTTGGTTTATGAATTGTTATAAAACTAATACTGTTATTTTTGACTTAAAAAACTTTTTAAAAAATTATTATTTTAATAGTTTTCAATATACCTAATCATAACTGTTTATTTTGAATTTAATCTAATCTTGTGAATTATTTTTTATATATTCTGCATATTTTTTTGCACTTTCAACAATCTTTTCATCGCTTAAATCAGGCTTTACTCCAAATAGTGAATAAATTGGCAATTCAATACCTTCAACATAATCTATACTTAACAAAAACGGTTTTAGCACTTCTTTTATTGTCAATCCATTTGTTCCATCATATCTTGATGCAATTCCTCCAGTTGTAACTGCAACTCCTATTTTTTTCCCTTTAAGAACTTTATTTTCGCTATAAAGAGATGACACAAATACAGTATCTATCCATTCTTTAAGCAAAGACGGACAATTAAAGCAAAATAAAGGAAACTGCAATATTAAAGTACCTGTTTCAGACAATAATTTCAGTTCTTTTTCAACGTCAATCTTTCCATCAGGGTATTTTTCATAAATATTATACAACTCTACATTTGATAATTTTTCTGCTTCTTCTTTAAAGGCTTTATTTGCTCTTGAATTTTCCATATCAGGATGTGCCAAAACCACTAATGTTTTTTTCATTTTTATTTTCCTTCTTTCTTTCAAATTGTTTTTCTTAGTTTTCTTAATAATCCATTTTCAAAAATTATTAAAATTATTTCTTTATTAGGATATTTCTGAAAACTATTAAAATAATAATCTTTTAAAAATTTTTTTCATTTTTATTTATATTTTTTTATTTCTAAAATCATTTTCTCATATTCCCCATTTTCCTTTAATTTCTCAATAATTTTTTTATCAATTTCATTTTCAGCATTTTTATTTTGCTCCAAACTAATAAATTCCCTTACAAATTCATCTTTCGGATTATTAATTAATTCAGATTTCGTTCCAGATTGAAGAATTTTCCCATCCTTAATTATAAAAATCCTATCTCCCAGATAAAAAGCTTCCTCAATATCGTGCGTTACAAAAACAATCGTTTTATTAATTTTCTGCTGCAATTCCTTTATGTCTTTCTGTAAACTTTTCCTTGTAATCGGATCTAACGCACTAAAAGGCTCATCCATAAGTATAATTTCAGGATTTCCTGCTAATGCTCTTGCAATTCCAATTCTCTGTGCCTCCCCGCCAGACAGTTCAGACGGCATTCTTTTTAAATATTTCTCACTTTCCAGCCCAATCATTTCCAGAAGTTCCTCTGTCCTTGCCTTAATCTCTTCTTTCTTCCAACCTTTTAATTCAGGTACTATACTTATATTTTCTTCTACCGTCAAATGAGGGAACAAAGCAACTTGCTGTAAGACATAACCCATATTCCAACGCATTTTATGAATATTATATTCAAAAATATTTTTCCCTTTTATTTCTATTTTCCCAGAAGTCGCATCCTCTAACCTATTTATCATTTTCAAAGCTGTAGTTTTTCCGCTTCCCGAAGTTCCGATAAACACAATAAATTCTCCTTCATTTATCGAAAAATTCATATCCTTTACAGCTTCATTTCCATTTGGATACACTTTATTTACATTCTGAAATTCTATAATTTTATCCATATTCTATCCTTCCCATCATTTTTTACATATTTCCTTTTCAACTTTTTCCAAATTTTGTGAAATTCTTTTAAAAAACTCTTCACACATCTCAATTTCCTCTTGAGAAAATCCTTCATAAACATAATTTATCATAGTTTCAGAAATTTCCTCATATTCTTTTTTAAAGCCTTGTGCATATTCAGTAAGTTTTATCAGCACTTTCCGTCTATCATCAGGATGTGGCGCTCTTTCTATCAGACCAGCCTTTTCAATTCTATCCAGCATTGGTGTAAGCGTATTTATTGCAAGCCCTGTTTTTTCTGATAATTCTTTACATGTTACATTATCTTTTTTCCAGAGTATATGCAAGATTTTCCCACGTTCACCATTAAAAATGGTAATTTCTCTTTTTGAAAGAATGTAATTTAAGATTCTATCATGTATCTGCTTAATTTTACTTACATATATTCCCAAATTTACTTTTTTATTCATCATAACCTCCTAACCTAAACAAAATTTTCTTGACTTTTTAGTTCTATATAGTATAATACTATAAAGAATTATTTTTGTCAATTTAAAAATTTTTGCATATAAATATTTTGAGTCAAATTATACTATCCAAAAAAACTTATATTAATAGAAAAATAATATTTTATTCTAAAATGCACTAAATTAAACTACAAAAAATTATATAAATTAACAAATAGTCATAACTTTTGAGTTCCTTTTTAAATAACTTTTACTATAATTTAATATTTATATGAAAACCTATTCATTTGACAAATAGGTTTTTTTAATATATAATCAAAAATATTTGCGAATGATTTGCAAATTTGCAAAATAAAAAACGTTTTTTATTATTAGGAGATGTTATTATGAAATTAACTAAGAAAAGGCAGCAAATACTTAATCTTATACAGTCTTCAGACACTCCAATAAATGCCAAATTTTTAAAATCAAAAGTAGATTTTGACTTATCGACAGTTTATCGAGCTTTGGAATTTTTAGAGAAAAATAATTATATTTTTTCATTTGACTTTGAAAATGAAAAATACTACTTTAAGGAAGAAAATGCCAATTTTTTTATTTGTGATTCTTGCAAGCATATTGAAACTATGCCTGAATTTTCAAATGAAGAAACAGAAAAAGAAAAAAGCGAATTAAAAAAACGAGGCTTTTCACTATTGTCACATCTTTCGATTTTTAAAGGAAAATGCAATGATTGTGATTAAATTTATGATTTATACTAGACTCTGTTTAAAAAATGAAATTATATTTTAATTATTAAAAAATATTAATTTTTTATCTTTTTCTAGAAAAGTTTTTAATAAATTCATTATTTTATTACAAAAAATATATATAGGAGGAATTAAAATGAAAAAATTATTACCATTACTTTTATTATCAGCTCTGTTTATTTTTTCTTGTGGAAATAAATCAGAAACTAAAAAAGAGCAAGGAACTGCTACAGGAGCAAAGGAAAAAATTGTAACAAGTGTGCCACCTTTAAGATGGCTTACTCAAAAAATTGCAGGAGATAATTTTGAAGTTATTTCAATTGTGCAACCAAATATGAATCACGAACTATTTGAGCCAAAACCTTCAGATTTGAAAATTCTGGAAAATTCAAAAGTATTTTTCACTTACAATATGTTAGGATTTGAAGAAACAATTTCTAACAGCCTAAGTGATAAAAATAAAATTGTTAACGTATTGGATGGTGTTGATAAAAATTTATTTATCAAAGGAGATCATGATCATGACCACGAACATGAACACGGTAAAAAGGAAGAACATGAACATCATCACGAGCATGAAGGACACGGCGGAATTGATCCACATGTATGGTTCTCGCTTGATATGATGCCAAAAATTGCTGAAAATATAAAAAATGAATTGTCAAAACTTTACCCAGACAAAAAAGAAACTTTTGAAAAAAATTACAATGCTTTCATCACAGAACTTAATCAAGTAAAAGCAGAACTTTCACAAAAAATGGCTTCAAAAACTAAAAAATCATTTATGATTTATCACCCTGCATTAAACTATTTCCTAAAAAACTATGCCATTGAAGAAATTTCAATCGAGCAGGAAGGAAAAGAGCCATCAGCACAGCAAATTAAAGAAATCATTGACGAAGCAAAAGAACATAACATAACTACAATCCTAGTTCAGCCTCAATTTCCAAAACAAAGTGCCGAAGCTATTTCAAAAGAAATTCCTAACTCAAAAGTCGCTGAATTTAATGTTGACAAGGAAAATGTCTTTGAAAATCTAAAACAGTTTGTAGATTATTTAAATTAAAAATTTTTATTCAAAAAAGAACGAGAAGAAAACGAAAGGATAAAAATTTGATGGCTAACGGACAGAATAAAAAACTTGTGAGTGTACGAAATCTTAACTTTAAATATAACAATGACTATATTTTGAATGATATAAACTTAGATATTTTTAAAGGAAAAAATGTTGCAATTCTGGGAAGAAATGGTGGCGGAAAATCGACTTTAGTAAAAACCATGCTTGGATTTTTGAGAAAAAATTCTGGCAGTATTGAATTTTTTACAAGTGAAAACAAAATTGGATATTTGCCACAAATAAGGGAGTTTGACACTTCCTTTCCCATTAACATTTTTGACTTGGTAATATCAGGATTGACTAATAAAAATAATCTTTTCAGAAGATTTAACAATGAAGAAAAAAAACGTGCTGAAATACTCTTGAAGGAATTTGATATTTTTCATTTAAAAAATAAATTAATAAACGAAGTATCTGGAGGACAACTTCAAAGGGCATTAATTGCACGTGCCTTAATTTCTTCGCCAGAACTTATTTTTCTTGATGAGCCGGAATCATTTCTGGATAAGGAATTTGAATTTAAACTTTTTGAAAAAATAAAGGAATTGTCAGATTCAACAATAGTTGTAATTTCTCACGAACTGGAAAAAATTTACGACTACATTGATTCAATTTTTGTTGTGGAAGGCAATATTCGAGTTTATGAGAAAAAAGAAGATTACGTGTGCAGCAATCCTTATTTACATTCACACAAATAAAATTTACAAAATTAAAAGATAAATTATTAAAGATTGGGGAAATATGGAATTTATAAAAATTTTTGAATACGCTTTTATGAGAAACGCCCTTATTGTAGGGCTTCTTTCAAGTATATGTTGTGGAATAATAGGAACTTATATTGTAAATAAAAAAATGGTCTTTATTTCATCAAGTATCAGCCATGCCTCTTACGGCGGTATTGGAATAGGAATTTACCTAATTTATTTCTTTAACTTGCCAATAAAGGATCCATTATTTTTTGGACTGATTTTCTCAATATTGTCAGGTATATTGATTTTGGTTCTAAAAGACACTCTTCACGTTGACGGTGATTTGGGAATAGGTATCGTTATGTCAATGGGAATGGCTATCGGAATTATTTTTGCCTTCTTGACACCCGGCTATCAGGCGGATATGTCAACTTACTTATTCGGAAACATTCTTTTATCCAACACCCTAAACATAATTTTACTGCTAATACTGGACATAATCACAATCACATTTTTCATCATCTTCTACAAAAGCATCGTATACACCAGCTTTGATGAAAACTTCTACAAAATCCACAGCGTACCAGTAACCTTCATAAACTACTTTATGATAATCCTAATATCCTCTGTAATAATAATAAACATAAAAACAATAGGAATTATCCTAATAATCTCAATCCTGACAATCCCACAAGCAATCGCAGCCTCACTCGCAAGAAAATACTCAACAATCATAATTCTATCCATAATTTTCTCATTCATCGGAATACTATCAGGACTATATTTTTCCTACACGCTAAATATTCCGTCAGGCCCTTCGATTATTGTACTGCTTACGATTTTATTGGCGTTAGTTAAGGTTGGGGGATTTGTGAAGGGTAAATTTTTGAATTGACTTTTTTATAAATATAGATAAACAAAAATAGAGAGCATATATATAAAACTCTCTATTTTTTAAATTATTTAATTATCAAAAATGCAAATATAACCATAGTAAAACTTATTTAAAACCAAACTCAAAAGATATGACTATTTTACTCAAACCATAAATTTATATAATTTTAGCAGTTTAATTTAAAATAGGTTTGAGTATATAATCTACTAGATTTTCAGTTTCTGTCTTATATGGTGCTTGTTCTGAAAGTTTTAATAAAAATTTTCTTTTTTCATCAGATATTTTTTTATCTTTTATCACAATTTTATCTTTTGAAAATCCTAAAATCCCCAATAATAAAAAAATCAAGATTAGTTTATTCATATACTCCCTTCATAACTTTATAAAACAATACTTTCTCTTTTACAATCACTTATTGTTATTTCTTCACATAAACAAATTTTCTCTCATCCGACATCTCTTCACTAAAAACATACCCATCCAAAGTAATATTTCTCAATTTTTTCACATCACTAATCTTATTTTTTACAATATAATTCAATGTAAAGCCTCTCATTTTCTTCGAGTTTGTACTCACTTGCTTTAATTTCCTATTTGAGTCTTCCCAAAACTCAAAATCAATTAATTTATCAGGGTTTATAAGTTTAGAATATTCCTTTGAGGCAAGATTTAAAATAATATCTTCGTGTTCAAAATATTCATTCACGCTAGTTTTCCAGACTTCATAAAGCGACTTATTCTCAAAAATCGAGTTTGTCATATCAAGACGATACTCCTTCACATTTGTATAAGGTGTCAAAATCCCATACAAAGCAGATAAGATAACCAAATGCGATTCCAAATATTCAAAATCACTTTTATCAAACGTTTCAATCTTTATAGCCTTATACGCAACACCAGTATAGCTTGCCAAAGCATTTCCGCTTTTCTCTTTTTCATAATTTTTATAAAATTCCAATAACTTTTGTGCCTTTTCATTTTTTAATTTAAACTTTTTCTCAATTTCCTCCACAGAAAAGGTTTTTATTTTTTCAATAATTTCATTTGTTATTTCTAGATAAAAAGGCTCTTTTTCAGTCAAAGAGCCATTATCTTTTATTGGCAAATTGTTAATTTTTTTAGTTTTGCTTGGTGATATTATAATTTTCATAGATTAAATCTCCAAATCTAATTCATCATTATTAAATTTAAAATCATCATCATGCAAATGCACCACTTCCAGTGCTTTTTCATAATTCGTAGATTTTTTCGAGAAGAAATCATGCTGTGTTGTTTCCACATTTAACCCATTTAACACAATTGGATTTACATTCTTCACTTCAAATTCTTCTTCAAATCCTAGATTCATCAAGGCTTTGTTCGCATTGTAACGGATGTATTCCTTAACATCGCCTGTAAGCCCTAAATCACCATAAATTTCATCAGTATATCTTGTTTCATTTTCATATAAGTCGTACATCAATTTTTTCAGTTCAGCTCTCATATCAGCTTTTTCTTCTTCGCTGAAAGAATTGTATAATTCTTGAAATAATAGTCCGACAAAAACTCCATGAATCGACTCATCAGCTATGATTTTCTTGATTATGTCGCAGCTTGCAACCATTTCTCCCTGTCCTGCAAGCCAAAGCGGTAAAAAGAATCCGCTGTAAAATAAATATGTTTCCAAATAAACCGAAGCTGCCAGAGCCATCGCAATATCTCTTTTTGAAGCCTCAGGATTATTCATTTTCTGATAATATGTATCAATTTTATTGGCTTTATACTGCAAATGCGGATTTTCCTGAACCCATCTGAATGTTTCATTAATCTCCCTTGTAGATGCAACCGTTGTAAATATTGTCGAATAAGACTTTGCGTGAATCGTTTCCATCATACACATATATGAAAGCACCGAACGATTTTGCAATGACTCAATATGATCAATAATCTTCGGCATCCCCGTATGGCTCTGCAACGTATCCAAAAGCGTCAATCCTCCCAACACGTGCAAATACGCCAACTTCATCGCAGGCTCAAGCGAATTCCAGCTATCAATATCCTTTGATGGAATATACTCCGTATCAATCCAGAACTGCTTCAAATTCTGCTCCCAAAACATCTCTACATAATCATTTTCTGGTGTGTTCCAGTTTACTGCTTCGTATATTTTCTTTTCCATTTTTTTGTTTTCCTTTCTTGATAAAATTGTTTTATCAATTTATATTATCTCAATCAACTCCCACATTTTATATAAAATTTAGAATAGTTCACTATGACTACCTGATGCTAATAAAATCAATATTAATTTATCTTCAACTATCTCATAGATTAATAACCAATCTGGAGTTATGTGACATTCTCTTGCCCCATCATAATTATTGACTAATTTATGATCCTTGTTTTTAGGAGGAAGTTTCTCTCCTTTTGCTAATATTGAGATTATACTTTCCAATAATTTTAAATCTTTTTTCTGTTTTTTTAGATTTTTTAAATGTTTTTTAAATTTCCCAGTAAGAATAATAGAATATTTATACTCTTCTTTTTTACCCCTCATAATCTTCTCCCAAGACATCTTTAAACATTTCTTCTGGACTACTGTACGATTTATAATTTGAAGGATTTTTCTTAATTTGTTTAGCTTCTTCAAATGCTTGAGCCAATTCTGAATTTTCAGGTAAAGAATTTATATAAAATGGTATGCCTTTTTCTCTTATAGCTTGTTTCAAAAATATATTAATTGCTGTACTAAGACTTAATCCTAAATCTTTAAATAATTCCTGTGCTTCTTTTTTAGTTTCTTCATCTATCTTTATACTTGTATTAACTGTTGCCATAAAATATCACTTCCTTTTATATTTATTATACATACAAAGTATATCTTTTGTCAATCAATTAGTTTATCATAATGTTTATTTATGCCAATCTTTCGGAAAATCCATTTTATATAAAATATCATTTATATCTATAATATCTTTTAGTTTAAATTCAAGTAAACTTAATAATTCTCGTAACTTTTTTGTTAGACTTTCATATTCTTCTTTTGATAAAAATAATTTAAGTCCCTCGTATATCGTAAATAATTTTTGTTTCTTATTATTTGTTATATCTATAATATTATTTATATTTACAATATTTTTTGATGAAAAATCATACATTCTTTCATTATGTGCTGCTATGTTTCTAAATAATGAACTTGCACGTAAAAAAGTTTTTATAAAATTATTATTTAATTTAGGTAAATTTGTGTACTCATTTTATACAAATTTCTAAAATGGCTTATTATTTTATTTTGTACTCTATGCTCTAAAATCAAATAAAACCTGCTCATTTCTCCAAATGTAAAAAAATTAATTACTATCCAAAATGGTATATTATCTTTTGTTGTACTATAATGCTTTATTATACTATTGCTTTTGTTATTTCTTAAAAAATTTAGTTTTTTTACTAAATGTGAAATAAGATGTGTATTTTCATTTCTAATTCCAACATAATAATTATCAAGTTCCGAATAACTTTCTTTATTTGTATAGCATTCCAAATAATAATATGCAATTGCCGTTTTAAAAGCTCTTTCCAATTGTGTCAAAATATCAAAAAACAACATTCTCAAACTTTTATCAAAATCATACAATGCTTTCAAATGATTAAAATGAACTTCCGATTTATAAATATCATTTCCGTTTAAATCTTTCCCTTTTAAAAAAGGTTCTTTGTAAAAATTTATGATAGAATAATAATTATACCTCATTAAACAATAAATTGTTTTCTCATCAGTTTTTACCCGTAATTTACCTCCGTTTTCTCCATTTAAAATCTCAACTTGTTCCTTAAAAGTTTTAAATGGCTTATCCATTCCCTTTCCCCCTTTTATCTCAAAAATGCAAAAAAGCCCTATCAAAATTGAAAGAGCTTTTTCTACAGTCTACAACAACGCACAGTTAAGTGGGTTATTCTTGTAGTACGATCATTAAAATTATTATACTCTATATTTTGATATTTGTCAAATGTAAAAAAATTTTATTTTACTAAGTAAATTTTGGCAACTCTTTTAATAACTTAATTTCAAATCATCAACCTGATTAAGCCCAACCACTATTTTCCAATATGTTGTTTTTTATACTTGCCAATCGTTTCTTGTATTTTTTATATTCGCTTTCTATAAATAACACCTACATTCTTTAATTTTTTTAATAATAAGATTTTTTACATTTATCACTATCAATAAAAGTAACTATTCCACCTTTTGAATTAAATTCAACATTTAATTTACAATTTTTAGTTAAACTATATTTTCCTTCTTTAAAAGTTACTTTTCTTAAAGTATTTGGTTCTAATTTATAGAACTCTTCCTTATCCAAATATAAATCTATACTTATTTCTCTGTCTGATAGATTAGTTAAAATATAATCATACTCTTTAGGAAAAGATTTAAATTGACTTTGCTGATTAACAACACCACAACTTTTTAAATCAATTATTCCAATTTCTGAATCAGAATTAATAGTAAATTGACATTTAGTACCATCATTTTTTTCTATGCTATGTTCACCTGCTTTTAATGTTATTTTTTTTGAAGAATATGATTCTAATATGTAATTGTAATCTGCTGTTGTATCTAATTTTATTTTCATTTCTTTATCAGTTGAATTATTTAAAGTATACTTTTTTAAACCTTTGTCTAATACGTCATTCTGTCTTATTCCATCTTTATTAATCCATATTACAACTAATGATATTATTGAAGCAAACAACACAATTAAAAAAGAGGATATTTTAGGATTCTTCCTTTTATTTTCTACTAAATACTCTGATTTGTATTTTTGGATAAATTTCTTTTCGTTTATTAAATTCCAACCATTTTCATTTTTTAACACAAAGAAAAAATCAAACGAATACACATCACCAATTCTAATATTAATATTATTTTCAAAATTTTCTTTTTTTAATTTTAGTTTTATAGGAAAAATTACAAAACTTTCTTCATTATTATTTTTATACTCATGTAAATTAAAATAATCAAATTCTATATTAAAAGTTATACCGTTAATTCTTTCATTTAATTCATTTTGATTTATTCTCAAAAAACTTAATATTTTTTCTTTATCTTCTTCCAACAAATATTCTGAAATATTTTCATATTTATAGTCTGTTTTAAGTATCTCATTCAAGATATTATTTATTTTTAGTTCCAAAATATTTTTCTTAATTAATAAAAATTCTTTGATTTCAATTAATTCTACAATTCCTATATCTATAATTTCTTTTAAAAATTTTTTTCTTAAAAAATTACTACCTACTAATATACAGTATCCAAAAAAATAACAACCTGCTATAAAAATTATAAAATTAATCCATTCAAATTTTTCATTTATTTTAAAATATTGACTTGATACAACAGATAATATTGGAGTAACCAAAGAAAAGTTGATTGTAGTAATAGTAGTAATTTTTTTCCATTTATTAATTTCGTCATTTATTTCGTTTTCTAATTCCTTTAACAACTCATCTATATTTTCTAGTTTAATTATATAATTTGAATCAATATACTCTTTAAATAAATTGTTGATTCTATTATTAATTAAAACTCTATCATCATAGAAATCTACAATCTCATTTTTCCCAAGTTTTAATTTTGACTTTAAACGTTTAGAATAACACCAATATACCCAAAATATTGATAAATTCATTACCAAAAATACAGTACTAATCCATGTTTTAAAAAAATCTACATTACTAAAAAAATACTTTATAATTCCCGTTGAAGTAATTGGAATTATTAAAATAATAATGATGAATGTTGTCGGAAATCTCTTTTTATAAAAATAATTGGAATTATACTTCTTTTTCTCTTCTATTATAGTTTTAATATGAATAATTTTAGGCTTATTTACACCGAGCAACTTATACACTCCTCAATCGTAGCCTTCCTAGTTCGAGTATAATAAAGCGACTTCAACCCCAGCCTATGTGCATAAATATAAAGTCTAGCCAAATCTCTAGTGCTGTCTGTACTCTTTGTATACAAGATAGTTGAAATTCCTTGATCTACGTGTCTTTGGATTACAGAAATTAGTTTCAAGATATTTTTTTGATCCATATCGTATGCTGACTTATAGAAGAAGTAGTTGTCGTTTGTCAGGTATGGCATTGGGTAGAAAGTTGTGCTGTCTCCGTATTCTCTTACTTCGATTGTGTCAACTACTGGCATTACTGAGGCTGTAGAGTTCATTATGTAGGATGTTGACTGGTTTGGAGCGATTGCCATTCGGTAGGCGTTGTAGACTCCGTGTTTCATTACCTGTTCTTTTAGGTTTGCCCAGTCTTCTTTTGTTGGGATGTAGATTCCTTCAAATAGCTGTTTTATTTTTTCTGTTTGTGGCATGTATTCTTTTGTAATGTATTTGTCAAAATAGTTTCCATTGGCGTATTCAGATTTTTCAAAGTCCTTGAAAGTTTCGCCTTTTTCTTTTGCAATTTCCATTGAACGTTCCAATGAATAGAAGTTTACCATCATAAAGAATACGTTACAGAAGTCAAGCGCTTCCTTGCTTTCATACATAATAAAGTTTTTAGCCAAGTATCCGTGCAGGTTCATTGCTCCCAGCCCTACTGAGTGCAGCTCGTCGTTTGCTTTTTTTATTGACGGAACAATATCAATGTTTGTTAAGTCTGATACCATTGTAAGTGAATCAATTGCCGCTTTTGTAGCTTCTTTTATTCTTTTGTTTTCCATTACTGTTGCAATATTCAATGAACCTAAATTACATGAAATTCCACGTCTTATCGTGTCTTCTTCATAGTAAGCATTAATGTCTGAAACTTCTGATAATTGCATAATTTCAGTACACAAATTTGAGAACTTAACTGTTCCGATTTCTTTTAATGCATGCTCCCTATTTGCGTTATCTTTAAAGAATAAATAAGGGTATCCACTTTCTTTTTGAGTTTGAGAAATTTTCACAAGAAGTTCCCTTGCGTTTATTTTTTTCTTTTTAACATTTGGATTATCAACCAGTTTTTCATACATTTCATTCATATCCATCTCATCCAGATATTGCCCATATTCAAGGAATACTGTGTGTGGATTAAATGTGTAACAAACTTCATCTTCCATTGCCAGCTGCATAAATTTATCTGGAACAATAACTCCGATTGACAATGATTTTATCCTGATTTTTTCATCTACATTTATTTTTTTACTATCCAAAAATTCATTAATGTCAGAATGGAATACATTCAAATAAACCGCTCCAGCTCCAGCTCTTTGTCCTAATTGATTTGCATACGAAAAAATATCCTCTAAAATCTTCATAATTGGTAAAACTCCAGAAGCTCTGCCTTCAACGCCTTTTATTGACTCTCCTCTTGCTCTTACTTTAGAAAGGTTAATCGAAACTCCTCCACCAATTGAAGAAAGTTTCATTGAAGAATCAAAAACATATCCAATCCCGCTCAAATTATCTCCCATTTCATCAAGAAAACAAGAAACAAGCTCCCCAGAACGTTTTTTTCCAGAATTTAAAAAAGTTGGCGTAGCAGGCTGATATTCTTGATTTATCAACATCAAAGCGTACTCTTTCGCTTTTTCAACATCTCCCTGTGCCAAATAAAGCGAAACTGTCGCAA
The DNA here is from genome assembly GCF_041538065.1 of Leptotrichia hongkongensis. Lineage (NCBI taxonomy): Bacteria > Fusobacteriati > Fusobacteriota > Fusobacteriia > Fusobacteriales > Leptotrichiaceae > Leptotrichia > Leptotrichia hongkongensis. The sequence goes on along the minus strand of NZ_JBGORW010000001.1, from coordinate 313,279 downwards.
CCCTGTCTTCATATCTTTCCAAAAATTTCTCCCCAGAATCATCCATCAAAGCATAACTTTGATAAAATTTCGATGCACTCATAAACGAAGCAAACCTGAACTTTTTATCATAAACCAGCTTAAACACTTCCTTTATCTCATCATGGCTATACATCTCATAAAAATCAATATAATAATCATTTTTTATCAAATATCTCATCTTTTCCTCAAGGTTATGAAAAAACACCGTATTTTTGTTCACATAATCCACAAAATACGAATAAACAGCCTCCTTATCTTTCTCAAGCTGAAAATCCTCCCCTTGCTTTACCATTATCTCGTTATTTAGGTATATCCATTTTTTTGCTCTTTTATCTACCATAATCTTCTCCTATTTTTTTTATTTTATAATTTAACTAAACTCAATGCTTACATAAAATTAATAATTTTTTTCAATTTTAAAACAAATTATTGTTAATAAATATTTTTTCTATAATTTTTATTGTTTTTCCTTTATTTCAGCAGGATTGCTCATTGCCGCAAATCCTGCACCTATGGCTAGACTACGACTTTTATTTATTCAACTCCGAAACTCCTCCTTTCAGTCGTCAAACAGTCGTAGCTGAACAAATAAAAGCTTCGTCAGTTTCTTAAAAAATTGTGTTTTAATTATTTTAAATTATACTTTTTTAAAAGAGTTTATAATAAATCCCTTATTTAAAAAGAATTTTAGTATAAGCATTTTTTTTATAAAATCACAACAACTTTAGTTTAATACAGCGATTAATTTAACTATAACTAAAAAGAACTATTAATTAAAATAATTTGTAATAAAAACATCTTTTAATTCTAAATATCATAATAAAATTAAAAATTAATTATTTTCCAAATAATCTATATAATTTTCTACTTCCGTATTTGTTCCTGACAATTCAAATTTCATTAATACTGGAATTTTGTATTTTTGCTGAATTTTATCAGCTGCTAGTGCGAAAAATTGTCCCCAGTTTCTGTTTCCGCTGGAACTTACTGATTTTAATAGTTTGCTGTTGTTTTCATTTTGCAGAAATTCATTTGTTGTTACTGGAATTTCTCCAATTTTTGTTGTAAATGTCAGAAAATGTCCTTCATTTTTGATTACCATAGTTGGATTTATCTTTATAAAATGCCAGTCTGGACGTTGGGCTTGTATTTTTTTTATGAATCGTTCAACATTTCCTGTTTTTGAATCGTAATATATATACATCGATTTCACCTTGCTTTTTAATATTTGTTTCACTTTTCCGTCAAAAAGCTGCTCATTTTTATTTTACAAATACTTTTTTAAACCAAAAATCCTTAATTATGCTAACTCACTTAATTTTATATAATTTTAAATTTCAAGTAATTTTAAATATACTAAATATATAGTAAAATTTCTTTAAAACCAAGCTCAAAAGCTATAACTATTATTCTCAAACCCTAAATTTGTATAACTTTAAATTGTATAATTTTAAATTGGTTCGATTACATTTCCGAATTTTTGGCATAAAATATACCCAAAACTAAATATTTTAATAAAATTTGTTTTGAGTATTATTATTATTACTTTAAATTGTATTTTCAAATTGTTCTAAAGTTACATCATTGAGATAATTTCATTGATTTCTTCTGGCTTAAATCCAATCGTTCTTTTTATTTCTTCGTTTTCTTCAAATAAAATTACTGTTGGAACACTTCTTATTTTATATTTTACAGCAATCTCTGGATTGTCAAATGGATTTATTCTTTCATATTCTATTCCTTTTTTATCTAATAAGTCAGATACCATTGCACATGGATTACAATCATTTTTTTCAAATTTTATAATTTTTCTCATTTCTACATCTTCTCCTTTGTTATAAACAAAACACAATATATTGTGTTTGTTTTTAAATTTATATCGTATATGTAGTGTATCTCATTTTTGAAATTTTTTCAATAAGATTATATTTAATTTTTGATTAAAGAGTTTTCTAAGTTGATGGATAAAGGGGTTTTATAAATTATATATTTTATATATCAAAATTTTCTTATTTATTATTATTTAAAAAAGTTCTGAAAAAATAATAGTTTTTGTAATATTATTTTTTTATTTAACTATCAATATAAAAAATTTTCTAAAATTATTACAAATATAATTAAATTTATTTTTAAATAATGTTAAAAAATTTGTGATTATTTTTAAATATTTATATAAATTGTTTCTGATAAGTAAAAATATACTAGAAAAATATTATATTTCTATATACACATACACTTTTTTATGATAAAATAATAAAATGTAATTTGAAAATAGGAGCTGAAAAAATGAAAGAAAACAAATACAAAAATTCTTACAATTTATTGCAAAATGATTTAAAAAACAAAATATTACTGCTGGATGGAGCAATGGGGACTATGATTCAGCAGGAACATTTAACTGCCGATGACTTTGGTGGTGAAAAATATGAAGGATGTAATGATTATCTTGTTCTACAAAGACCTGACATTATTAAAAATATTCATAAAGGATATCTGGAGGCTGGGAGTGATATTATTGAAACTAACAGTTTTGGGGCTTTGGATATTGTCTTGAAGGATTATGACTTGGAAGATAAAGCTTTTGAAATGAATAAAGCTGCAGCGGAACTTGTAAATGAAGCTATTGCTGAATATAGAAGCGAACATCCTGAAGTTACTCGAAATCTTTATGTTGCAGGGGCATTAGGGCCTTCTAACAAATCTATCAGCGTTACTGGTGGCGTTACTTTCGAGGAACTTATCCATAGCTATTATACAGCTGTTTCAGGACTTCTTGCTGGTGGCGTGGATTTGATTCTATTTGAAACAATTCAGGATACAAGAAACTTGAAGGCAGCTTATTTGGGGCTTAAAAAGGCAATGGAAGAAAATTATACTGTACCGTTGATGCTATCGTTTACAATCGAAAGTACAGGGACTACACTTGCTGGACAGTCGGCAGACGCTTTTTATTACGCTGTAAATCATATGAATCCATTTTCTGTGGGACTGAACTGTGCAACAGGACCTGAATTTATGACACAATTTTTAAAGACATTGAATAATATTTCAAATACATATATTTCAGTTTACCCAAATGCTGGACTTCCTAACGAAGATGGGGAATACGAGGAAACTCCAGATACATTATCTGCAAAAATTGAGCCGTTTTTCCAAAATAATTATTTAAATATTGTTGGAGGGTGCTGCGGAACTACGCCTGAACATATTCAGAAAATTAAGGAAAAAAGTGTAAACTATTCTCCAAGAGTTATTGATGAAAGCAAAGATTTTAATGATGTATCAGGACTAATTACTCTAGAAACTCCCCAAAACCGTCCAATTTACGTGGGAGAACGTACAAATGTAATTGGTTCACGTATTTTTAAAAACTTAATTGCAAGCGAAAAATTTGACGAGGCTACAGAAGTTGCCAGACTTCAGATTAAGGGGCGTGCAGATGTAATTGATATTTGCCTTGCAAATCCAGACAGGGATGAAGTGGCAGACATGAAAGCTTTCTTAGATAAAGTGGCAAAATTTGCAAAAGTTCCTCTTATGATTGACTCAACTGATATAAATGTTATTAAGGAAGGTCTTACTTACTTACAAGGAAAAGGAATTATAAATTCGATTAACCTTGAAGATGGAGAAAAGAAATTTGCTGATATGGCAAAAGTTATTAAGGATTTTGGGGCTTCTGTCGTTGTGGGACTGATTGATGAGGAAGGAATGGCTGTTTCAGTTGAGAAAAAATTGAAAGTTGCTAGAAGAAGTTACGAACTTCTTACGAAAAAATACGGAATTGATGAAAGAGATATAATTTTTGACACGTTAGTTTTCCCAGTTGCTACAGGAGATCAGAAGTATATTGGCTCTGCCACAGCAACAATTGAGGCAATTAGACAAATTAAAGCTGAAATGCCAAATGTAAAGACAATTTTAGGAGTAAGTAATGTTTCATTTGGACTGCCTGTCGCAGGAAGAGAAGTTTTGAATACTTACTATATGCAAAAAGCCTACGAAGCTGGACTTGACTATGCAATAGTAAATACTGAAAAAGTTATGCCAATGGACGAAATTTCAGATGAAGAAAAGGAATTGGCAGAAAATCTATTATTCCATACAAACGATGAAAATGTATCAAAATTTGCAAACTTCTACCGTGAGAAAAAAGCCATCCAAAAAGTGGTCGATACAAGCAACTTAACTACCGAAGAAAAAGTCTCAAATTTAGTTGTTGAAGGAAGTAAAAAAAATCTGATTGTCTATCTTGATGAATTACTTCAGAAATATTCTCCAATCGACATAATAAACGGTCCTCTGATGACTGGAATGGATGAAGTCGGAAGACTGTTTAACAACAATGACTTAATTGTTGCCGAAGTCCTGCAAAGTGCAGAAGTTATGAAAGCCTCAGTTTCACATCTGGAACAGTTTATGGAAAAAGATGAATCATCTGTAAAAGGAAAAGTAATTATGGCAACGGTAAAAGGGGATGTTCATGACATTGGAAAAAATCTGGTTGGAATAATCATTGGAAATAATGGTTATGAAGTAATCGACTTAGGAATAAATACTCCTGCTGAAAAAATCCGTGAAGCAATTATTGAACATAAAGCAGACTTCTTGGGCCTTTCTGGACTTCTTGTAAAATCTGCCACAGAAATGGTGAATACTATGGGCGTTCTGCATGAAGCTGGTATTGATATTCCAATATTTGTAGGAGGTGCGGCACTTACGGAAAAATTCACTGTAAATAAAATTGAGCCTGCCTACAAAAATAATATCGTAATTTACTCAAGAGATGCAATGACGGCTCTTGCTGACTTAAACAAAATGATTGATGAGAAAAAATTTGAAGAATTTAAGGAATACTTGCAAAAACGTAGAGAACTCGTAACAATTAAAGATGCAAAAAAACTTGAGCAGTTAAAAGTTAAACCAACAGTAAGTGACATTAAGGATGCTGACGGAACATTTGATTTTTCAAAAGTTGAACTTCCAAAATACGACTTTGAAAAAATTTATAAGCCACAAACATTAAATAAACAAATTATAACAAACATAAAAGCAAAAGATGTATTCCCATTCATAAATTTACAAATGTTAATTGGAAAACACCTTGGAATGAAATGGATTGTAAATAATCTAATTGAAAAGCAAGATCCTAGAACAATAAAATTATACAATGAAATTTTGGATATTATCGAAAATGGTGATGAATATTTTGATATAAAAGCTATCTACAAGTTTTTCCCTGTACGTCGAAAAGCTGGAGAAAGAAAGGAAGATTTCAAAATCGAAGTTTTATCAGATGACTTGTCAACTGTTCTAGAAACATTTGATTTCCCAAGACAAAAATACGGACAGTTTTTATCATTAAATGATTATGTAAGCCCAGATGGAATTGACTACATCGGATTCTTCGTTGCAACTGCAGGAGAAAAATCAAGACTTGTTTCAAATGAACTTAAAGAAAAAGGTGAATTTTACAGAGGGCATATTGTAAACTCTGTAGGACTTGAACTTGCTGAAGCAACATCAGAATACATTCACAAAATGATGCGTCAGGATGTAGGAATTATTGACAAGGACATCTCCTTAAACGAAATTTTAAACGCTCAGTATCAAGGAAACCGTTACTCTTTCGGATACCCAGCCTGCCCAGATTTAAGTGACCAGAGAAAATTATTTAATTTATTGAAACCAGAAAGATACGGAATCTCTCTAACAGAAGAGTTTATGATGTACCCAGAAGCTACAGTAAGTGCGATTGTATTCTCACAGCCATTCTGTAAATATTTTAATATGTAGTTTTTGAATTTTTTGTAAGTGAAGTGTGTTATTTTAACTTATATAATGCACTTTTCTTATGAAAGGAGAAACAAAATGTATCAAATAATAAAAATGATTTTATTAAATTCAATTTTTATGGATTATATTGATATTCAAAAGTTGGATAAAAACGGATTTACAATACATATTATTGAAATAATGCTTGTTTTGTCACTAATTAATGGAATTATAAATTTATATGACGAGAAAAAATTTTTTATAATTGAATTTCTTATGATTATTTTATTTCATCTGGCTGGAAACAAGATTATTCTAGAAAATTTTTCATTTTTTTGGCAATTAATAAAATTAATTGGCGTTTATATTCTTCATCTTCTCATTACAACTGATGTAGGAATGGATGACAATAATATCAATCCTTTTTCTAAAATTGAATGGACAATAGTTTTAATTACTATTTTAATATTTTTACTGCTAATGTTAATTTTTAATATTGAAATTAACAGTTTAAGCATTCTATCACTTTATTGCATTACATTATTTAAATTAAAAGAAATTTTTATAAACATTACAGAATATATAGAGAATCAGAAGAAAATCGAAAAGGAAAATAGAGATAAATGGCAAAAATAATAATTCGTGATAAATTAATACTAAGCTCCATTTAAATAACGAATTCGTTAAAAACTTTTCCAATGAAGGATAAAAACCTAGTATTTCAAAATAATTAAAATTTTTTTTAATAAAGAAAAAACATAATAAAACAATAAAAACCATTATTAAACAAAATAATCTTATTCTAAAGCATATTAGAGACTACTTTCAAACGGGGAATAGGATAACAATTACATAGTTTGTAAATAGTATACTCGAACCCATTTAAAATTAAACTGATAGAAATTATATAATTTAGGGTTTGAGTAAAATAATCATAATTTTTGAGTTCTGTTTTAAACTAGTTTTACTATATATATAACAAAAAAATTGGAAGAAAATCTAAATTAATAGATAACTTCCAATTTTTTATAACTTTATTAATTAGAACTATAACTCAAAATATTAAGAATTAGTAAATAACTCTAAATCCAATTCCACCCCTAAAGTTTTCTCCAGTTGTATCATATCCAGCATTTACCGTTACTCCAAATCTTGTGTTGTCCCATCCAAAGTTTAAGTCAAACTTACCATTTCCTCTGTGATTTTCCTTATCTCCACGAAGTTTGTAGTAAGACGCTTTTGTTCCTTTTAGTTTGGCTTTATTTTGAACATCGTATAATTCACCTAGCTCGTTTTCATAAGCCGCTGTTAAACTAGCCGTTAATCTGCTTCTTTCACCCAAATCCTGCTTATAGTTAAATGATATTCCTGCTTCGGGTTTTACTGAAAAATAGTCGTTTCCTTTCACTTTCAAAGCCATAGGCCCTGTTTCTCTAAAGTCTGAATATTTTCCATATTCCAAATTCAAAGCTCCGTATGGACGGATACTTGTGTTTTCACTTGTTCTGAATTCTTTTCCAATTTCATTTTTAAGTGCGACACCGTAAGTAGTGTATTTTCCTTTTGCTTCAAATACTTCATCAACTATCCAGTATCTACGTTTCATATCTCCACGTCCTGCAAAAGCCTCTCCGGCAATCTTCCAAGTTAATGAGCCATTGTGATCATTGTAAGGCGATACTGTCTTGAATAATCCAGCTTTTACCATAGTTTGAGTTTCTTTCGATTTACCTAAATCTTTAAAGTCAAATCTGTTTGTTACAGCTCCTGCATACCATCCTGATTTACGTCCAAGTTTAACAGTTTCATTTTCATGAACATAAGCCACTCCGTAAGCATTATCTGTGTAATCAACTACGCCAGCTGTATCAGTGTTGTATTCTCCTCTATGACCAAACATTTTAATCTTGTTATTGTCTTTGGTAGGATTTCTCCATTCATCTTGCAAGTAATTAAATTCTTGACTCAAGATATCTCCAGTTTCTTTAGTTCTTTGTTGGATATTTGAGTATTGGTGACCTTTCATTTCATCGATTGCTTGAGCTAAAATGTGTCCTTCTCCACCTGTCAAGCTATTCAGCTTATCAAATATTGATTTTTCTTTCGTTCCCAAGCCTTCTACTCCGTATCTTTCTTCAAGTCCTGCCAGGAAGTTATAAGTTTGGGCATCTCCAGCTTTGGCAAAAATTGTATAAGGAATTTTTACCAGATATACTTTATCCAAAAGTCCAGTCGCAGCATTTTTTGTAGGCTGTGCCATCCAAGTAAGGCTGGCTGCAGTTGAGTTTAATGTTGTTCCAGCTGTTACTACTGAAGCTAGTGCATCATTATATGGTTTTAAAATATTATTCCCTATCTGTATTGCTTTTGCGGTAGTGTATTTTGCCGCTTCACTTCCGAAATATAAATTAATGTCTGTCAATCCTGTCAAGTTGTTTATTCCTTGTATAGGATTTGTGTAATTAACTCCTGAAGTATCTACATACATTCCTAAACTTGAAGCTTCCGAAGCTGATGGGAAGTTCAAGAAGTTACTTGTAGCAAGATTTATTGAAGTAATTCCTGATGGTGATGTTACAATTGCAGTTGTTGGTGCTGGTGCTGGAACATCTGTATCGACTTTAAATATTGGGATAACATTACCTTGTGCATCAGTAACAGTAGGTGGTGTCATTCTAGGCGGAACTTTAATTGTGATTCCTCCCATTTCTTTCATGTCATCAGCTGTTACTACTTTCATTCTAGGTGTTGAAGTTCCTGTTTGACTAAATCCTGTTATTGGACTTACTCCTGTTGCAGTATCATCAACATTTGCTACAGATTGAGTATCAGTCCAAACACCTGCACTCTTAGGATCTGATGCTGCGATATTTATTGTTCCGTAGTTCTTAACGTAACTTCCGTTAGCAACGTAAATACCTTTTACTGATGTAAGTCCGCTTGCTGTTGTTCTTATATTTCCCCAGTTTTCTCCTGTTGCTCCTCTATCAATGTACATACCTATTGTACTACTTCCAGAAAGGTCGATATCTCCATAGTTAACTGCTTTAGAACCTGCTCCTACCGCATACATACCCATTGTATTTGGCTGACTTACTTCTATTCTTCCTCTATTTATTACAGTTCCTTGATTAAATGTTTGACCACGTGTTGGTGAACCTGGAGTGTCATCATAATATCCAGTCGCCATACCTACACCAAATTCTTTAGCTGAAGTATTAGATGTTCCAACTTTAATAGTTCCAAAGTTAGTTGCAGTTCCACCTGTGGTTGCATACATTCCTACGTTTCCATTACCTGCTGAGAAATCAATTACCCCGTTATTTACCATCGTACCATTTCCATATAATCCGTAGTTTCTGTCTCCTGTTGTTGTTAACGTAGCATTATTAGTAATATTAGAAGCACTGTTATCTGTGTAAACATAGACTGCATCATTTGATAGTTTAACAGTTCCTGTATTTGAGTTAACAAATGTACCTGGAGCTTTTAATACAAAACCAAATGTTGAATTTTTCAAGTCCATAATAGAACCATTATCTGTTACATTAACTGTGTTATTTCCACCAGTAAATACCCCAACACTTTCCTTTTTAGGTATACCATTATTTACTGTTATTTTAGCTCCATTATCAATAACAACATTTCCAGGTGTTCCTACTTCACCAACAGCAAATATTCCAACACCATTTTGATTAACAGTTAAATTAGAATTCCCAGTTTCTCTTATATTTTTAGCATAAATTCCATAAGAATTATCTCCAACTGTAATTGTTCCGTCATTTGTAACTTGATTGTTAGATTCTGTAAATATTCCAATATTTGGAACATCAGTATTTGCAGATAATGTTGAATTTCCTACTTTAATAGTTCCACCATTGGCATTTATTAATACAGAATCCCTTCCTGCTATTCCTGAAGTAGTTGTTCCATAAAGTCCTATCTGTCCTTTTGTTCCTTGTAAGTCTATAATACCTTTATTCGTCGCAATTGCCTCATCAGCATAAATTCCTACTGCTTTTTCTCCTGTAAGTGTTATTATTCCATTTGAATCGTTAGTAGCTGTGTTTACCGCCACTGGTGTTATATTTGTAGGAAGCGGTACAGTTATTCCACTATTGTTTGTATATGTAAGAGGAGCTTTACTACTATTATTATATACCAATATTCCTTTTGCTCCTTCTCCATCAAGAACTAAATTACCATCATTATTAACTTTTATTATTCCTTCGTCTCCATTTCCAAATTCATTTCCAACAACATTACCGCTCGAATCTTGTCTATATGAAAGACCTAAAAGTCCTATAGATTTTTTTCCACCAATATTAATTGTACCTTTATTATCTATTTCGGAACCATTTACTACATATGCTCCAACTGCTTTATCATTTATAGTATTTGAGGTATTTGTTTCAATATTTAAAGTTGAACCATTAGAAATATTAATTTTACCATAATTTGTATATAATCCAATTGCTCCAGCTCCTGCATCTGTTCTATCAGAAGTTATTGTAATATTATTTACATTTATTCCAGTTTCATTATTACTACTTGCATTTGGTGTTGCAGTTACATAAAGTCCAACAACAGCACCATTTGGAGATTTCATTGCTGTTGCATCAGATGAACTTAATTCAGCTTTTACATCCGCATTTACATCAATAATACTTCTTTGTAACAATAAATTTCTAACATATTTATATGATTGAGTAGCTGCTGATATAGGTGTAGGTGTTACAGCTTCACTTTTATCTAATACTTGATCTATTTTAAATGATTTTCCATTATTTACACCATCAAGTACCGCTATCTTATAATCAGTTGCTGTTCCACCAATACCAGACAAGCTCACTCCTGAAGCACCAAGTAATACAGAATCAAAATTGCTCAAATTATGAGAAGTTGGATCTGTTACTCCTAAAAGTATAACATCATTTGAATCAATATCTATTCCAGCACCACTCAAACTGACATTTGAAACATATGTTCCACCAGTTCCCTTAATATTAAATCCTACTGCTTTTCCAAGTAATTTAATCTTAGAATTATTAGCATTTATAGTTCCACTGTTTTCTGTATAGAGAGCATAACCTTCTCCATTATATGTTACAGTAGCTCCTTCTACATTCACATTAGAGGTATTAAGTGCGTAGATTCCTCCACCACCTTCTCCTATTCCATTATTTACATTAATATCAGAATATTTTAATGTAATAACTGCATTTCCTTCTGCGTAAACTCCAACACCTTTATCTGCACCGGTATCAGTTACCGTTATTTTTAATTCACCTTTTGTAGAAGTTGGATTTGTAATAGCATTTTTACTGTCATCTGCTGTTACTGTTCCACCTTTTGCATAAATTCCACTAGCACCATCATTTCCTATAATGCTTACATTTAAAGCTGTTGCACCGCCATTATCTAATTTTATGTTAGCTATTCCACCATTCTCATTAAATAATCCTACTGAATTTTTACCTGTTGTTTCTATTTTACCATCTGTTGTCGCTGCTGTAAGTACTGCTCCTGTTACAGTTGTAGTTCCTGCATTAAATATTCCTACATTTCTTCCATCTGCACCTGTAAGTTTAATTTCTCCGCTATTTTCCCCTGTTGAACCAGAAGTAATATACATTCCAATACTTCCCACACCTGCCATTTCGATTTTACCAATCATATCATTTGTTCTAGCCGTATCATTTTTAGTTCTTCTGTTATGATTTGCTGCATTATTTGCATCTGCTGCTATTAAAACACTATTTTTAGCTTCTCCACCAGCATTTGCAACAAGTCCTACTGTATTTTTAAGTCCGGCATTTGTCTGATTAATTACTCCGTAGTTTACAACTTTTTGTCCAGTTCCATTAGCAAGCATAACTATATTTCCTGCTGCTTCTTCTATTGTTTTAGTTGAATTTACAGGATCTTGATATGTTACATATCCTCCATTTGAACCATTGATAGTTATTGTTCCCTGATTTTGCATTCCGTGTGCATCTGTTCTTAATAATACGTTATTTGTAGCTCCATGTCTTGTCTTTGTTATCCCACTATCTATATATGTAGTGTTAGCTGCATTATGAATATCAAAAGTTCCTATATTTCCAGTTTGTGCAGCTCCTTTACTATCTGTAAAGTTATCAAAGAAAATAAAGTCATTTGTATTATTTGCTGAATAACCTGCCATTCTTAAAATACCTACATTTTCATGTCCTTTTAAATCAACATTCAATGAAAAATAGTTTGAAATAGGGTTATCTCCTATAAGTCTTTCGTAGTTTTTGTTTCCAGCTATTGTATAAATTCCATTGGCTGCTACAGTAGCACCATTACCAGTAGCAGTATCTTTAACATTAGCTGATACTGATTTCTGAATAGCTAGTCCAACATTATTTGTTCCATCAACTGATACTTTCCCATTTCCACCAGATATAGTAACATCATCATAGTAAGTATCAGCTATAGCACGTGATGTTAAATTTCTCATTCTAAATCCATAATTCCTATTATCATTTACAACAATATTTCCAAGCTCTACATCTACTGGAATTGTTGGAGAAGCCGCATAATCACCAAAATCTATTCCTATACTATCAGTTGTCGTATTATTTCCTGTTCCTATTGTAATTTTTCCTCTATTAATAGTCTGTTCATTATTTTTCTTTCTCAATCCATTTGCATCATCTGCTTCTGACTCAATATCAATCATAATTCCTATTATCTGATTACCTCTGTTCAGGTTCATATTTCCTGTATTAAGCCATGTTGAATATCCATCTGACAAATCGGCAGTAGCCCCAACAGCAGAATTCCATAATTGATGTTCTACTCCTATTGTAATTCCAGAACCGTTAGATTCTATATTTAAATCTCCATTCAGCTTTGAAGTATAGTGTTGTCCAAATCCAGACCAAAAAGTACCAGAACCAGGAGCATAAACTGGACGTTCAGTACCATTAATAAGTCCGGCAGGATTATAACTTATAAATATTTTCTGATCTGAAGAATTTGTTTTAAATGTATAATTTCCATTGTAATTTACATCACGTGGACGTAAATCATTAATAAAAGCATTTTTTCCTCCAAATGTATTTGAATTATTAATGCTTACTGTAGCAGCAGGGGCTGAAGACCATGGTTTTCCACCTTCTTTGGCCGTTACACTTGCCGTTAAACTTCCTGCTGTAGCATTTGAAGCACTATTTGTCATTTCAACTACAAAATTATTAGCATTATATGTTTCAAAATTTTCTATTACTACTGTTCCAGACCCTGTTAAAAATTTATAATCACCTATCCTACCTATTGAATCACCTTGTCCAAAACCAGTTCCTACAAAACTTAATGCAGGTGGATTAAATGTATTTATAGTAGCGGGAGTACCAATTTCAATTCTTGAAATACTTGGCACTGTTCTTGTTTCGAAGCTTGGGAACCCACCATCTGCCCCTGCAACAGTGAATGTTGGCGGTTGCTTGTCAATATTTTTTGGTCTAACAGCAGCATCTACTGGTACCGCCGAAATTGGTTCAATAACTTTATTATTTAAAGTGTTCCATATTTCCCACCATCGAATGTTCCAAATTTACTGCTGGCATCTCTTTTGTATTTAATATTTTCTGTTTTATCTCCACGACCTTTGTATTTTCCTTGCCAGTCATTGTAGAAGAAATTCATTCCATATTGCCAACTGCTCCAAGGCGATTTTACTACATGATCTCCTTGTTCCATTAACTGAATTAATTCAAGGTTTGTACCTTTTATCAGTTTTCTGTTTTCAGCTTTTGCACGCTTGAAATCTGTTCGTATCTGACTTATTGACGTATTAATCTGATGAACCTGGTTTTTAATGCTCGAATCAGCTGTAGGCGCTGAAAATAAATTAACTGACAATAACATTCCGCATAATAAAAATATAAGCAATGCAGAATCAGTGTATTTAAAGTCTTTACATCTTTTGGCAAAGGCTTTTAAATCTTTTTTTACTTGTAACAAACTTTTTGTCATAAATCTCTCCTCTTTCCTTATTTTTTAGAATTTTTAAGTTTCATTTGAATCCCTTTGAATTTAATAAAAAATTAAATTAACTTGGAATTCTAATAACACAGCTTTAATTTTAAATAAATATTGCCATATTATAAAACAACTTAAAATTTTCACAAAAATAATGGAATAATCTAAAATTAGATGATATTTAGCTTTAGTGATTTCAAATAAAATAAGTGATTTTTTGATTTTAGATTAATATTGTCTTTGTGAAAAGTTATTAATATATATATAATACAAAAAACTAAAAAAATCAAGTGTTTTTTTAAAAAAAATTAAAAAAATTTTTTAAATTTACTTTTTTTTCTAAGAAAATAATAAAAAGACTAGAATTTATCTAGCCTTTTAGTCCATATTTCGAAAAATTTCTAATCTCTTTTTTAATTTATCTAATTTTTCTTTTTTTCAAAACAGTATGTATACTTAAAAAAAATATATCAGTCTAATTTTATGCTAATGAAAATTTATACTAAAAAATAAGGGCAAACTTAGTTATATTTCTAAGAATCTCTATTGTTTTATTCCCTCAATATTTTTTATTAAATACTTTTACTTATTATTTCTTTTTCCTGCTTTTTTTACTTCTTTCTTCTCTACAAAAACAATCTTTTTCACATCATCGTAAGTTTTAGCAAAGTAGAATTTCATCTGGTCTGCAATTTCCTTTGGCAATTCCTCTGTATCAACTTTATTGTCATAAGGAAGTAGAACATCTCTTATTCCAACCCTATGAGCTCCAATTACCTTCTCCTTGATTCCACCAACTGCCAGAACCTCTCCAGTAATCGTAATCTCTCCTGTCATTGCGACATCTTGCCTAACTTCCTTATCCGTCAATACTGAAATAATTGCTGTTGTAATTGTAATACCTGCTGATGGCCCGTCTTTAGGCACTGCTCCTTCTGGGAAGTGTAAATGAACATCTGTTGTTTCGTTAAATTTTTCCTTGATACCAAGTTCATTTTTTATATGTCTTACGTAAGAATAAGCCACTCTAGCTGATTCCTGCATTACGTCTCCTAGTTTTCCTGTAAGCTGCAGCACACCTTTTCCTTCCATTTTTACTGCCTGCACTTCTAAAGTTGTACCTCCGACTGCTGTCCATGCAAGTCCATTTACAACACCAATTTTACCTTCTTTTTCCTTGACTTTATCTGCTCTGAATTTTGGATTTCCTAAATATTTCTTGATTTTTGTTTCAGAAACAGAGATTTTTTTACTCTTAGATTTTGATACAAGTATTTCTTTTGCTATTTTTCTGAATAATTTACCAATTTCTCTTCGTAAATTTCTTACTCCAGCTTCTCTTGTGTATTCATTTATAATCTTCATGATTGCTTTATCAGAAAATGAAACTTTATAATCCTTTAATCCATTTTCTTCTTGTGTTTGAGGTATTAAATATTTTTTTGCAATATTTAATTTTTCAAATTCTGTGTATGATTCGATTGAGATAATCTCCATTCTATCACGAAGTGGTCCTGGAATTCCTCCCAAATCATTTGCTGTACAAATGAAAAATACGTTTGACAAGTCAAAAGTATGATCGATATAGTGATCTTCAAACGAGTTGTTTTGTGCAGGATCTAGAACTTCCAGCATTGCTGAAGCGGGATCTCCTCTAAAGTCAGAAGCCATTTTATCAATTTCATCAAACAGCATTACTGGATTATTTACACCAACCTGTTTCAATGAGTTTATAATTCTTCCCGGCATTGCTCCCACATAAGTTCTTCTATGTCCACGAATTTCAGCTTCATCTCTTACTCCACCAAGTGATATTCTTGTGAATTTTCTGTTCATTGAACGTGCCACCGAATGTGCAAGCGATGTTTTCCCTACACCTGGAGGTCCTACAAGACAGATAATCGAACCTTTTAATGTGTTATTCAATTTTTTAATTGCCAAGAATTCTAATATTCTTTCCTTAACTTCTTCCAATCCATAATGATCTTCATTTAGAATTTTTTCAGCTTTTTCAATATCAATTTCATCATTAGTTGAAACTTCCCACGGTAATTCAAGTACAGTTTCAAGATACGTTCTGATTACCGAAGATTCAGCAGAAAAGTCTGGCATCTTCTTCATTCTTGAAAGCTCTTTTACCAGTTTATCTTTTAGCTCCTGAGGAATTTTTGCATCTCTAACTCTTTGGTCAAGTTCCTCCAGTTCTTCGTCAGAATCAGTTCCTTCTCCCATTTCTTCACGCATTACCTTAATTTTTTCACGTAAATAATAGTTTTTCTGAACTTCTGCCATTTGTTCTTTTACACGATTTTCAATCTCACGTTCAAGCATAAAAATCTCAATTTCTCTTTCAAGAATACTCAAAATTTTATATGCTCTTGCTTCCACATCTAATATTTCCAATAATTCTTGTTTTGTTTCAACTGCTACCATCAGATTTGTACAAATCAAATCAAATACCTTGTCAATATTGCTAATCTCTTTTATATTATAAATAATGTCAGGCAATACTTTATTAGTTTTCTGTGCATAATTTGAAAATTCATCAATTACTCTACGTTTCAAGGCTTCAGCTTTACTCTCCTCGATAGGCTTTGAAAAAATTTCTTCATATTCAGCATAAACAACACCATTATCATCTTTTGGAAATTGGTTGATTAAAACTCTATGCTTAGCTTCAACTAGTACCTTAACATTTCCATTTGGCATTTTTACCGTCTGTATAACGTGAACTAAAACTCCCGTTTCATAAATATCTTCTGGAAATTTGGGCTCTTCTACATTTGCATCTTTTTGTGCCGAAAGAATTAGTTTGCTGTCAAATCTTGCTATTGCTTCTTCAAGACTTTTCAGGCTTGACTGCCTACCGATAAAAATCGGAGTTACAACACCTGGAAATACAACTAATTCTCTTGTTGCTATAAATGGTTTATTTTGCATAATTTCTCCTTTCATACTTTAAAATCTGCTCTTTAATACAGTAAAACTGCTTTAAAATCAGATTTAATAAATAAAATCCCATTATTATTTAATAATTTTCAAGTTTATTATAAATAATTTTAAATCTTGATTACTCTATAACCACTTTTTCTTTATCTGTAACCGCTTCTTTTGTAATTATCACTTTCTTAACATTTTCCTTCGATGGAATTTCATACATTAAATCAGTCATAACACTTTCAATAATTGAACGAAGCCCCCTCGCTCCAATTTTTCGCTTAAGTGCCAGCTGTGCAATTTCAACAATCGCATCCTTATCAAATTCCAAGTCAACATTTTCCATTTCGAAATATTTTTTATATTGTTTAACAAGCGAGTTCTTAGGCTCTGTCAGTATCTTAATCATAGCCTCTTCATCAAGTCCATGAAGTGCCGTGATTACTGGTAACCGCCCAATTAATTCAGGAATCAGTCCAAATTTTATTAAATCTTCAGGCAGTACATTTTCAAATAAAGTCAAATCATCTAGTTTTGTATTTTTTGTTTCAAGCCCAAATCCAACTCTTTTTTCATTAACTCTATCCTTAACTTTCGCTTCCAGTCCTTCAAATGCTCCACCAACGATAAATAAAATATCCTTTGTGTTAATTTCAATCATTTCCTGATTTGGATGCTTTCTTCCACCTTGTGGAGGCACACTTGCAACAGTTCCTTCAATAATCTTAAGTAACGCCTGCTGTACTCCTTCTCCAGAAACATCCCTTGTAATTGACATATTTTCCGATTTTCTAGCGATTTTATCAATTTCATCAATATAAATTATTCCATGCTCTGCTGCTTCAATATCATAATCAGCCGCTTTTATCAGTTTTAAAAGTACATTCTCAACATCATCCCCAACATATCCAGCTTCTGTCAATGTTGTTGCATCTGCAATCGCCAAAGGCACATTCAATGTTTTCGCTAGTGTCTGTGCAAGCAAGGTTTTTCCGCTTCCAGTAGGTCCTACTAGCAGTACATTTGATTTTTGAAGCTCCACATCATTATCTACATTTTTCTGTTTGTGCATTATTCTCTTAAAATGATTATAAACCGCCACAGACAACACCTTTTTAGGCTGTTCCTGTCCGATAATATATTCATCAAGTTTTGCCTTTATTTCTTTTGGCTTTAACAGCGTGATTTCCCTGTTATGCTCATTTTCGTCATATTCCCTAAAACTGTCCAGTAATTCAGCACTGTCTTCTATACATTCATTACAAATAAACACATCATCCTCTTCAGGACTCTGTATTAACCGTTCCACTTCATGCTCTTCCCTGCCACAGAATGAACAGTAATTTTTTTTCTTATTTGCCAATATTTTTCACCTCGTTTTTTCTTTATATAATTCCTATTTATATATTTTTATTATTAATTTCTATTTTATTATTTTACTTATTATTTTTTTAACGCAGAGGTATCAAGCGCCATACCTCTGCACTCCCGCTTTACGCAAAACTTTCTTATAAAAGAAAAATAGAACTCGCTTTTAAATATAAATTATTTCAACACAAATAATTTTATATCAATTTAAAATTTATTTTAAAAGCTCAGACAGCTATTTTTCTTCTAACGAAATTTTGCTTAATATGTATTTAATTAAATAGAAGTTTAGATAATTAAAAATGAAACTATCATAAATAAAATTTTCTATAATTTTAAAAATATATTTTAAATAAAGTTTTTATAAAATTTTATCTATCAATCCATAATTTACAGCTTCTTCTGGTGACATAAAGTTGTCTCTTTCAGTATCTGCGTAGATTTCTTCTACTGATTTTCCAGTTGCTTCTGATAAAATTTTGCTTGTAATTTCCTTCATTCTTTCAATTTCTTTTGCCTGGATCTGAATGTCTGTTGCTTGACCTCTTGCTCCACCTAGTGGCTGATGAATCATGATTCTTGAGTTTGGCAACGAGTATCTTTTACCTTTTGCTCCAGCCGCTAATAACACTGCTCCCATGCTTGCTGCCTGTCCTACACATACTGTAGAAACATCGCTTTTTATGTGACGCATTGTGTCGTAAATCGCAAGCCCAGCGGTAATTACTCCTCCTGGACTGTTTATATACATAACTATATCTTTTTCATTATCCTGTGCATCTAAAAATAATAATTGAGCGACAATCGCATTTGCCATTCCATCTTCAACTTCTCCACTTACAAAAATTATTCTATCCTTTAAAAGTCTTGAATAAATATCATAACTTCTTTCCCCACGCCCATCATTTTCAATAACTACTGGACTATATGCTGACATATTATTTCCTCCTGTTTCCGTCAATTTTCTTTCATTTTTTATTTTCTCTTGTTATTACAAAATTGTTTTAACATTTTGCAATTTAAATATAGAGAAAAAAGAATTTCGCAATAAACTATTTTATCACAAAATTCTTCTAAAATCAAAATATTCTTTTTATTTAGCAATTTTCTCAAAATTACTATTTAACTTTTGCTTCTTTTACTAATAAATCAATTGTTTTTTGATTTACTAATCTATAGTTTGTTTCATCAATGAATCTTTCATAGTTTCCATTTTTTCTTACATCAGCTATTAATGCATCTTTTTCAAGTCCATACATTGCAGCTAATGTTTCGATTTCTTTTGATACTTCTTCATCAGTTGCTTTAATTCCTTCAGCTTTTGCGATTTCAGCTAGTACTAATTCTGTTTTTACTGCTTTTTCAGCATTTTCTTTTGAGCTTTCTCTCATTGCTTCCATCGTTTGCCCTGTCATTTGGAAGTATTGGTTAAGATTAATTCCTTGCATTTGCAATTGTTGTGCAAATCTGTTGATTTGGTAGTCAATTTCTCTTTGAACTAATGCTTCTGGAACTTCAACTTCTGTTCCGTTTACTACAGCATCTATAACTTTGTTCTTAAATTCATTTTCTGCTCTTGCTTCTTCTCTTTTTGTAATATTTTCTCTAGTTTTAGCTGTCATATCTTCAACAGAATCAAATCCTAATTCTTTTGCTAAATCATCATTTAATTCAGCTTCTTCTTTTCTCTTGATTGAATTTACTTTTACTTTGAATAAAGCTGGTTTTCCTTTTAGGCTTTCAGCGTGATATTCTTCAGGGAATGTAACATTTACGTTAAATTCATCACCTTTTTTATGTCCTACGATTTGATCTTCGAAAGTGTCAATAAAGCTGTGAGAACCTAATGTCAAGTCATATCCTTCAGCTTTTCCTCCATCAAATGCTTTACCATCTATAAATCCTTCAAAGTTAATATTTACAACATCATCATTTTTAGCTTCTTCATTTTCTGCAACTTCTTTTAATTTTGCAGCATTTTCTCTTAATCTTTCAATTTCTTCGTTTACTTTTTCATCAGTAATTTCTACTTTTTCCTTTTCTACTTCCACACCTTTATATTGTCCCAATTCAAATGCAGGCAATACAGGTATTGTAAATACTACTTCAACTTTGTCATCATTAAGCTCATATTTTTCAAGTTTAATATCAGCAATTGGTTTTAATTCATTTTCTGCAACTGCTTTTCTGTATTCATCAGAAATAATGTGGTTTAATATTTCTCCTTCAATTTCTTTCTTGAATTTTTCTTCAATTACTTTTGCAGGTACGTGTCCTGGACGGAATCCATCAACTTTCGCATCTTTAAAATGTACCAAAACATGCTCTTTTAAGTGTTTTAACTCTTTTCCTTCTCTAACTGCTGATACTTCATAAGTTGATTCATTTAATTTTTTTACTGCCATCTTTTTAATTCCTCCTAAAATTTTTTATTATATATAATTTTTTTAATTAATTTATTTTTATTTAAAATCCTTTATTTTCAATTCGATAAATAAATCTGAATGTCCTGACTTAAATATCGGAGTATAAACTATTTTAAATTTTTTCTTATAAAAATTATTTGCTTTCAATTTATGTCCTAAATTATATCCAATTACTGAAATAATACGGTTATTTTTTCTGACAAATCCTTTAAAATGTCGATTATTTATCCCAAATCTCGTTAAATTTAGAAAATTAATATCTGAATCCATAAAGTTCGGCTCCTGATTATCTAGCCCAAAAGGCGACAGCCTATTTATTTCATGTAATTTTCTTTTGTTTAAATACTCAATGTTCAACCATGCATCAACATACAAAGTTTTTTGCACATTTTCCCTATTTTTTCTTGCAAGTCTTTGCCGCAGATGTTTTTCAATTTCACCTAAATATTTTTCTGAAACAAGAAATCCTGCCGCCAAGTCATGTCCTCCAAATCGCTCCAATTTATTCGACACGCTTTTTAAAATATCAAAAATGTTAATTCCTTCAATACTTCTGCATGATGCCTTTCCATATCCATTTTTTATTGAAATAAGAATTACTGGAATATTATATTTTATTGAGATTCTTGAGCAGACTACCCCAATTACGCCAGAATGCCATTTTCTGCTTTTCATAAAAATATATTTGGGACGTTCTAGACGCTGTATTTTTTCTTCCAGCTCATTATAAATCTCATTTTCCAAATAACGTCTGATTTTATTAGCTCGCTTCATTTCCTCAATAATCGAGAAAAGTTTAAAATCATCTTCCTGAATAAAGAAATTTACAACAATTTTTGAATTATCAATTCTTCCAAGTGCATTAAAAATTGGTGCAATAAAAAATCCAATATCGCTAGTTGTTATATTTCTAGGATTTATCTTCAAATAGTTAATAATATACTTTAAACCTTTTATTTTGGTTTTTTTTAAATTATTTAGTCCTTTTTTTATGATAAACCTGTTTTCATCAGTCATTGGTACTACATCTGCAACTGTTCCAATCATTATAATATCCATATAATCATACAGTATTTTTTTATTTGCATCATATCTTTCATAAATAGCGTCAGCAAGTTTAAAGGCAACTCCTGAACCTGACAGAGATTTATTTGGATAAGTTTTACTAGTCTTTGGATTTATTGTAAGAATCCCCAATTCTTTTTCCTGATTCTTATCTTCCAGAACTCCAATCTGCCTATGATGATCTGTTATAATTATATCGATACCGCTATTTTTTAACATTAATATCTCTTCATGGTTATTTATTGAAATATCAACTGTTATAAATAATTTTGCATCCCGTTTTTTCAAAAAATTTAAAAGGTTTTTATTTATACCTATCCCTTCGTGAACACGATTTGGAATATAATAATCAACATTAAGTCCCAATTTTCGTAGCATTATTACTAGATATGCTACTCCAGATATACCATCAACGTCATAATCTCCATAAATTACAATTTTTTCTTTATTTTTCCCAGCTTTTTTTATTCTTTCTACGACTTTTTCCATATTTTCAAATAAAAATGGATTATGAATATCTTTTTTATCTGAATTTAAAAACTTAGAAACTTTTTCCTTTGTGTCAATTCCTCGATTCAAAAGCAGCCTTGAAATTAATCTGCTTTCACCAAATTCAGAACTTTTTGTTGTCAAATAATCTTCATTATAGCTTTTTAATTCCCATTTCATTACAAGATTAATCGCTTCCTTTTTTGTTTAGTTGAAGGACTGCTTCAAAATCAAACTAGTTCTATATTTTTAAAGCAGACCCATGTTTTATTCGATATTGTGATCATCCTTTTTTATTTCGTTCAATATCGAAGCAATTTTTACTCCATATTCAACGCTGTCATCCAAATGAATTCTCACTTCTGGAACAAATCTTATCGACAGCTGTGAACCTATTTTTTTTCTAAAAAAACCTTTTAACTTATTCAAATCTTCGGCGATTTTTTCTTTATTTACCTTATCTTTCAAATCTAGTACCGAAAATGTTAAATCAAGGTATCGTCCATCTTTTGTCAGCTCAACCTTGTGAATTGATACAAGATTTTTTATTTTGTCATTTTTTATTTCTGTTAAAAGTGTCATTCCGATAATTCTTGATATTTCCTTTTCCAGTCCTCTTTTTCTTCTATCATTCATACAATTATCACCTATCTATCCGTTATCTTGGGATTTCTTCCATAATGTACGATTCAATAATATCTCCAGCTTTAATATCATTAAAGTCTTGAATACCAATTCCACATTCTTGTCCCATTACAACTTCTTTAACATCATCTTTAAATCGTTTCAATGAACCTAATTCACCATCAAAAATGATAATTCCATCACGAATTACACGAATTTTTGAATCTTTTGTAACTTTTCCATCAACAACGATTGCTCCAGCAATATTTCCAACATTTGATACTTTAAACACTTGCTTAACTTCTATTCTTCCATAGTAAACTTCTTTAAATTCAGGATCAAGCATTCCTTTCATTGCTTTCTCAATTTCTTCAGTTGCATGGTAGATTACGTTATAGTTTCTAATTTCTACTCCAATTTTTTCAGAAATGATTCTAGCTGGTGTTGTTGGACGTACATTAAATGCAATTATAATCGCATTTGATGCTTCTGCAAGTTTTACGTCTCCTTCAGTTACAGCTCCTGCACTTCCTTGAATTACGTTAATTACAACTTTTTCAGTATTAAGTTTTTCAAGTGATTCTCTTAATGCTTCAACAGACCCTTTTGAGTCGGCTCTTATAATACATTTCAATTCTTTTAATTCTTGTTCTTCTAATTCTTGAGACAAACTTTCTAGTGAAATATGTTTTTTCTTATTCTGCTCGTTTACTTTTTTCTCTCTAATAAAGTCTTCTACAATTTTTTTAGCTTGCTTATCGCTTTCTACACCGTATAAAACATCACCTGCATTTGGCACAACATTAAATCCTGTAATTTCTACTGGCTGTGAAACAATGGCTTTATTTATTTTTTTACCTCTGTCATCAAGCATTGAACGGACTCTACCATGAGCTTCCCCTGCTACGAACACATCTCCAATTTTAAGTGTCCCTTCCTGCACAAGCACATCGGCAACTGCTCCCATTTTTGGATCCAGTCTTGACTCTACTACAACTGCTTTAGGACGTTTGTTTGGATTGGCCTTTAATTCTTCAAGTTCCGCTGTAATTAGTATTGTTTCAAGAAGTTCTTCTAAATTAATTTTCTGTTTTGCAGAAATTTCAACAAATTCAGTAGTTCCTCCCCATTCAGGTGACATCAGTCCATATTCAGTCAATTCAGTTCTAACCTTCATAGGATCTGCACCTGGCTTATCAATTTTGTTAATTGCAACGATTATTGGGACTCCTGCTTCCTTAGCATGAGAAATTGCCTCTACAGTTTGGGGTTTTACCCCATCATCAGCTGCTACAATTAGAATTGAAATATCTGTAATATTCGCTCCTCTTGCCCTCATTTCAGTAAACGCCTCATGTCCTGGAGTATCAATAAATGTAATTCTTTGACCTTTCCAATTTACTTGATAAGCCCCTATTTTTTGCGTGATTCCTCCAGCTTCATCACCCATTACATTTGTGTGTCTAAGTGCATCTAATAACGATGTCTTACCGTGGTCAACGTGTCCCATTATTGTAATAACAGGTGCTCTTGTTACAAGTTCTTCATCTGTATCTTCCTGCTCAAGATGATATTTTTCACCATAACTAACTTCTTCAACTACTTCTTTTTCTACAATTACTTCATATTCAAGAGCCACTTCTTCGGCTTCTTCAAATGATAAAATTGCATTTGCAGTAAGAAGTTTTCCTTCCATAAAGAATTTTTTAATTATATCAGAAACATTGATTCCTAGTTTTTCAGCTAAATCTTTAATAACAATTTCTTCTCCAATTGTTATCATTCCTATGCTCTCTCCTTCAATTCTAACAATTTCATCCTTGACAACTTTTTCCTGTTTCTTGTTTTTCTTTTTCTTTTTGTCATCTTTTCTAAAGTCTGAACGAAGTTCTTTTTCTTGATGTTCTCTGTCTCTTCTGTTTTTTTCGTATTTTTTCTTCTCAAATTTTCCTTTTCCTTTTCCACCAGCTTTCCCTTTTTCGGCTACTGTTGCTGCAGGAATTTCAGATGCTGGCTCCTTTTTAGCATTAGAAAAACTTCGGCTGTCTCTTCTAAAGTCATCTCTGTCCTTATTAAATCCGCCTTTATCAGAAAATCCTCTATTGTCCTGTCTATCTCTAAAGTTTCTTGAACCACTTTGATTATCTCTATCTCGATTTTGGAAACTTCGGTTATCACGGCCATCTCTTGATTGAGTATTTCCATCTCTATTAAAGCCTCGGTTATCTTTTCTGAAGCTGTCTCTTCCTTCTCGTCTAAATCCGTCTTTATTTCTATCTTCTCTATTTCGGTTGTCTCGATTTTGGAAGTTTCTTCCTCCATTTTCCCTATTATCTTGATTATCTTTATTTTGGAAGCTTCGGTTATCACGGCCATCTCTTGATTGAAAATTTCCATCTCTGTTAAAGTTTCTATTATCTTTTCTGAAATTATCTCTTCCTTCTCGTCTAAATCCGTCTTTGTTTCTATCTTCTCTATTTCGGTTGTCTCGATTTTGGAAGTTTCTTCCTCCATTTTCTCTGTTTTCTCTATTTTGAAAATTCTGCTTATCTTTATTTACTTCATTCATTTTATTACTCTGACTACTCAAATTAACTTTCATCTCCATTTTCTTTTTATTTTCTTTTTTATCAAATTTATGATTTTTATTATTATCTAAATCTTTTACATTATTCAGATTATTTTTATTACTATTATCTGATTTATTTTCTGCATTTAGTTTAATATCTTTTTCCAATGGCTGTTTTGATTTCTCATAATTTTTATTAATGTTTTCTTGTTCATTAATTTTATTATGTTCAATACTATTGTTTTTTTGATTGTCTGAATGGCTATTTACTGTTTTTGCAATATTTTCATTTGATTTAATTTCTTTTTTATTCAGATTCTCCGTTTTACCGTTATTTTGATTATTTTGGACACCTTTTTGAAGTTTTTTCCTTATAAGGCTTACTTCTTCATCACTTAGTACATTCATGTGGTGTTTTTTATCTACCCCAAATTTTCTGATTTCCTCCATAAATTTTGTTGCCGTAAAACCATTTTCCTTTGCTAATTCATGCACTTTCATCCATTCATCACCTCCACTTTGCTTAATATTCCTTTTATTACTTTTTTGTTAAAAATACCTATGACATTTACATCTCTTGAAAAAAGTCTTATTAATTCTTCTTTCTTTTCAATAAATATAATTTCAAAATTAAAGTTTTTCTTCATTTTTTCAAATTCTTCAATATATTTTGCCTTTATATCTGATGGAATAATCACAAGTTTTATCTTATCACGTTTTATTCCATCAAAAACTTCATCTATTCCAAACACAAAATATTCGGAATTTTTCATTGGCCTTAAAATGTCGATTATACTTTTCTTTTCATTCTTTACTTGCTCCAGCATTTTTACTAGCTGTTCAATTTCAATGTTATATTTTTTATGTTTTGAAAGCCTTTCAATGCATTCATTCGTTTTACAGACGTAAAATCCTCTTGCCTGAACTTTCATTCCATTATCAAAAATATATTTTCCATCTTGCTCAGTTATCCGAAAAAATTCATTTTTTTGACCTTTTCTTCTGCAGCATATACACATTCTTTCAGGCTTATTTATTTCTTTTACATTTTCATTCAATGTATCCAAACTATCCGTTCATCTCCTTGTTTGATACAATTTAATTTAAAATTGCTCTTTTTTATTCACCATCTTCGTTAAGTACCGCAAACGCACTTTCTTCAACTTCATAATCATCTTGCAGATTATCAGATTTTTCAATGCTTTCTATTTCATCTAACGAATCTCCAAAAGCACTTTTTTCTTCAAATTCTCTATTTTCCTCTACCTCAGATGGCTCTGTATGAATATCAATTTTCACACCGCACAGTCTTGCCGCAAGTCTTGAATTTTGACCTTTTTTACCAATTGCAAGTGATAATTGATTTTCTGCTACAAGCACTCTTGCAACTTTCATATTTTCTTCGCCTTCCTCAATGATTTCCACTGACAGAACTTCTGCAGGATTCAAGGCATTTTTTACAAATTCCGTTATATCCTCATTCCAAAGAACAATATCGATTTTTTCTCCACAAAGTTCATCGATAATGTTTTGAATTCTCATCCCATTACGCCCAATACATGCACCTTTAACATCCAGATTCTCATCATTTGAATAAACAGCCACTTTAGAACGGCTTCCCGCTTCCCTTGCGATGTTTCTGATTTCAATAATTTCCTCATAAATTTCAGGAACTTCTAATTCAAGCAGTCCTCGAAGTAATTCTTCAGATTTTCTTGAAACAAAAGTTTTTGTAAATTTTGTAGACTCTTCCACAGCGCCGATATAAATTTTAATTCTATCTCCTTGTCTGAATATATCTACTGGTGATAATTCCTTTGCTGGCACAATTGCTTCAAGTCCATTTATATCCACATACAAATTTCCTTTTTCATCAGTCTTTCTAACATTTGCAGAAACAATTGAATTTTCAATTTCCTTAAATTTATTAAAGATATTTCTTTTTTCACATTCCCTAACTTTTTGTACAACAATCTGTTTTGCATTCTGAATAGCATTTCTCTTAAAACTTTCCGCATTAATTTCCAAATCCAGAATATCTCCCAGCTTAGCACGCTTTTTAACAGAAATTGCATCTTGCAGACTAATTTCCTCTTCGGGATTTTCTACGTTTTCTACAATCAGCCTTTGTGAATAAACCTTTACATCTCCACTATTTCTATTAATTGTTACTTTTACATTGTCTTTTTCACCATAATTTTTTTTGTATGCCGCAAGCAATGCAGTTTCTATTGTTTCCAGTAATTCTTCCTTTAAAATCCCTTTTTCCTTTTCAAGTTCATCAAGTGCTTCCAAAAATATTTTTTGATCTCGCCCTTTCATCATTCCTCCTCACTATTTAATATGCCATTTGGTAATTCATATATTAAATTTGCTTTCTTTAATTTAGAAAGTGGTATTTCCACTATTTTTTCCAATTTATCATCTAAAAGAAAAACCGTATCATTCTCAAATTTTTCCAATTTTCCTAAAAATCTCTTCACCCCATCAATGTTACTCTTAGCCTGAACGTTAATTCTCTCTCCCAAAAATCTCACAAAATCCTTAGGTTTTCTCAATCTACGCTCAACTCCAGGTGTCGAAACCTCCAGAAAAAACTTTTCCTCAATCAAGTCATCCGCAATTCCATCAATTTCACGGCTAAAATCAATACAATCATCAAGTGTAGTAGTTCCATCCAGTTTCTCCACATACACTCTTAAATAATTGTATCCTCCGTCCCTCACATATTCCAAATCTGCTAATTCCAGATTCATTTCCTTTAAATGCGGTTCGATTTTCTTCTCAAACTCATCTAAAATCTGTTCCATAAAATTACACCTCATATCTAAAACTAAAGAGTGGGCTAACCCACTCTCTACCTAAAATTATTTTCTACAATTATAATAACACATTTTCACTTTTTTTTCAACCCCTCTATTTTTCTTTATTGAAAATAAATATTCCAAGAGTAAATTCTGCAATTCAGACTCTTTTTTAATTGATCTTTCAATACTTTTACTTCATAGATGAAAATATTTTATTCAAGGCTTCTTCAGCCTTTTTTGAAAGATTACTTTCTGGGAATTCTTTTACTGTATAAGTACGTCTTTCAGACAAATTTCTTTTTGCAATCTCTTTATTTATTTTTTCTAACTGTCCTTTTTTTACAATTATTGACATAATAATCCCTCCTTAAGTTAATTATATTAATTTTTTGATAAAAAATCAATCCATAAATATTCTATTTCTTCTCCATTGTAAATATCAAATTTCAAAGTTTGAAAACCAAATTTAAAATAAAAATTTCTTACTTTATCATTTAATGGAATTATAAATAAACCTTTTACAAGATTAAGAAAATTAAAATATTCTCTAGCTTCTGGAATAATAATCTTTTTCATAATTTCACTTCCTATCCCTTTATTTTGATATTTAACATCTACTCCCAAATATTTTAATTCTAAATAATTAAAACTTTCTATATCTCCATCATCATTAGGTTCATTGTCCTCAATTTGATAAATATTTAATGTATAAAATCCAAACAATTCATTATTTTTAAACAAAAGATAAGTTGCTGATTTTATTTTTGACATATCAATATATGCTTTTTTCTTTAAGTAATCATCAATTTCCTTTACTTTACACGAAAATTTTTCAACGATTTCTTTATGATTTTTTAAGTCAATTATCTTTATTTTTTTTAACTCATCCATAAAAACCTTCCCCTTTTTATTAATTAACTTTCCTTTCTAAATTTTAAAAACATATTTCGTTTCTCTATCAAATTCTAAAAAATCAATAAACTTCCGCACCCTTCAAATTGATTTTCTTTTTTTCGATAGTCCAGTTATCCGATAATTCTGCAAGTTCTTTTTTCATATTTTCCAAAAATTCATCATTGTCGTAATTTAACGAAATCAATGTAGGCCCTGCACCGCTTATATATTCTCCCAATGCACCGTGTTTTTTAGAGGCTTCAAAGATTTTTTCTGAATCGTTTATTAATGCGAATCTATAAGGCTGGTGGATTTTATCGCCTAAAAGAAAACGTAAGTTGTCATATTCTCCTTTGTTAAAGGCGTTTACAAGTAAACCTAGTTTTGAGATGTTATTTATTGCGTCAGAAACTAGATACGTTTTTGGCAGGACACTTCTTGCTTTTTCTGTCGATAATTTAAAATCTGGAATCATTACGTAGAAACATAAGTCATCAGAATTTATTAATGAACTGTATACAAGATTTTTCTTATCATGTGCAGTAAGTACCATTCCACCAAAGATTGCGGGTACCACATTATCAGGATGTCCTTCCATTTCCACAGCCAGTCTTACCACCTCGTTAATATCCAGCACATCACCAGCAAATTTATTTGCAATCATAATACCAGCGACAATAGCCGATGAACTGCTCCCTAGCCCACGTGAAATTGGAATATCATTTTTCACAATATTTACCTTATAGCTTGGAATATTTTTTACCAAATGCTTTTCCGTATATTTTATCGCTTCAAAAATTCAATTTTATCACTTTCCTCAACTTCCAGCTCCAAAAAGTAATCCAATGCAACTCCCAAACAGTCATATCCCACACCAATATTAGCTGATGTTCCCGGTACTTTTACTTTAAATTTTAAACCCATTTTATTTTTAAAATTGAGAAAAATCTAACTCTTCTCAATTTATCTCCTTTCATTTTTTACTCTTTCCTTCTGATATTTAATTTTTTTAGCTCCTAAAAACTTGCTTCTAATCCCAATTTTATTGAGCTGTTTTTTGAATCTGCCAGTCCATATCCAAGACTTGCTTTCACATAATCATTTATTCTGTAGTTTGTTCCTAATTCAACATTAAATACACCTCTCGAATAAGATAAAGGCGCTATTTTATAATTTCCATAATTTCTTTTTCCATGATATGAGTCTTTTTTAGCTCTAAGCCCATATTCAGCCTTTCCAAACATGTCAAATTGTCCAATTGTTTTTTCAGCATACACTCCAAGTAACCATTCTAAACCACTTTTTGTCGACTCTGAAATATCTAGCTTATCCATTTTACCTTCAGAAACTCTTATCGCCGCTAAACCTATGTATGGCTTTACATATCCATTATCTATAAAAAATTTATATCCTAATTTCGTAGTATAATCTAAAATTCGTGACTTATATTTTACATCATTCATTAACCCAGCACCTGTTTCTGTTTTAAATTTATGACTATTGCCAGAATATGTTAATACATTTGTTAAGTCAATATTGTCATTAAATTCATATTTTCCGCTTAATATAAACTGATGTGACTTTATTTTTTCATCTATTCCCTCAAAATTTCCTTTATAATTTACTTTTGAATCTTGATATCCTAAACCTCCACCAACTGTAAATTTACCAAAGTTTTTCATAAGTGAAATTAATATTCCTCTGCTGTCCGAGTCATACTCCACGCTACTTTTTTTATCTTTGTAGTCTGTACTAAAGTTCCCAATGTATGTAAAATCAATATCCGTCTTGCCTTCTTCTGTATTCTGTAAATTTTGAAAAATAGAAGATTTAATATTTTTTACTAAATCAAGATTGACTTTTGATCTAGGAGCTTCTAATGGCACTTGCGTTGACAAAGTCGATGGTGAAGCAACTCTAGTCATTAGTTTATTAGAATTTTGTGAAAGTACAGGAACAACTAAAGGAGTGTTTATATTATCAACTAATGATGAAAAATTGGTTGGCAAGTTATTATAGTTTGTATCATTTACAATATATAGCCATCCAACATTTCTCTCTCTTGACAATCTTATAATTTCATCATATTGTGCTGGAGTCGCCCCGTAAATAATGTGCATAATACGATTTGCATTTGCAGGGTTATTTTCAAAGGCCGAACTTGGTGCACGATAATTATTCAGATATGTGCTGGCACTAACTTCCTTTGTTACAAATATATCTGAATACGGTGCAATTGAATCAGTTATGCTTTTTCCAGGATTTCCTACAACCATTAAATTAGGATATTTTGCTTTTATGGTTTTATAGACATTTTCCATATATCTTGCATTTGCATCTGTCCCACTTGCCATTTCATCCAGGAAAACTCCCGAAAAATTGTTCATTCCATATAAACTTCCATATTTATCTAAATCTGCAATAATATCTGCCGCACTTTTTGATTGATATCCAGTCGCTACATAAGCTATATTTTTTATTCCTGAATTAATGTTTGATGAAATTTGACGAACATAATTTGCATCAACTGCTGTTCCTGGCCCACTTGATGGATTTAAGACAACATAAGGTATTTTTGAACCACCCATATTTGTCACTTGCTGCCAGTAAGGATCATTTGAATGCGGGTATTTATATATTGGTATCAATATTTGCTGATTTATTACCCTGGTTGTCTGTACCGATGGTGTTGATGAAGCTCCTATGCCTGAACTTGCGCCTGTGTTTACAGGTGATGTAAAAGTGCTTCCAGTATTGCTTGTATTAATACTGTTTTCTGATTCATTTTTTGAATTTCGTTTTGATAACAGCATATCAAATTTTGCATTAAATGAAAATCTGATATTGTCTTCCTTTGTTGCAGGCCTTACTTTAATCCTGTCTGATTTTTCAGTATCTATTGCTCCAGTTTTATTTAAGTTTTGACTTATCAAAACATTTTTTACATTTTCAAAATTTGACTTTTTATCAGTTTTTTCATCATTTCCCGTATTTTCATTATAATTTACCGTATACCCAGATGGCTTTAAGGTTTCAGCCGATTCTGCATTCAGCAAGCTTGCAGCACCTGCCATTAACGATGTTACAACTATTCTTTTATCTGATATAATCTTTTTATTTACAACATTGTAATATTTTTTATTTACTCTGTTTTTATTATTTTTTTTGTTTTCTAATTTATATTTTTCACTCTCGCAATATGCTTTCTTTCCAGCCTTTTTGCTATTTTTTTCAAAAATTTCCTCTTTTACATCTCTATTTATGCACCTGTTACTAATTTCTAATAAATCATACGAAAATTCTTTTTTATTCATCTATACCCTTTCTTCAAAGTTGCTGTTATTTTATTTGCTGCGAGTATATCTTTACTCTGTCTTCTTCCTTTTACAATTTAACTCTAAGATTAACACTTTCAATTTTATTTTTTTATATTGTTAAATCCAAATAATGAGCCCATTTTATCTGACTCAGTTCCCTAAGTTCCTTCAATGATTTCTTACCGACTTCACTGTCAACTGTAAGCAGCATAATTGCACTGTTTTCACGTCTACCTACGTTCATTGTAGCAATATTTATGTTTTGTTTTCCAAGTGTTGCCCCCACAGCTCCGATAACTCCTGGCACATCTTCATTTCCTAAATAAATCATATTGTCAGAAATTGCCATATCCACATCATGATTCTTTATGCTGATAATTCTTTCCTCATTATTCATTCCAATTGTTCCAACAACATATATTTTCTTGCCTTCTTCATTTGTTATTACAAATTCTATTGCTGAAGAATAATTTTTATATTTATGTTCCTTTTTATTTATTGAAATATTAATACCTCTTTTTTCAGCAAGCGGCTTTGAGTTAATATAATTAACTTCTTCTTTTAAAACTGGCTCCAGAATCCCTTTTATTGCTGTCGAATCCACAAGTGCAGTTTCCTGCTCGGCAATTTCTCCATAATAATTAAGCACAACATTTGTAATTGGAGTTTTTTCAATTTGGAAATAAATTTTTCCTAATTTTTCAGCCAAATTTATAAATGGTTTTACAATTAAAAATTCTTCTCTTCCAATTGCAGGCAGATTCACAGCCGTTTCAACTATTTCCCCACGAAGTCCATTTAATACCTGTTTTACAACCTGAGTTCCTACATTTCGCTGTGCTTCATAAGTAGTCGCCCCAATATGTGGCGTTGTAATTGCATTTTCAAATTCATAAAGAATACATTCAGAACGTGGCTCAACCGTGTGAACATCATATCCAAAGCTCGCAATTTTCCCACTTCTTAATCCTTCAGCCACAGCCTCTTCGTTAAATAACCCTCCACGTGCTGCATTTACAAGCCTTACACCGTCTTTTAACTTGTGAATATTTTCAGTGTTTATCATATCCACAGTTTCTTTAGTCTTAGGCGTATGAATAGTTATCACATCTGCTTTTTCCAACAGTTCATCCAATGTTTTAGCCTTTTCACAGCCATATCTCTTAAAACGCTCATCTGAAATATATGGATCATAAGCAACAAGCTTCATTCCAAACGCTTTCATTCTCGTAGCAACCAGTCCACCAATTCTTCCAAGTCCGATAATCCCCAATGTTTTTTCAAACATCTCGCTTCCTACAAATATTTCTCTTTCCCATTTTCCACTTTTTATAAAATTATTTGCCGCAACAATATTTCTCGCAGAGGCAAGCATTAGCCCAATCGCAATTTCACAAGCCGAAACTGTATTGCTGTCAGGAGTATTCGCTACAATTACCCCATGTGCAGTCGCTTCAGGAATATTGATATTATCCGTACCGTTTCCAGCACGTCCGACTATTTTCAGATTTTTTGCCTTATCCAGCAGTTCCTTATCTACTTTTATAACACTTCTCACAATAAGAGCGTCATATTCACCAATTATATCCAAAATTTCTTCACGTGAAATTCCAACTTTCACATCAACTTTCACATCTCTAGCTTCCTGCAGTCCTGCAATCGCCTCATCATCAATATATTCCCCAACTAATACTTTATACATTTATTTCTCCTCCTCAATTCTAATCAACACATTTATTTAATTAATATATTACCATAATTTCGAGTACAATTCAACAACACAACAATTTATAACAATACAAAAAAATAATCGCTGTAGTTCACAACGATTATCTAATCCTGAATTTAGTTTAAAAATGAAATTTAGTACAAAACCAATTTTATTTCAAATAAATTAATCAAATTTACCATTTTTACAACGATGAGTAAATCCATTTTTTTCCTTGATTTTTTGCACTATTTCTTTTATATATTTATCATCACCATAGAAAGTTATATATATATATTTTTTATTTATTGAATTTGAATTTGAAATTAACTTTAAGCTCTCGAATTCATCTAATGAATAAGATTTTGGACATTCAGAAAGAGTATTAAAAGTTAATGGAATACCATATCCTGTTTTTCTATCTTTTAATAAATTTTTTCCTTGACCGTGAATAATTCCTTCTGGTAACCATAATATTGTTTCTTTTTCGTTGTCTTCAAAATAATAAAATTTTTCTGTTAATTCTCTATTTGATATATCTTGTAACAATAACTCTATCTGTTGTTTATATTTAGGATTACCTATTGCATTTGGTGCATCTTTTTTAGGTTTTGGATCTTTATATGGATTACCACCAGCAGCAACTACAGCCTGTTCATAGATATATGGAAGATAGCCGCATGAATTCAGAAACAATAAAAAGATAAATCCCATAATAAAATACTTTGTCTTTCTCATATTAATTACCTACTCTTCCTTTTAATTTTTTTAAAACATCTTCAATTTCTCTAGTTCCGTTTAATCTTTTTCTGTACATGTTCTACCTGCTTTCACTTTTATTTATATAACAAATTTTAGAATATTTTAACATACATTAAAAAAAAATACAACTAATTAGAAAAAATTACAGATTTACAATTTGCTGTATTTATTATATAATAATCTATAAAATGATAAATTCAATAAATAAAAAAGGAGTAGATTATATGGCAAGTTACAAAAATTTTGACTTTAAAAAATTATATTTTCTCGTTTATATTGCTTTAATTTTGCTAGTTGTATTTTTAGCATTTAAACTTGGGATATTTTTGTTTCCATTTACGATAGCGTTGTTTTTTTCAATATTGACACGGCCGTTTACACGATTTTTGCAAAAAAGGTTAAAGCTTTCAAAAAAGCTGTCTACAATAATTTCTATTGTAACATTTTTATTGATATTCTTTGGAATTATTGGCTGGGGATCATTAAAATTGATAAGTGAAATTTATAAATTATCGCAAAATCTTAACAGTTATAGCGAAATAACACAAAAATTATGGACTGACAGCATGGCAAAAGTTTATACTTATCTTGGAAATTTTCCGTCAGGATTTACAAAGCAGGTAAACGATACGATAAACAGTTTTATTTCCTCAGGCTCTTCAAAACTTGGAGGATTTATAAAAGGGCTGATAAGTTTTATTACATCTATTCCGACTGTAATTCTATATATCTGTATAACGATTCTTGCAACTTTCTTTATAAGTCTTGACAGGGATGAAATTGTATCTTTCCTAGAGCAGCAGCTTCCAAAGTCTTGGCTAGATAAGGTTTTCAATATAAAAACTGACATGTTTACAGTTCTTGGCTCTTATATCAAGGCACAGATTATTTTAATGACAATATGTTTTTTTGAACTTCTAGTATGTTTAAATTTATTATCATTTTTAGGGCTAAATGTACCATATCCCCTATTAATGTCAATCATAATCTGTACAATCGATGCACTCCCAATATTAGGAGCAGGAACAGTCTTAATCCCATGGGCGGTAATTTCTTTTGCACTATCTGACATAAAATTAGGTATTGCCCTAATAATAATTTACCTATTTGTCCTTTCTGTAAGGCAAATGCTGGAACCAAAGCTGGTAAGCCAAAATTTAGGAGTCCATCCATTAATCACACTAATCTCAATGTACTCAGGATTCAAAATTTTTGGTGTGATGGGATTCCTGATCGGGCCTGTTGTAATGATTATTTTGAAAAATGTATTTTCAAGAGAACTGGAAGTTGGATTTTTCAGGGATATTTTTGGCGATGTTCCCGATAACCATAAACCAGAATCTAAATCTGATTTAAAAAATCAAAAATAAGAACTAATTAAAAAATATAATTTTATACTGCATTTTAAATCTTATATATGATTAAAGTGCAGTTTTTTATTTATCACTAATACTAAAATCTGATTTAAAAATTTTTATAATAAAGTTATTTAATAGCTAATTCATAATCATTCAATTAAAGTGTTTTTATTATTTTTTTCAATATCTTTATTAATAAATATTTTTTCATATTATTATATTTTTTCATTTTTATTTTCGTAGGATTGCTCATTGCGGCAAATCCTTACCTTGCAATAAAGATTTATCCTAATAATTAAAATTGTGGCAAGATTGCTACGCAATAACCTATGGCTAGTCTACACATTTTTCTGCACTGACAAAAAACTCGCTATGCTCAAACAGTTTTGCCAGCACAGAAAAATGCTCCGACCGGTTATTTATACTAGATTATGTTTAAAAAATTATAATTTAATTATTTAAAAATATCAAGTTTATATCCTTTATTAGAAAAGTTTATAATAATTTCGTTATTTAATTGGGGTTTAGTATAAGATATAACATTTTAATAAACTAATATTTTAAAATAATGATTTTTAGTAACGAACAAGATTACAAAATAAACAAAAAGGACTAATTCCTGTTTTATTACAGAAATTAATCCATCGATTAGTTTAATATTATTTAGATTTAAAAATATTTTATTTATTCAAAATATTATTTATTCTAGCCAATGTTCTTTCTTTTCCAATAACTGCAATTACTGTGTATAAATCGGCTCCTCTGGCTTTTCCTGTAATAACTGCCCTAAGTGGCATTAATACTGCTGCTGGACCTTCTCCTATTTCATCTTGCAGTTCGTGCAGGATTTGTTTTGCTTCGTCTTCTGAAATTTCTTCATTTAATTTATTTATTTTTTCAATAAACATTTGGATAGATTTTTTACCTGTTTCTGTTTCAAGTGAAGAAGTCAGTTTTTCGATTGATTTTCTTTCTTTTTTATTCATTCCTTCTTCAATTACTGGCAATTCAAATTCATCTTCAAAGTAAATTGAAGCATTTACTGGCAATTCTTTTAATGTTTGTGAACCTTCCCTTGTAATTTCCACAATTCTTTTTAATTTTGAAAATTCTTCATCTGACAAGTTTTCATTTTCATAGTAACCAGCTTGCACAAAATACGGAATAGCCAATTTTGTCAATTCATCCAAATCCTTTAATCTCATGTGATGATTGTTTACCCATCCCAATTTAACTAGGTCAAATACAGGCCCTCCAAGAGAAATTTTATCAAATGAGAAATTTTGTATCATTTCATCAATAGTAAAAATTTCCTTATTTTCTCCAAAGCTCCATCCCATAAGTGCAAGGAAGTTTAGCAATCCCTCTTTTAAATATCCTTCTTCTTTATAATAATTCAATGAAACAGGATTTTTTCTCTTTGAAATTTTAGTTTTGTCAGCATTTCTTAAAAGTGGCATGTGATACCATTTTGGCTCATCCCATCCAAATGCTTTGTATAACTGAATATGCTTAGGCGTAGAAGAAATCCACTCTTCCGCTCTTATAACGTGAGTTATCCCCATCAAATGATCATCAACAATATTTGCCAAATGATAAGTTGGGAATCCATCAGATTTTAATAAAACTTGATCGTCAATTTTACTGTTTTCAAATCTAATTTCTCCTCTTAATCCATCATTTACAACAGTTTCACCTTCATAAGGCATTTTAAGTCTGATAACATAAGGCTCTCCAGCCGCTAGTTTTGCTTCCACTTCTTCTTTTGACAAGTTTCTGCAATGCCCGTCATATCCCGGTGCTTGTTTCATAGCCGCTTGTCTTTCTCTTAATTTTTGCAATCTTTCAGCAGTACAGAAACAGTAGTACGCTTCCCCTTTTTCCACCAATTGTTCAGCATAATCCTTATAAATCGAAAATCTTTCCGACTGTCTATAAGGCCCTGCTTCTCCCCCAACGTCTGGACCCTCATCATAATTTAACCCAAGCCATTTCATTGCATCAAAAATTTGCTGTTCTGAATCTCCTGAAAATCTCGTTCTATCCGTATCTTCTATTCTTAAAATAAAATCTCCACCATTATGTTTTGCAAATGCATAATTAAATAGTCCAATGTAGGCAGTTCCTACGTGTGGATCTCCAGTTGGAGACGGTGCTATTCTAACTCTTACTTTTTTTTCTGACATTTTTACTTTCATTCTCCTATTCTATTCTTTTTTATTTGCTTATATTATATAATAAAATTTAACTTACTGCAACTTGCTATAAAAAATTATTGATTTTTATATTCTTTGTCTGGCACTACATCTTCATTTAGATATTTACCAACTTCTTCCAATTTTTTCTTTACTTCATCTGCAGTTATTCCATATTTTTTAGATACTTCCACTATGTGATCTTCCATCAGCTTCATTTCTTCCTCAACTGTCATATCAGATGCTTTTTCAAAATCTCTAGCTATCAAGTCGCCATTATTCTTATTTTCTTTATTTTTCTCGCAGGAAAACATAGATAACAGCAATATTCCAATTATAAAGGTTTTTTTATTAAAAACCTCCTTTTTATCTTCCTTTATGTTTCTTTTTCTTTTTCTCCTGTTTCAATAAAAATTTTTTCTGTTTTTCAAGTTCTTTTTCTTGTTTTGTTTTAACTTTTCGTTCCCTTTTATTCTCTTCGTATTGTAATTTTAAAATTTCTTCCGATTTTTTCAAAAATTTTTTACTTTGAAGCTCTTTTTTTATTTCTCTTTGTCTACGTTTTGGATTTTTGGCTTTTTCATTAAAATTTGACTTCATTTCATTACTAAATCGAAGATTACAAAACTTTTTTAATATAAAATCATAAATTTCATATTCTTTAGGTTCCGAACCAAAAGTTACTTTACAAACTGATAAATTACCATTTTCAAAATTTTCAAAAATTCCTACCCAAAAAGGATTTTCAAAAAAAACTGTCAATTTTCCTGAAATCTTTCTCATAATTTCAGCCTCCTTAAAAAAATTTATAATAAAGAATGGACAACCTAAGGAGGCAGGTTACTTACATTACTGCGTCTGGACTACCAACCAGAACTGTGTTTTTATCTTTATTTATATTTATCAACTTTTTACTTTTTCATCTTACAACAAGAAGTAAAACACTTTACTTAATTATTTCCAAAAACTATTAAAGTGATTTTCTTACTTTTTTTGGCACTCTTCATTCCTATACCCAAAACTTACTACTACAGAAACTCCATATTTCTTTAAATATACACCTTTTTTATAAAAATATTTTCTATTTTAAAATTTTGTAGCTCTCTTATATTTAGAAAAGCCTTCTCTCAGTGCATCTTTATATTCTTTATCTTCATACTGAATTTCCAAAAGGTGAGAATGGTATGCAGACTGACTAATCTTTTTATTTTGAACTTTATCATAGAATTCAACAAAAATAACTTTAAATTTCATTCCTTTACTTTTACACCATTCACCAATAGTGTCAATAATATCAGGTCTTTCAAGAGCAACTTCCTTTGCAGTCTCTTCTTTGTTTTTTCCATCTTTAATAACTTCTATTATGTAAAATCTGCCATCTTTTGTTGCAGCTGTCAACCCTATTCTCTTAAATTTTTCACGTAATAGATCCTTTATTTCCTTTACCTCTTCTTCAGTCAGTTGCTTAGAATCATTAGTTTGGGACTTATTGAATTCTGGTATTTTTAATTCCATTAATTCCTTTTCATATTTTGCTTCTATCTTTTCCAGTTTTTTTAAATATTCTTCCTGTTCTTTTTTACTAAGTTTATCAAAATCAGTTTTTTCCTCTTGTTGATTTTGTTTCACTTGCTCAGTAGTAGTTGTATTTTTTTCAATTTTTTTATTCTTGTCTATGTTATTTTTATTTTTATTACCACACGAAAATGCCGTTGCCAGCAACATCATTACAAAAATTTTTTTCATAAAAATCCTCTTTCTGCAATAAATTAATTTTGATATATTTAAAATTTAAGCATTCAAAAACTACTCAACGACTTCATAAACTTCCGAAAGTTCTCTTCTAGTTTTTGGGGTAATATCTTCATCTCTATACCCAAAACTTACAAAATATGAAATTCCATATTCCTTCAAATCAAAGACACCTTTTTCAGAGAAGTATTTTTCAGCCATTTCTTTATTAAATCCTTCAATTGCACAGCTGTCAATCCCAAGAGCCGCAGCCATATTCATCATATTTACCATTGCAATGTAAGTCTGTTTTGAAGCCCAGTCAAATAATGCTCTTTCACTTTCCAGCAACTTAAAATGCTCTTTTTGAAATTTTTTAAAAAATTCTTTTCTAATCTTCAAATTTTCATCAGAAATATTTTTTATTTCTTTCCCAATTCTCTCAAAATACTCGCTATCACCAGTAACACCTTTTCTAGCCAGCACCATAACAATATGACTCGCCCCATTCAAGCTGTTAATCGCTCCCCAAGCAAACTCTCTCATATCATTCAGCATTTCCTCATTTTTCACAAGAATAAATTTCCAAGGCTCAAGCCCAAATGAACTAGGAGAAATTCTACCTGCTTCAATAATTGCCATAAAATCTTCATCTGAAACAACTTTTGTCTTGTCATATTTTTTACACGCATATCTTCTGTTAAATATTTCAAACATTTCCTTTTTTGTTAATTCTTTATCTTTTAGCATTTTTATCACTTCTTTCCAAAAACTTATTGATTTTTTATCTTTTCTAACACATTTTCATCAAACTTCCCAGCTCTAAGCATCTCAATTTCAAATTTATATGGCGGAACTTTTTTAGCCTTCTTATCATCGCTCAAAGCCACATAAGGCGTTTCCAAAATCTTAGGTAAATGAGAAAATTTTTCAAAATGTGCTATTTTATTTAACACTTCAAATCCGATTTTTCCAAATCCTATGTTTTCATGCCTATCTTTATGTGCACCACACACATTCTTACTATCATTCAAGTGAATTACTGATATTCTGTCAATTCCAACAATTTTGTCAAACTGCTCAATAACTCCCTCAAAATCATTCACAATATCATATCCAGCGTCGTGAACATGGCAAGTATCAAAACATACTGTCAGTTTATCCTTTAATTTTACACCATCAATAATTTTTGCAATTTCTTCAAAACTTCTTCCGCATTCTGTACCTTTTCCAGCCATTGTCTCAAGTGCCACAGTTGTTTTCTGATCTTTTGTCAAAACTTCGTTCAGTCCTTCAATAATCTTATTAATTCCAACTTCTTCACCTTCCCCAACGTGAGCACCTGGATGAAGAACAATTCTTTTCGCTCCAATGGCATCTGTCCTTTCAATCTCCGTTCTCAAAAACTGCACTGCAATCTCAAAAGTTTCAGGTTTTATCGCATTCCCAAGGTTAATTATATAAGGAGCATGCACAACAATATCGTCAATATCAATATTATTCTCCTTCATAAGTTTAAGCCCAGCCTCAATATTCAGCTCATCAATCGGCTTTCTCCGTGTATTCTGCGGTGCTCCAGTATAAATCATAAAAGTATTCGATCCATAAGAAACCGCTTCCTTAACCGATCCCAAAAGCATATCTTTCCCACTCATTCCCACATGTGATCCAATTTTAAAAATTTCTTTTTTCGACATTTCTATTTTACCTTTCTATATTTTATTTTTATTCTAGTCAATTACAGTCTGTAACCAATTTATCACCTATAGTGTTCATAATTTTACAAAATTAATAATTCAAATAACTCTTTTCTTAAATTTTTCAGTTTTTTATCAGCTTCATTATCTGGTAAGACTAAATCATTAAAAGAACCCATTCCACCAATCATTGATTGCCTTATTTTTCTTTTTATTTCATCAATTTCTTTATTTTTTTCTATTTCTTCTGCAAATTTTTTAAACATTCCCTCCCAAGTTTTTACATTTTCTTTTTTTAGCAACTTGTCCATTTCTAGACATTTTTCTTTTAATTCATTCATGCTCTCTAAAATTCTTTCATATTTTCTAAATGACTTATTTCTATCTTAATTCTGTATATATTTCTAATTGCTTGCTTATTTTATTTACTAATAAAATTCACACTCAAAATGGGTAAATATCATATCTAAAAATTTCTGTACTTATTTCTCTTATCTTACTTGTTAATTTTGAAATTTTTGTATTAATTTCTCTAAATACTATCATTTTTTCTTCATCATTCCAATAGTCTGAAGAATTAAATAAAAACATATAATCTCCTAAAAGATTGAATTAAATATATTCTAAATCTATTTAACTCTTATAGATTCTCTTCCTAATTCTTTATTAAGTCTTCCGAAATTTCATCATCTGGAACATACTTTGTCATAAATTTAGTTTCTCTTTCTGCTGTTTTAAAAAATCTTTGTAAAACATCTTTTGCAATATTGTCGAATATTCTTATATCCAGCTTTTCTGATAATTCCTTCTGCAATTCAAAATATGGCGGCATATCATCCCCATAAGCATCTTCAAAATTTTCTCGCCCTTCTGGTTCAGCTTTTTCCACTTCCTTTTCTAACAGTTCAAAATTTTCCAAATATTCCCTATTGGCATAATTCCGCCAAAAATTAGCACAATTTAAAAGCAATTCAAACCATTCCACCAAATTTTCAGCAATTCTCCCGCACTCAAGCGGAAAATCAAAACAAACAAATCCAATGCTGCCATCTTCCAGCAAAATATAAACTCCAGCTCCAGCATCTTCTGCAAAAGCTTTTCCATCAAAATTAAATTCATAATCTGGATATTCATCTTTTACCGATGCCAGTTCTTTAAAGTCCAATGCAAATAATGCTTCTGTTTTTTCTCTCAAATCTTCATTTTCTAAAACTATTTTAAATAATTCAGCTTGAGTATATTTTTTATTTTTTGTCAATTTTTCTGTATTATCAAACATAAACTTCTCCATTCTACAAACTCTCCAATTTCTCCCTCATCTTATAAAGAAAAATACCTGTTGCCACACTCACATTCAATGATTCTATATTTCCATAAATTGGAATAATTGCCTTTATATCTGAATTTTCTATCAGATAATCAGATACTCCTCCACCTTCATGTCCAAAAATAAACGCATTATTTTCTTGCAATTCTATTTTTTCATAGGAAATAGAATCTTCGTGTAAAGCAGTCGCTATTTTTAAATAATTTTTATTATTCAAAAATTTTACAATATTTTCAGGTGTTTCATAAATTATATTTAATTTGAAAATTCCACTCATTGTGGCACGTACTGTTTTTGGATTATAGACATCTACAGAGCCTTTTGTCAAAATTAAATTTTGAAAATTTGCAGCAATCATTGTTCTGATAATTGTTCCAGCGTTTCCCGGATCCTGAATATCATCTAGAATTACTACATCTCCCTTTATATCCTCGATTGTATTCAAATTTTTAGAATATAAAAAAATTATCCCTTGACTATTTTCCTGCGTTGAGACCTCATCAAACAGATTATCTTTCAAAATCGTTAAATTATCATGCTTAGAAATTTCATATCTTTCATCAAAATATTCAAATTTCGATTCTTTTACAATTATTTTATTAAAATTAATATTCTCATTCAGAAACTTTTCCCCTTCAGCTTTAAAAATACTGTTTTCATCACGATACTTCTTTTTATCCAGTTTTTTTAACAATTTATAAAATTTGTTATCTGGACTTGCTATTACATCTCTCATTTTTTATTTTTTCACTTTCTAAATTTACTTCTTTAATTATTCACAATCATTTTCATAAATTCTATTTTTATCCTTAACTACAACTCCCTCATCTTCCAGAACGACAGTAAAACTTGGCACATCCACCCCTTTAAATTCCTTATATTCACAATAAACTCTATTCTTATCTTTGGAATACCCATATCCAAATGCTTTAAATGTTGGCATATCAACTCCTTCAAGTTTAATAAAGGCATTTTGGATGTCCTTCGATTCCGAATTTAACAATTTACCGTAATCAAGATAATAAATTCCATTTTTATCTTTAAAATAATCACTTGTATCCTTATTCGCTATATCAAATGAAGTACTGTCAAAATTTAAAGGTATTATTTCATAATCTCCTGTCCCAGTTTCATCTTTCCAAAAATATACACCATTTTTATTTTTAAAAATATCTGGACCAACAAATTTTAATCCTTCTGAACTTATATTTCTAACTTGTTTCCCAAGATAATAGAGATTTTTATTATCTTTTGCAAAATAATTTTCCATTTCAGTAAAACTATTTCTGTCTGCACCTTCGACTTCTATAAGTCCATTTTTATTAATATCATAATAAAAAACACTATCTTTATCCCTATAATAACTTCCTGTGTATGATTTAATCAGTTCAAAGCTTGGAGCATCCACTTTTACATTTGTTATAACAACCAATTCCGGCTTTTTCAAATTATATTCTTCATCGTCAAATTTATAAATAAATTTATATAAATTTTTACTGTCTGTCAATAGTGCAAATGTTACAGGCTCCCCAGAATTAACAGCTAAATCA
The DNA here is from genome assembly GCF_041538065.1 of Leptotrichia hongkongensis. Classification (NCBI taxonomy): domain Bacteria; kingdom Fusobacteriati; phylum Fusobacteriota; class Fusobacteriia; order Fusobacteriales; family Leptotrichiaceae; genus Leptotrichia; species Leptotrichia hongkongensis. Next base: position 268,646 of record NZ_JBGORW010000001.1, on the reverse strand, counting down.
ACAATTTTAAATCCTTTTGGACTTATTCCATCTATCTTTTTTCCATAAAAATAAACACTATTCTTATCGTGTGAAAAGCCATGTTCTCGGATAATAAAACTGTCTTTGTCTACATCTTTCATTTTCACAACATCAGAATACGTAAAATAAATATTATTTTTATCTCGTGAATATGCACCAATTTCCATTATTTCAAAAGAGTTTATGTCCGCATCTTTTATTACTTTACTACGAATTTTTTGTCCATTTCCTATAATTACATATATATTTTTGTCATTTTTTCCATAAATTATATTTGGATTATTGTAATAATCATTTTTTATTATTTTAAAATTTTCTGGATTTTCTATATCAAGCCTACTTCCATTAGCATAAATTCTGTTTCCATTTCTTATAATATCAAGCACTCCAGCACTCATATTTTCTAAATCATCTCTAATTTCATCAATTTTTTTCCCAGAATAATACAAATACTTTTTATCCTTTGAATAAGTTGGTTTTTCTTTTATAATTTCAAAAGTTTTCGGATCTGCTCCTTCTATAATGTATGTTTCCAAATAAACATTATTCTTATCTTTTGAATAGTGATTAAAAGATTCTTCTGAAATTATCTGAAAAGTTTTTACATCGGCTTTTTTTATTTTTTCTCCCATTAAATACACATTGTTTTTGTCTTTTCCGTAATATTCTCCTAATGCTTCAAAAGACTTAACGTCTGCATTTTTAAGTGTATTACTAAAAGAAAAATCTGAAAAAACAGTTTTATCGTCTTTTATATATGCAATATTCAAAACTTTTATTGTTTTTGGATTTGCCCCTTTAATTTTTTTATGTCTTGAATACACGCTATTTTTATCTTTAGCGTAGTAATTTGGCATTATTATCTGAAAAGTATCCATATCCACATCAGACAAAGTTACTCCATCATAATAAATATTATGTTTATCTTTTGAATATTCATCATCCAGTACTTCGAAAGTATCTACATCTTCAATTCCATTAAGTTCATTTAATCCTTCTAAATCATATATTTTCCCATTATTTCTAAAATATACTATTTTATCCTTATTTTTATAAAATTTAAAATCTTTTGGATTTATTTTTACTTTTTGGTTATACCAATACAGGTTATCTTTATCTCTTCCAATATTTTCTCCAACTGCCTGAAACGTTTTAAAATCTGCATTTTCTAGTTTTTCGTCTCCATAAAAAACATTTTTATTATCTTTCCCATAAATCTTATTCAATTCTACAAATGTTTTAAAATCCGCATCATTTACCTTTTTTTCATCTGCCTGCCATATTTCATCCTTATAGTAAACAGCATTATCTTTTTTTATATATTCAGCCATTCCCAGATTTGCCACAAGAAAGACAAAAATTACAATTTTAGAAAGTCTGCTTTTCATGTACTTCCTCCATAATTTTAGAAAATTTTACTGTTTCTATTTCAATGTAACTGGCAATTTTTCTCCACCTAAAATATGGTAATGAATATGATAAACTTCCTGTCCACCATTGTCCCCAATGTTAGTTATAACTCTATACCCATCTTTATCCAATTCTAGAATTCTAGCCACTTTTGCCACAGTCAACTGCAATTTACCAAGCAGTAAAGCATCTTCTTCAGTTGCCGCATCCAAATTTTTAATTTCCTTTTTTGGAATTACAAGCACATGAACTTTTGCCGCTGGATTTATATCATGAAAAGCCAAGAACTCTTCATCTTCATATACAATATTTGCTGGTATTTCCTTATCTATTATCTTTTTAAAAATTGTTGACATAAAAATCACTCCCTTATTTTATAATAATATTTGTTTTACCAAACCTTAGTAATCTTCGAAAAAGCTTAATACTAACCCCCATTTAAATAACAGAAACAAAATTCTACAATAAGTAATTGGATTACTTTGTTAAAAAAACCAAATTTAATTCTTAAATATCCATATAAGAAAGTTTTTCGTTAAGTGTGATAGTTCGTAGAACGTTTCGCCATTATCTCTAAATAGTAACCAGTTATACATGTTAAAAAACTGCTATTGCGAAAAAGGGCATGGCGTCTGATGCCCTTACGTTACAAAAACTATTATTAATTATAATACTTAATAAACTAAAATTATAAAAATCTTTAAGATGGATATTTAACGCTAAAATTTAATTAGAATCTTTTAATATATTTTCTAAATTACAATTCTATTTTTCCGACTCTTTTAGCGTGTCTACCGCCTTCAAACTCTGTATTTACAAACGCTTCAACACATGCTAATCCCAAATCTTCTCCTAAAACTCTAGCTCCTAATGCTATTATATTTGCGTTATTGTGAAGCCTTGAAAGTTTTGCTGTATATTCATTGTGACAAAGAGCCGCACGAATTCCTTTTATTTTATTTGCAGCAATAGAAATACCTATTCCAGTCCCACAAATCAAAATTCCAAAGTTAACTTCCTCATCCAGAACTTTTTTACCAACTTCCTTAGCAATATCAGGATAATCAACCGAATCCAACGTATCAGTTCCCACATTTACAACTTCATACCCTTTACTTCTAAGTTCCTTCATAATTTTATTCTTAAATTCTACTCCTGCATGATCATTTCCAATCGCTATTTTCATTTGTAAAACCTCTTTTCTTCTTAATAATAAGTTATTTAATAGTCTTAATTTTATTTAATAAGTTCTTCCAGTAACTCATTTGAAATTCTTTTCAATTTCCCGTTTTCATCCACAAAAACATTTACTGTTTCAGCCTTTGCCTTTAAAACTCCGTCAGAATTGTACATTTCATAAGAAAATCTGATTTTAATATTGTTTATTTCTTCAATTTTCACAGAAACTTCAATTTCTTCATCGTATTTTGCAGAATTAATATATTCAATATTTAGTGTCTTTACTGGTAAAATAAATCCCATGTCTTCCATACTCTTATATGGAAAGACATCCCTAAAATACTCAGTCCGTGCCATTTCCATCCATTTTAGATAGTTTGAATGGTATACAACTCCCATTTTATCAGTATCGTAATAATAAACTCGAAGTTTAAAGCTCTTCTTTTTCAAATCAGAAGTTTTCATAAATCCGCTCCTTGATTAATATAAAAATTTTAGTTATTTATAAAGTTCTATTAATACAGTATTTTTTTTGATTTTCTTAATATTTTTTATAATTATTTCTAACTATTTGCTATCATATAAATACTGACATTATTTTAACAAATCTTTAAGCTTACATTTCCTTAACTTCAATTTTTACACTTTTTCTATCTTTTTTTGCAACTGAAGACATTAGAACTCTAAGTGCTGTAATAATTCTCCCATTTTTTCCAATAACTTTTCCCATATCATCTTTTGTAACGTTAATCGTAATATCTACAAACTTACCTTTTTCGTTACTTTCAATAGTATAACTTTCAGTCGAATCCAATAAATTTTCAACCCAGAAATCCACAGTTTCAAAATATTTGCTCATTTTATTTCTTTCCTCCACTTTTTTTATTTAAAATTTTATTTTCTTAAAGTTATTATATCATAATTTCAATATTCTTATCAAATTTTGTTTTCAAAATTTTTATCAAAAAATATAGCAATTTTATAGTAAAAGCGATTTAAAATCGAACTCAAAAATTGTGATAATTTTACTTAAATACTAAATTTATACTAAATCTCGTTTAAAAACAGGAATTATTTTTTAGATATTTTGATTAATAAATATTTTTTCATATTACTATGTTTTTTCTTTTTTATTTTCGCAGGATTGCTCATTGCCGCAAAACCTTATCTTGCAGTAAAGATTTATCCTAATAATCAAAATTGTGGCAAGATTGCTCCGCAATAACCTATGGCTAGTCTACGACATTTTTCTGCACTGACAAAAAACTCGCTATGCTCAAACAATTTTGTCACCACAGAAAAATGCTCCGACGAATTATTTATACTAGACTTTATTTAAAAAATGAAAATTATATTTTAATTATTTGAAATTATTAAGTTTACATCCTTTATTAAAAAAGTTTATAATAATTTCGTTATTTAAATGAGTTTAGTATTATATAATTTTTAGCAGTTTTAAATAGATTTGAGTATAGTTTAAAACGAAGTTACTTGACAATCTTCTAAAAACTTGATACAGTCTATAAAGACACAAATTTTAAAAGGAGTTGTAAATAATGAATTTAGAAAATGTCGAAAGCAGTTTCGATAGTAAAAATACAATAAATAATGAAATAGATGCTGACAAAATTGCCTCTACTTCTCTTGGAAGTGCAGTCTGTGAAACAATTTTACCCTCTGTCCCACTTCAGCCACTGGAAACTATTGAAAAAAGTATTCAAAAAAAATACCGTTCAGCACTTTGGACTCCTTTTGTGAGAGCTTTAAAGGAATTTGAAATGGTAAAAGATGGCGATAGGATTGCAGTTGCTATTTCTGGAGGTAAAGACAGCCTTTTGCTTTCAAAGCTGTTTCAGGAACTAAAAAGAGCCAGCAGAACTAATTTTGAGTTAGTGTTTATTTCAATGAATCCTGGATTTAATCCTGCCAATCTGAATAATTTGAAAAAAAATCTAGAACATTTGAATATTCCGTGTGAAATTTATAATGATAATATTTTTGAGGTTGCAGAAAAAATTGCAAAAGACTATCCTTGCTATATGTGTGCCAAAATGCGTCGTGGAAGCCTTTACACAAAAGCAACTTCGCTTGGATGCAACAAACTAGCACTTGGGCATCATTTTGACGATGTTATCGAAACTACTCTAATGAGTATGTTTTATATGGGAAAATTTGAAACAATGCTACCAAAACTAAAGTCCGATAATTTTGAGATAGAATTAATCCGTCCATTATTCTACGTTGAAGAAAAAGCAATTATAAAATGGGTACGAAATAACGGTATCTTGCCAATGAACTGTGGCTGTACCGTAGCTGCCGAAAAGACTTCCAGCAAACGCCGTGAAACAAAAGATTTAATTGCACAGCTTGTAAAAACTAATCCAGACATAAAAAAACGTATAATTCAATCAACACAAAATGTAAATTTGGAAAAAATATTAGGCTGGAAAGATTCTGATGGAAAATACTCATATTTAGATAAATTCTAAAAAGAAAGGTAAAAGCAAGAAATGGAAAATACAGAAATGCAAATAAAAAGCTGGGAATACATTATTCAAACGAAAAAAGAACATATTGATTTCATAAATAAAATCATAGAAGCATACGATGGATTAGGAAATGTAAGAACTCTTGACAACCAGAACGGTTTAATAAAAATTCTTACAAATTCTTATCTTTTAAATGATATGGATAACGCAATCGAAACATTAAAGAAAAAAAATATCGAAATAGAAATTCTAGAAAAAAGAGAATGGCTTGGAGTATTATAATTCCAAGCCTCTTTATTTATTTACAAATTATAGCTAATTTACTTAATATTTTACTAATATTCTGCTATTGTTTTAAACTAAAATTTTATAAAATAAAATTACAATTATAGTAAAACTGCTTTAAAACTAAACTTAAAAGGCTATGACTATTTTACTCAAACCTTAAATCTATATAATTTTTAGTAGTTTAATTTTAAATAGATTTTAGTATAATTTATTTTTCTAAAATCTCAATAAAATCAATAAACTCCTGAACAGAAAACTCTTCAGTCCGTGCAAGCCTTGTCTTTCCAACTTTCTCTAGTGCTGCTCCAACTACATCCTTTGAAAATCCTAATTTTGTTAAATTGTTAGCAATACTCTTTCGTTTATTGGAAAATGCTTCTTTCAAATATTTAAAATATTTTTCTTCTGAAATTTGGCTTTCATATCTTTTATCTTTCAAAATTTTTATTCCTAAAAATGCTGAATCAACTTTCGGAACAGGATCAAATTTTTCCTTCGGCACAGTAAACAGATATTCTGCTTCAGCATAAAATTGAACTGCATGTGTAAGCAGACTCATATTTTTGCTATGAGGCTGGGAGGCAATCCGCTCTGCTACTTCCTTTTGCACCATCAAATAAATTTCATCAATATTTTCACGGTATTCCAAAAGTTTGTTAATAATTGGCGAAGTTATATAATACGGAATATTTGCCACAACTTTAACATTTTTCTTATCTTCAAAAAATTTTTCCAAATCTGCTTCCATAAAATCCTGATGGATTAATTTAAAATTTTGCTTATTTTCAAATTTTTTATTCAAAAACGGTATCAAGTCATCATCTATCTCAAAAGCAGTCAAAAATTTAGAATTTTCAATCAATTTTTCTGTCAAAAATCCCAAACCTGGCCCTATTTCCAGAACTTCTGTTTTCTCATCTATATTTGCTATGTCTAAAATTTCATCTGATAAATTGCTGTCATTTAAAAAATTCTGTCCATATTTTTTTTTAGCCTTATGATTTTCATTCTCAAAGTTTTTATTCTTTTTATGATGTTTTTCTTTATTTCTTTTCAATATTTCTCCTCATTTAATAAATATACTTATTCGTAAAAGTCTAAATTCTCTAATAGTTAAAATGATCTTACAATTATAATTTTTATTATTTTTCTTAAGCATTTTTACAATAAGATTTTAACATTTTAGATAAAAATATTATATTTATTGGATTTTTTGTATTATTACTTTTATAATTATTTATCATAAATTTAAAAATTAAATCCTAATAAAAAGATTAATTTTAAATCTATTCAAATACCGATGGTTCAGCAATCCCTACATATTCAAGATTTCTATAATTTTCATTAAAGTCAAGTCCATATCCTACAACAAATTCATTTGGAATTTCAAAACCAACATATTGCACATCAACTTCCACTTCTCTTCTTTCAGGCTTATCCAAAAGCGTACATAATGAAACTTTCTTAGGGTTTCTACTTCCTAAAAGCTGTAATACTTTTTTTAACGTAAATCCTGAATCAATAATATCTTCTACAACTAACACATTTTTACCGCTAATTGTACTTCTTAAATCCTTCAAAATTTTAACTTCCCTAGAACTTTGAGTTCCTTCTCCATAACTAGAAGCCTCTATAAAATCAATTTCAAGCGGTAATCTTATTTCTCTGATCAAATCAGCCATAAACACGATTGATCCTTTTAAAAGCCCAATAACTATCAATGGCTCACTTTCATTTTTAAAATCCTCTGTAATTTGTGTTCCCAGCTCTTTTAATCTTTTCTGAATTTCTTCTTTTGTAATCAACTGTTTTTTTATTCCAAATTCAACATTTTTTTTCATCAGTTTTCCTCCATAATTAATTTTTATATGACTTAATTTCTCTTAAACTTTATTTTACCTCGATTTTCAATAATTACAACCATAATTTAAATTTATTTAAATCAATCTCAAGAATTAAAAATAAATATTTTCTAAAAACTTCAAAAATATTTTAAAATTATTTAATTTTTAGTATTGACTTTTTTAACTTTCGTGCTATAATAATAATGTCAAAAGGAAGTTAATTAATAATTAACAACCATTTGGCTATATAGGGAAATTTGTTTTTTTGAATAGAAGACCATTTTATGAGATAGCCCAAAAAAACATTATTTATTTAATTTCCCTATATAAAAAGGGCTATCTCATAATCCACAATTTATCTATTTACAAGGTTTATAAGTATAGCCTTTTCTAATCAAATCTAATTTATTTAGATTTTTTTTATTACATAAGTTTTTTACATTTTAACTTATCCTAAACCCATTTAAAAAATAGTATTAAAATTCTATAATAATTAATTTGATAGTTTTATTAAAAAAATCCAATCTAATTTTTTAAGTATTCATCTTAAAGACTTTTGTAATTTTATTTATATGTTTTTAAAATGTAAAAGCCTAAAACTTAAATATAATAATCTTTATAATTTAATATAGAATGTCGTGATTTTTTTGGAATAAAAACGACTGTCTGAGCATCAGCGAGTTTCGTTTTTGTTTCAAAAAAATGCTTAGACGAGCCAGGGTTGCAAGGGAAATGGCGATTGATTTCCCTTGCTTACATAAAAAGAAAAAACATGAAATTATGAAAAATATTTATTAATAATAAGAATTTTTAAAACCTTAAATAAAAATCCTTTATATGAATAGCTAATGATTAAATTTAATTAAAGAATATTTTATAGTTACATAGGTTGTAAACAGTACAATCTTGTAAAAAAGGCTTTAATTCCATGAATTTTCTGATTTCTACTATTTAAATGGGAAATCGTATTAAAAAAATTAATACTCAAATAGTTTATTTTAAATTAAAAAATTACCATTTGAGTATTGATTTGTTATTTATTTCTATTTAACTTTTTCTACTAATTTTGCAAATTCAGCAGGATTATTTAATGCTAAGTCTGCTAAAACTTTTCTGTCAAGTTCAATTCCAGCTTTTTTAAGTCCGTTCATTAATCTTGAATAAGAAATTCCATTTAATCTTGCAGCAGCGTTAATTCTGATAATCCACAATTCACGCATTTTTCTTTTTTTCAATTTTCTATGTTCAGTTGCGTAAGCCATAGCTTTTTTAACTGCTTCATTAGCCTTTTTATAATTTGTTTTTATGGCTCCTCTATAACCTTTTGCTTCTTTTAAAACTTTTTTATGTCTTTTTCTTCTAACTATTCCTGTTTTTACTCTTGGCATCTTCTTTCCTCCTTGATATTTTAGCCGTTTTTTGTTCTTTATATTTAATATTCAGAACTAACTTTTGTCAATTTTTAATTTTGATTTTTTAATAAAAAGCTGTTAATTGTTATTCTAAAACTGCTTTTTTTAACTTTACTTTTAAATAAAAGTAATAAATTTGTTAAATTACTTTTTTTAAAATAATTTTAAAGTAATTACTTAAACTATCTTCCTTCTTGTCCAGCCAATGCTTTTTTAATTTTTCTTTCAGCACCTTTTGGAGCGATTGCGTCTTGTCCTAGACGTTTCTTTCTTTTATGAGTCTTTTTAGTCAAGATATGGCTCTTTCCTGAGTGTCTTATAGAAATTTTTCCACTTCCTGTAACTTTAACTCTTTTTTTTGTTCCTTTATGTGTTTTCATTTTTGGCATTTTTTTTCCTCCTAAATCACTTTTCACTTTTTTAAATTTTGCCTTTATTTTTTAGGCGATAATAAAATAAATTTTTGAACCTGTTCTTTTCCGTATTTTTTCTCAACTGTTGCAGTTTCTTCAAAATGGCTTGCAAACTCGTCTAATACTTTAATAGCAGATTCTGCATGTAATCTTTCTCTACCTGTAAGTCTTAGGCTGACTTTTACCTTATGCTCCTTGGCTATAAATTTTTCAATTTGAGAAATTTTTGTTTCTTTATCATGCTCGTCAATATGAGGTTTAATTCTAATCTCTTTAATAACGACATTTTTTTGTTTTTTCTTATTTTCCTTGTCTTTCTTTGTTTTCTCATACTTGAATTTTCCATAGTCCATAATTTTGCATACAGGCGGTGTTGCATTTGGTGAAATTTCAACTAAGTCCAATTCTTTTTCTGCCGCAAGTGCTAACGCATCTCTAGCTGACATTACTCCAAACTGTTCTCCATCATCACCAACAACTCTAATTTCTCTTGCCCTAATTCGCTCATTCATTCTTGGCTCATCAGATCGGTTATTTCCTCTTATAAAAAACACCTCCTAGTTTTTTTACAATAAAAAAACAAGATATAAGAAACCTTGCTCAATAGTTATTATATAAATAAATTTTACAACAAAATTAGCACAACAAAAATACTTATTTCATTATAAAATATCAAATAACTAATACCCAACTCATCCTGAAATAGAACTCATTATTCTATTTCTATTTGGAAAATCAATCCAAAATCTAAATATAATGATGGAAAGGTGAGAAACAATGTTTCTACTTCTAATTTAATTACTAAAACAGTTTATCATATTTATTTTTATTTTGCAAGGAAATTTTGAAATTTTTTCAATATATCAAATTATAACTGTTAAAACATCTTTTTTCCAAACAATATTCCCTTATTTAAAAAAATATGATATAATTTTGAAGTTATTACATTTTAAAATTAAATACAAAAATAATTGGAGGTGAGATGGTAGAACTTAAAGATATTAAAAAAAATTATACTAATTTTGATTTGAAAATAAATTTAAAGATTAACAAAGGTGAAATCTTTGGATTAATTGGGCAGTCAGGAAGTGGAAAATCAACAATTTTGAGAATTATTAAAGGGATTTTGAAGGCTGATAAAGGAGAAATTAATATTGCGAATAATACTGAAGTTGCTTATATTTTTCAGGAATTTAATCTTTTGTATAACAAAAATGTCTTTGATAATGTTGCTCTTCCGTTGATTTTAAAGAAAAAATTTTCAGCTAAAAAAGTTGAAGAAGTTTTAAAATTTGTGGGGCTGTCTGATAAGAAAAAATCATTTATTGCTTCCCTTAGTGGCGGCGAAAGGCAGAGAGTGGCGATTGCCCGTGCATTAGTTACAAAACCGCAATTACTGCTTTGCGATGAAGTTACAGCGTCTTTGGATAAATCTGTAAAAGATGAAATACTTGATTTATTTGAGGAAATAAATAAAAAATATGGAACGACCATTTTAGTTGTTACTCACGAACTGGAAGTTGTAAAAAGGCTGTGCAGCAGGGTAGCGATTATTGAAAAAGGTAAAATTACAGATATTTTCAATGTTAATCAGAAGGATTATGAAAAATCAAACAAAAGTTATGCCGATTATGTGAGGGAGGTTCTGAAATGATAGATACTGAATTATTAATTGCAATAAAGGACACTTTTATAATGGTTCTTATTCCTACGGTATGTGCAGTATTTTTGGGAATTCCTTTAGGAGCTCTTGTATTTTTGACTGATAAAGGTGGCATTAGGGAAAATAAGTTTATAAATATTCCATGCAACATTTATATAAATGTAGTCAGAAGCTTCCCATTTTTAATATTTGTAGTTATATTAATACCTCTCACACGATTAATTTTTGGTACTGCCTTTGGACTGTTTCCTGCAAGTTTTCCAATTTGCTTTGTAGCTGTGGCTTTGTATGCGAGATTTACAGAACAGTCTTTTTATGATGTGAATAGCGGAATAATTGATGCGGCTTTGTCAATGAAGGCAAGTGTATTTCAAATTGTGTGGCATTTTTTGCTTATTGAAGCGAGAAGCAGCCTTGTGCTTGGTTTAACTTCGGCAATTATCAGCTTTATCTCATACTCTACTGTAATGGGAGTTGTCGGTGGAGGCGGAATTGGCGACTATGCAATGCGATATGGATACAACGAATACAACTATGCCCTTGTATATAGGGTTGTGACAATAATGATAGTCATTGTATTTTCAATACAGATTATTGGAAACAGAATATCAAAAAATTTAGATAAGAAAAGGAGAATTTACTAATGTCAAAAAAATTATTAATTTCATTAGCTGTAATATGTGTGCTAATTTTAGCATTTGTTGGAATAAATTTAAAAAAGGATAATGTCATCAGAATTGCTGCGGCTGGATATCCGATGGATGAAATTGTGAAAATAGCGGCTGAAGACTTGAAAAAGGAAGGTTATGATGTAAAAATTACTGTATTAACAGATTATGTTACTGCGAATGTTGGTTTAAATGCTAAAGACTTTGATGCAAACTTTCATCAGCACGAGCCATTCATGCAAGTTTTTAATAAGAAAAATAATGGAAAACTTGTAAAAGTTAAAGGGATTTATGATGTTTATGTAGGTTTTTACTCAAAAAAATATAAAAACAAGGCAGAAATTCCAAATGGGGCAAAAGTTGCTATTCCAAACGATGTGACAAATCAGGATAGAGCCTTAAGAATACTTGCAGATGAAGGTCTAATCGAGTTGAAGCCAAAAGATGGACTTTATAATTTGAATGATGTTATTAATACGAAGAAAAATTTCAAATTTATGGCAGTTCCTATTCCATCACTAGTACAAGCATACCAAGAAGCTGACTTGGCATTTAACTGGCCATCACATATGCTAAAAATTGGAGTTCATGTAAAAGATGCCTTATTCATTGAAAAAAATACAAATGGTAAGTACGCTGTAAGCCTTGTGGCAAGAGAAGATAACAAAAATAGTAAAAAAATACAAGATTTAACAAAAGCTATGACTTCTGAAAAAGTTAAGAAGTTCATTGAAGAAAAATATGCTGGTCAAGGATTCCCTGTATTTTAAAATCATTTAACATAAATTCGGTATTTTAATATTTACCGAATTTTTTTATTCAATAATAAAAAAATATGCGAATTTATTTTGGATAAATTTAAAAAATAAATTGGAAAAAAATAGCAAATTTGCTATAATATTAAGAGATAAAATTTTTAGAAAAAATGGAGAGAAAATTAAATTGGAAGAAGTAATAGATTTTGATAAAAAAAGAAAAATGAATATTTTAGCACCAGCTGGAAATTATGAAAAACTGGTTGCTGCTGTAAAAGCTGGAGCTAATGAAGTGTTTTTTGGTCTAAAAGGATTTGGAGCAAGAAGAAATAACGAAAATCTAGCTATACAAGAAGTGCTTAACGGAATTGACTATGCTCATTCACGTGGAGTAAAGACTCTTATGACTTTGAATACAATTTTAAAGGATAGCGAAATTAACAGCATGTATAACAATATTAAAAGAGTCTATGAACATGGAATTGACGGGTTCATTGTACAAGATTTGGGATTTGTTAAGTTTTTGAAGGAAAATTTTCCAAATTTAAAAATTCATGGAAGTACGCAGATGACTGTGGCAAATCATGTAGAAGCCAATAAATTAAAAGAATTAGGACTTACTCGTGTCTGTCTTGCAAGAGAACTTTCATTCGAAGAGATAAAAAGTATTCGTGAAAAAACTGATATTGAGCTGGAAATCTTTGTATCAGGTTCACTTTGTATTTCTTATTCTGGAAATTGCTACATAAGCAGCTTTATTGGAGGAAGAAGCGGAAACCGTGGACTTTGTGCTTATTCCTGCCGTAAAAAGTTTACAGACGAAAATGGAGAAAGTGCTTATTTTTTAAGCCCTAATGATCAATTATTGCAGGAAAAGGAAATCAATATGCTAAAAAATATTGGAATTGATGCGATAAAAGTTGAAGGACGAAAAAAATCAAGCGAATATGTTTACGAAACCGTAAGCTACTATGACAATATTTTAAAAGGCACTCCACGTCCGACGGAAAGTTATAAGTTGTTTAACCGTGGATATTCAAAAGGATATTTTTATTTGGATAACAAACTTATGAACTTTAAATATTCTTCAAATTTTGGATATTTTCTTGGAGCAAGAATTAGTGAATCGAATAATTTTAAGATTGACGATGAACTTATTTTAGGAGATGGTGTTCAATTCGTAGATGATAATTTTGAGCAGATTGGCGGAGAATATGTAAATAAAATTCGAATTATCGAATCTGGAAAAAGTGAAAATTCTGAAAAGAAAAGCAAAAAGCAAAATAGTCACAATGAAAAAGAAAAAGTTCAAAAAGCTAGTAGATTTGACATTGTTTCAATCGGAAAATTACCAAAAGGAACAAAATATATTTACAAAAATTATTCTAAAGAAATTAACGACAGAATTATCCATAATATAAAAGTTTCTAAAAGGTATGCCGCTGTTAATGCAACATTACTTGCAAAAAAAGGTCAAGAAATCGAACTTACGCTGGAAATTGAAAATTTAAAAAATGAAATAATTTCTGTGACAAAAAAAGGGAATCTTATTGAGCAAGATGCAAAAAAATTGATTACGAAAGAACAAATTGCAGAGAAAATTGGCGAACTTGGAGATACGACTTTTGAACTTGGTAAAATTCAGATTGATTATGATGGAACTTCGTTCATTCCTTTTAGTGAACTAAAAAATCTCAAAAGAGAATGTGTTTCAGAACTTTTGGAAAAATTGCTTGACTCTTATAAAAGAACTGCTATCGAGCGAAAAAAATATAATTTTGAAACGATTAATCTGGAAAATGAAAAATCTAAAGATAGTAAAAAACCTATTATTTCAGCACTTGTTACAAATGATGAGCAGGAAAACGCCTGCCGTGAAATGGGAATAACAAAAATTTACCGAAAACAGTTTGATGTTGCAAAGGAAAAGAATTTGTCAAAAACAGATAAAATAAAAACAGGTACAAACCTAGTTTCCAATCTTTATCAGGCAATTATGGGAGAAAAAACTGGAGTAAAAGGACAAACGCTGGACTGGAACTTAAATGTTTTCAATAATCATACAATTGAGATGTTTTCTACTTTCAATAATCTTGAAACAGTATTTTTATCGCCAGAATTAAGTTATCGACAATTAAAAAACATAAAATCTGACAAACTGAAAAAAGGGCTTGTGATTTACGGTTACTTAAAAGGAATGTATATCGAACATAAAATTTTTGATAAGGAATACAAGGAGCTGGAAGGCGAATTTTATGACAAGTACAAAATTGTAAAAAATGAACTTGATAACATTGAACTCTATCTAGACAAGCCAATGAATCTGATACCAAGGCTGGATGATATTTATGAACTGAATTTAGATGAATTGAGGCTAGATTTCACATTTGAAATAGCAACAGAAGTGAAAAAAATTATTAAAAGCATTGATACAAAAAGTGGTAAATATACTCCTTATGCCTTTGAGCAGGGAGTCTTATAAAAAAAATTTAAAATTTAGTTTTACTATGTTATTATAATTATAAGGAGGAAACTTGGATACAAAAAATCAGAAGTATCTGGAAAAATTATATTTACTTTTAGGTGCTTCAATTTTTATACATTATGCTTTAGTTATCTTATTTAGCATTCTAATATTAATAAATATATTTATAACTGGAGAATATAAAAAAATATTTAAGGACAAGTCGCTCATTATCGTGGGAATTGTTTTGGGATTTTCACTTATAACTTCCGCCTTTTATAAAAATATTTTAGGTCTAATGGCAATTCCCATATTTTTATGTATTGTAGTTGGGCGTTATTATACGTTAATTGTTGATGTGGAATTCAAAAAAAATAATTTGGAATGGATGGCAAAATTTTCAGGAATTTCACTTTTAGTTGGGTTAGGAGAATTTTTATTCACACATAACAGAATTGGATACTTTGCGTACTTTAATCCGAATTATTTAGGAAGCATTATGATGATGTCGGCAATTATAAATTTATATTTTACTTTTGAAAAAAAATCAAAAATTAATTTTGCTGTATTTTTAATGAATATTCTGACAATACTGCTTACTGGTTCAAGATCTTCGTTGATTGCAGTTGTTTTAGGAATATTTACATTATTTTTCTACTTTTTACGAAGAAGATATTTCGCTGGATGTATTTTAATTCTTTTATCATATATTTTGGGAGTAGTTTCAGGCGTTTTCCCATTCTTGCGTGAAAGTACGTTAATAGAATATTTCTGGCTAAGAGTTGAAATTATTGATATGGCGTTTAGAATTTTTAAAAAAACCAATATCCTGTATGGACACGGAAACTTTTTTTACTACAAATTTACCAATTATGTGTATCCACATTCACATAACGCTCTTGTAGAACTGCTTTTAAGTTACGGACTAATTGGAACAATAGCATTATTTGCTGTATTTTTACGCTACTTGTATGATATTTTGAGAAATGACAGAAATAATGTATTAAAAATTGCTCTAATTGCTGGAATTGTAGTACACAATTTTACCGATTTTGCAATTTTTTGGGTACAAACTGTACTGCTATTTATTATGGCTTTAGCTTATAAGGAGCAAAATGAACAGATACGTGGCTACAGGCAGAGACGAAATAAATAAAAAACTGAAAGGAATATCAAAATGAGAGATAACATATATGTGGGGCTTGTCCACTACCCTGTTTATAACAGAAATAACGATATTGTGGCAACTTCTGTCACAAACTTTGATATACACGATATTTCTAGGACTTGCAGAACTTACGATATTAAAAAATATTTCATTATAACTCCAGTTGATGCCCAGAAAGAGCTGACTGGCAGAATTATTGGCTACTGGACTGAAGGAAATGGGATAGAATTTAACAAAAATAGAAATGAAGCCTTTGAAAATACAGAACTTGAAGATTCTGTCCAAAGTGCTATAGAAACAATTGAAAAAATTGAAGGAAAAAAACCAAAAATTATTACAACTTCAGCAAAAATTTTCCCAAATACTGTTGGATATGCTGATTTAGGAAAGGAAATCATTGAAGATGATACTCCATATTTAATTTTATTTGGAACAGGATGGGGCCTTACAAATGAAATCATGGATTTATCCTATAAAATTCTGGAGCCAATCCGTGGGAATACCAGATATAATCATTTGTGTGTCAGAAGTGCTGTTTCAATAATTTTAGACAGATTACTTGGGGAAAACTAAAAATATAACCATAATATGAAAGGACATAAATAAAAAATGAAAGAAAATAATCATAACTTAGTAGGAATCGTGGTAGTTAGCCACAGTAACACGCTTGCACAGGAAATTATTAATTTTGTAAAAGTATTTAAGCAGGAAAACTTTGCATTGGAAAATGGTGGAAATGCAAGCAGAGAAGTTTACGGAACAAATGTCGAAAATGTCAAGGAAGCAATAATCCGTGCTGACAGCGGTGCTGGAGTACTTGTTTTCGTAGATATGGGAAGTTCTGTATTTAATGCAGCTAAGGCAATAAAAGAGCTGGAAGGGCAAGTTGAAGCAAAAATTGCAGATGCCCCATTAGTGGAAGGAATAATTTCAGCAGTTGCAGCTAACTTTGATGGAATTAGCTTAGCTGACTTAAAAATAATTGCTGAGGATAGCAGAAAATTTACAAAATTAAAAAAAGAAATTTAAAAAAATTCAAGAAAGAGAGAAGCAATAATAAATAATGGAGAACTTAGTAAATATAGGAACAATTGTCGGAACACATCATTTACGTGGAAGCGTTAAAATTACCTCAATTTTTGAAAATATCGAACTTATCGAAAATGAGCGTGTTCTTCTTGAAAAAAATGACAAAAAGAAATTACTTGTCGTAAAAAACGTAAAAAGGCTAAATGACAAAAAAGCAATTTTAGACTTTGAAGGAATTGAAAATATCGATGCTGCAAAAGAGCTGAATGGCTATAAGGTCAAAATACGCCGTGATTTGCTCCCTGAAAGAAATGAAGATGATTTTTATGTAAAAGACTTATTTGGAATAGAAGTATTTTCTGAAAATGAAAAAATTGGAGAAATTATTGATGTAATGGAAACTGCAGCACATAACATCTTAATTATAGAAGATATTAATACAAAAAAAGAAATTATGGTTCCATTAATTGATGAATTTGTAACAAAAATAGACTTTCCAAATAACAGAATCGAAGTAAGCCTGATTGACGGAATGAGAGAATAGATATAATTTGAAAATAAACAAGAGGTAAAATTAATGAAATTTAACGTACTCACACTATTTCCTGAATTATTTGAACAATATTTATCCCAAACGATACTAAAAAGAGCAACAGAAAAAGATATTATCGATTTTAATATTATAAACATAAGGGACTATGCTAGAAATAAACACAGCCAGATGGATGACATCCCTTTTGGTGGTGGCGCTGGAATGGTTTTAAAACCAGAAGCCTACTGGAACTTCTTTTACGAAAACTACGAGTTTTACAATAACGAAAATAATGAAAATTCAAAAAAGCCTTATGTAATCTTTTTATCCCCACAAGGAAAACAACTGACTCACAAAAAAGTTACTGAACTTTCAGAAAAAGATGAAATTGTACTTATTTCAGGACGTTACGAAGGTCTTGACCAAAGAGTAATTGATAAATTTGTAGATGAAGAAATTTCCATTGGAGATTATGTCCTAAGCAGTGGCGACTTGCCTTCCCTTGTAATTATGGACTCTGTTATTCGTATAAAGGAAGGTGTAATAAAAAAAGAATCTTTTGAAACAGATTCATTTTACAACGGACTACTTGGATTCCCCCAATATACAAGACCTGTAGAAATTGATGGCTATACTGTTCCAGAAGTATTACGAAGTGGCAATCACGCTAAAATTGATGAATATAGGCAGTTTCACTCAATTGAGAAAACTATGAAGAATAGAATGGATTTGTTTGAAAAAAAGTTAGAAAATATTGATGAAGATTTGGAATTTAAGAAGGTTTATAAGAAGTACTTAAAAAAGAAAGATATGTAGTTAGGAGAGTGTATCAGATGATTTATGAATTGGACGGGATAAAACCTAAAATATTGGGAGAAGTGTTTATTGCTGAAAGTGCTGATGTTATAGGAAATGTTGAACTGAATGACGGGGTAAATATATGGTTTGGTGCGGTACTAAGAGGAGATGTGGAGAAAATAACTATAGGGAAAAATAGCAATGTTCAGGATAATTCGACATTGCATACTGATTTTGGACTTCCCTGTATTGTAGGAGAAAATGTTACTGTAAGTCATAATGTGATACTTCATAGCTGTGAAATAGGAGATAATGTGATAGTAGGAATGGGAAGCACTGTTTTAAACGGAACAAAAATCGCTCCTAACTGTCTTATAGGTGCAGGTTCTTTAGTTACTCATAAAATTCCTTATGAAAAAGGTGTTCTTATTTTAGGAAGTCCTGCTAAAATAGTGAGAAAATTAACTGACGAAGAAATAGAACATATTCAAAAAAATGCTGACCATTATGTAAAAAATGGAAAATTGTTTGCTAAAACTTTGAAAAAATAGAATATTTAAAAAATCGTAAAGTGTCATTGTTTAAAGACAGCCTAAAGGTTGTCTTTTTTAATTCTATTATTATTTTCTTAGGAGCAATAAATTTGGAAAATTACTTTGTACTTTAATAATAATGAAGATAAAATGATAAAAATGGAAAAAATGAAATACTGAAAATTATAAAATAAATTCTTTACAATACCTAAAAGGTATGTTACTATAAGATATAGATAAGGAGGTATATTATGGATAAAATAATTTTAGGAATTTTAATGTTACATAGAATGACCGCATATGAGCTTCGAAATGTTATCAGGAATAATTTTAAATCTATGTGCAGCGATAGCCTCGGGAGCATTCAGGCAGCTCTCAAAAAATTGCTTATGTTGGAAATGGTTACTTTTGAAGAGCTTGTTGAAAAAGGAGTAAATAAAAAAAGATACGCAATAACTGATATTGGACAAAAAACATTGATAGAATGGATAAAGGTTCCTATTGATATCTCAAAGACAAAAAATTTAGATATTGGAAAACTTCTTTTTATGGGATATATTTCAGAAAATGAACAAAAAAATCTGATTGATAAAATCATTCATTCTTTAGAGGAGGAATATACGGCACTAAAAAAATTAAGGGAATCAATACATATCGAAGATGAAAGAGCAGCACTTAAAAACTATTTACTTATAGATACAGAATATCAGGAGAGAATTAGAAATCTAAATAAAGGAAATGATATATCTGAAAACATTAAAGAAATCAGTAAATTTACAGTGGCTACTTTAGATTATGGAATTGATATTACTGCTTTTAACATAGAATGGTTTAAAAAATTGAAGAAAAGAATATAGAAAGAAAGGTGAGATAAGATGAATGATACAAATAGGGTTAAACGAAACATAATTATTTTTACGATTTTTAGTACTGCTTGTGGTTGGATAGGATATCTTGTTGATAAATTGTTCGGTCAAGCCCATTATGAAAATGTTGGAACAATGGCAGGGAAAGAACCTTTTGGAATGCTTATCTGGTTAGTATCTCCATTAATTTGTACAATTCTTCTTCGTACCTTTGGAGAAGACGGGTGGAAAAATTCAGCATTTTCTATTAATTTTAAAAATAATAAAAAGTTATATTTGATTGGCTTTTTGATATATCCTACTGTTACTTTAATTGTTATATTAACGGGATTAATAACGAAAGGTGTCAAATTTTCCAATGTAAGTATTGGAATTGCAGCCTATATTGGGATTTTATCTGCACAAATTGCCATTCAATTTATAAAAAACATATTTGAAGAATCAGTTTGGAGAGCTTATCTTACAAATCAATTATTAAAATTAAAATTATCTGATTTGAAATTGTACTTACTTATCGGATTTATCTGGTGGATTTGGCACTTGCCTTATATTATGATATTTTTGTCCGAAAGTGAAATACAAAACACTTTACCGGTTGGAAGATTGACTTTTTTCCTTATTGGAACAATAGTAGTAACATGTTGGACGGTGATGTATACGGAAATTTTTAGAGTTACTAAATCTATGTGGCCATTAGTTATTATGCATACTATGGAAGATGCAGTGATAAATCCGCTGCTTCTTTTAGGAATTGTATCTGTAGAAAAAAATCAGGCGTTTCTTTTTTCACTTTCAGTAGGTATAATTCCGACAATTCTTTATTTAATAGTGGGATTAGCTATTAGAAATTGGAGAAAAAAACAAGAGAACCAAAGCAAAAAAGAAAGTGTATAATTTTCTGCACTATTATCAGTATTTTTAAGTTTTCACAGAAAATTTTTAATAACGGTATCATAACTATCAAATAAATAAAATACAATTTAAATCTTAACAGGAGTTTCCTTAAACAGAAACTCCAAACTTTGCTTTATCAAAATATTCTATAATTAAAGAAAAAATTAGAAACCACAATCGCAAATATTATCAGCAAATACAGAAAATTATTTTTCACAAACTCAGCTAATTTCTTCCTATCTTCAACATTTAATTTTAAAACCAAAAATATCTCCTTATATCTTCCTTTTGCCAGTCCAATTATAAAAAATATTAATAAAAAGATAATTAAAAACAGCAAAAACAAACCAAATACCACCATGAATATTTCAATTTTTGAAAGTATTATAACTTGTAATATTTTTGTTATCGCATTTAACAGAAAATGTATTAAAATAGAATATTTTATTGAATATTTGCACGCAACATAAGAAAAGATGATTCCCGCTAAAAATGCTGGAATAATCATCTCTATGTTATAATGAGATAGCCCAAAAAGAAGCGAATTAATAATTATTGCTGCTCTAATCCCATATTTTCTCAAATTATTCATTATAACTCCACGAAATACAATTTCTTCCAATATTGGTGCTACAAATACTGCCATTATTACATCTATATACAAAGGCTCATTTATTAAAGGCGTTCGTCCTTTAAATTTAAACATTGATATAATCAATAAATTGGAAAGATTACTTACATAAAAAGCTAGTGCAAAATATATACTAAAGTCTTTTGAATTCAATTTTTTGTTCGTTTTAAAATATTCATATTTTTTATAAGTTTTTACAAAATAATAAATTATTGGAAAATCAAGTATCCACCCGTATATTTTAAACATGTATACAAACTGAAATATTTTATTATCTATGACTAATGTTTTATTATTTGAATAAATTATAAATACTAAATGAAGTATATAAATTATAAATAAAATAAAAAAAATCCTTTTTTATATTATTCTTTTAATTTATTGTTTTCTTCATTTATTCCTACTTCGAATTATTTTTTTTATAAATATCATAATAAAATTTTTACTAAATGCCACTGCCATTTTTTCAACGCTAATTTTTTAATAATTTTTCTTCAAAAGTCCCACTATATCTCTAACTTCATCCATCTTCGCAGTCGCAATGCTTCTAGCCTTGTTTGCACCTTCTCGCAAAATTCCATATACATAGTCCATATTATTTTCCAGTTCTTCTCTTTTTTTCTGGAATGGAGAAAAATAATCCATGAATTTATCAAACAATTCATTTTTAGCGTGTCCGTATCCAAAGTTTCCAGCCCTGAATTTTTCCTTCAGCGCTTCTACTTCCGTTTCTGTTGCAAAAAGAGCATATAATTTTGTAATGTTGTTATCAGGGTCTTTTGGTTCTTCTAAAGGCGTTGAATCGGTTACAATGCTCATTATTTGTTTTTTCAAGGCTTTTTTTGAACCAAACATATTTATTACATTTCCATAGGACTTGCTCATTTTATCACCATCTGTTCCTGGCACAGTTGCTACATTTTCAACGATTTTTTCTTTTGGCAATTTAAACACTTCTTTGCCGTAAGTTTCATTAAATTTAGTTGCAATATCACGAGTCATTTCCAAATGCTGTTTCTGATCCTTTCCAACAGGCACAATATCTGGCGAATACATTAAAATATCAGCTGCCATAAGTATTGGATATGTAAAAAGCCCGACATTTGGCTTAATTCCCTTCGCAACTTTGTCCTTGTATGAATGAGCTCTTTCTAGTAGCCCCATTGGAGCAATGTTCGATAAAATCCAAGATAATTCAGCATGTTCAGGCACATCTGACTGTAAAAACAGTGTTGACTTCTCAGGATTCAGCCCCAAAGCCAAATAGTCCAAAATTACACCAATTGTATTAGCCTTCAAATCCTCTCCTTTTGGTGAAGACGTCAAAGCATGATAATTTGCCAAAAAATAAAAACCTTCATATTCATCTTGCAACTCTACAAACTGCTTAATGGCACCAAAATAATTTCCAATATGTAAAATTCCGCTGGGCTGTATTCCCGATAAGCTTCTCATAAAAACCTCCATAATTTATATTATTAAATTTGTCCAATAACTTAATTTTGTTTTATATTCTTTTAAAATACCATTATCTATCCACAAGTATTCAATTTAAAAATTAGATTATCAAACATATCCTTTTTCTTTAAAAAACATATTTACATTATATCATTAAAAAAAATTTTTGTAAAATATTGAAAAAATATAAGAAATAAGGTAAACTTATATTGATATAATAATTAATTTTAAAGATGTTTTGCTATGTGTTATATAAATAACTGTACTTAGGAGGAAATATGAAATATTATGTAGGAATCGATTTGGGAGGAACTAATACAAAAATTGGACTTGTTGATGAAAAAGGGAATATCATTTTTACAACCATCGTAAAAACTGATTCAATGGAAGGTTTTTCTGAAACAATTCAAAGATTGTCAAAAATTCTTATTACTCAAATTGAAGGAACTAATGTTAATTTTGATAATGTTGTCTCAGTTGGTGTTGGAGTACCAGGACCCGTGTTAAATTCCAGAGTTGTTAAGTTTTGGGCAAATTTCCCTTGGAAACATGGGATGGATTTGGCATTGGAATTTGAAAAAAATCTTGGTAAACCAGTAAAAGTTGATAATGACGTTAATGTTATTACACTTGGAGAAATGTGGAAAGGTGCTGCTCAAGGATATAAAAATGTACTAGGTCTTGCTGTTGGAACTGGAATTGGTGGCGGAATTATTGTTGATGGAAAACTTGTAAGCGGAGAACACGGAGCTGGAGGAGAAGTTGGACACATTAAAATTGAACCAAATGGAAAACTATGCGGATGTGGACAAAAAGGATGCTGGGAAGCATACGCTTCTGCTACTGGAATAATCCGTGAAGCAAAAAGCCGTCTTGCGGTAAATAAACAAAACCTGCTTTATGAAATGACAAAAGGTAGAGATTTAGAAGCAAAGGATGTATTTGATGCTGCTAGAAAAGGTGATGAATTTTCAATTGACATTGTTGATTATGAAGCGGAAAAATTAGCATTAGGAATTGGAAATCTGCTTAGCATACTAGATCCTGAAATTGTTGTTGTAGGTGGAGGAGTTGCTCTTGCTGGAGATTTCCTATTTGACCGTGTAAAAGAAAAACTAAAAGATGTAGCATTCCCATCAATTTTAGAAAATCTAAAAATTGTTACAGCAACTCTTGGAAATGATGCAGGAATTTTAGGTGCTGCCTATCTTGGAATGATGTAATTTACAACTAGAATAAGATTAATATAAAGCTCTTTTCGAAAAAATTATCTCTTATTTAACTGATAAACTATTTAACCTTGAAAAAAAGAACCTATAATAACTCTATCTTATAATTTAATACTAAATCCCATTTTTAAAAAATAGCGATCAAATCATATAATTAATTTTTAAGTATTCGTATAAGGGATTTTTATTCAGATTAAAAAAAATTGCTTATTGTTAATAAATATTTTTTCATAATCTTATATTTTTTCTTTTTATAAGGCAAGGGAAATCAATCGCCATTTCCCTTCATTTCGCAACAATAGTTATTCTAACATATTTAAATAAGGATATATTAAAGAGAATGGCGAAAGTGCTATACACTAACCCTGGCTCGTCTAAGCATTTTTTTGAAATATTTCCAAATTTTATTTGGGAAAGTAGTCTAAACATTTATTATTTGGATAAACTTGAAGTACTACGAAAACGAAACTCGCTAACGCTCACTTTCGCAAATAAAGATTAGAATAACTCTATAAAATATATTTGTTATAAAGATTTTGGCGAAAGAAACACATAAATGTGTTTAGTCGTTTTCATTTCAAAAAAATCACGACATTCTATACTAAATTATAAAGATTATTATATTTAAATTTTAGGCTTTTGTATTTGGAAAATATTAAATAAGCAAAATTTCGTTAAAGGAAAAATAACTGTCTGAGCATAGTTTTACGAAGCGAGTTTTATTTTTTCTTTATAAGAAAGTTTTGCGTTAAGCGGGGTTGTAAGGGCATGGCGTTTGATGCCCTTACATTACAAAAAATTGAATAAAAAATAGAAAAAATATTTATTAATCATAATATTTTTAAACTAAAATTACAAAAGTTCTTAAGATGGATAATTAATAACTATATTTAATTAAAAGATTTTTAATAGCTCCATAGGTTAAATAATATAATTTTGTAAAAAAAGCTTTAGTTTCATGAATTTTCTGATTTTTACTATTTAAATAGTAAATAGTACAAAACACCATAAAATTTAAATATTATAAAAAGACTATATAGATTATTTTTTATTTTCCATATAGTCTTTGTTTTATTTTATCTTTTTTCAAATTTTATAACCGAACCATTTCCAGCATCAATGCTGAGTTCATATCTGGAATTATTCGCAATAAATTCTATTTCATAAACAGCCTTTCCATTTTTGTTATCTAATTTTATTTTTTTAAAATTAGCTGCTGTCTCTGAAACTCCAGCGTGTCCTAACGCAATTGATTTTGCTTTATTTGGTGTAATTTGTGTATCAGAAGTTTTTATATTCACTTTCGGGGTTAATTTCACTTCTGTCTTGTATTCAATATTATTTCCTTTTACCAAAAAATTGATAGAAAGAAGAAATGTTACTAAAGTAATTGCATAATTAAAACATCCTATTTTTTTTATTTTTATCATATCATTTTCTCCATAAACTCTTTTTTTATTTATTATTTTCTTCACTCCAATTTATTATTTTCCCTGTGTAAACATCTATTTCGAAATTGTATACAACACCTCTATAACTAATCTGTCCTTTATATGATTTATCACTCTCTGAATCAAATTCAAGAACGTTTGCAAATGTTGCTCCTGGGACTTTAGTTAAGGCTATTTGTTTTGCTTTAATTCCAGTGATTTTTTTTCTTTCCTTTACACCTGAAAAACTTTGAAAATTGATTAATAATATTCCGACTAATATCATCTTCAAAAATCTAGATTTCACAGTCTATCATCCCTTTCTTTCTAAATAATATGTTTACGTATCTAATATTTACCACTTTTTTCTTCATAATATACAATTACTAAAATAAAATTTAAATAAATATTTGTTAACATTTCTCCTTCCTTCATAGTTCTACATAATTTTTTCATTTTTTCACACAAAAACTTAAATTATTCCATCTAAAGCACTATTTCTACTTGAGTAAGATAAGTTTGATACTAAAGTTGAGCTATAAAAGTATCACACTCTCTTACAAAATAATAGTATCATATAAACATTAAAGAAAAATGAGAACTTTTAATTTTTTAAAAAATTTTTTTCAGTTTTGTATATTATTCGCTATTCATCGGTATTTTAGAATGTAAATTTTTTTAATTCTTTCAGATTTTATAAAATTATTGTAAAAGTTGTACCTTTCCCAAGTTCACTTTCTACAAAAATCTCTCCTTTATGAAGTTCTATAATTTTTTTTACCATAGAAAGTCCAAGTCCTGAATTATCTCCATTTTTAGACGGATCTACTTGATAAAATCTTAGCCATATCTTATCCAGCTTGTCTTCCGAAATGCCTATTCCATCATCTGAAATTTTACTGACAATCCTATTTTTTTGAAGAAATAATTCAACTGTAACTGTTCCGTTCTGTTTTCCATACGAAATTGCATTTGAAATCAGATTTGTAAAAACTCTCATAATCATCATCTCATCAATATTTGCATAAATTTCAGGCATTATTTTTGTAACAAATTTTATATTTTTAGTCTTTGCACTTAAAGTCTGAGTTTCAATAATCATTTCTAGCAATTCACTCAAATTGATGTTTTCAATATTCAGTTTTTGTCTTCCTCGTTCCATTCTCGCCAAAGTTAATAATTGTGAGACTAGTTTTGACATTTTTTGTCCTTCTTTTTCAATAATTCCAAAGGATTTTTGTGCATCTTCGACTGAACTTATTGAGTCTTTCCCGTACTCCGCCTGTGTCAAAATTACTGTAATCGGTGTTCTTAATTCATGTGAAACATCCGAAGTAAACTGAATTTCATTTTCAAAAGATGTCTGAAGCCTATCGAACATTACATCAAAAGTATTTGCAAGTGTGTGAAGCTCATCATCACCTTTTCCAAGATTTATTCGCTGTGACAAGTCGTTTCCTTCGTTAATTTTTTCTGCAATTCTTCTAATCTTTTCAATTGGCGTAAAGGCATTTTTTGTAATAATGTAGCCTCCAATTGCTGAAAGTATAAGAAAAAATGGCAAAATTACAAAGGAAATCTGAATAACTGTTTCAATGGCACTTGATTGCCCAATATTAGGCATTACTCCTCTAATCCATACTTTTCCATAATTTCCAAGTTCAATTTTCTTATTATAGACATACCATTTCTGATTATTGCTTCTAATAATCATAATTTTATCATCCTTTGACTTCCTATTGTCCATCTCAAAACCATTTGGTGAATTTCCATAAAGGAATTTGAAATCCTTGTCATAAATGGCAATTTCCACATTCTGAATCATTGTATCAAAGTTGCTGTCAATTATAATTTCTCCATTTTTTATAGTTAAATAATCAAGCCTATGAATTACTACATCTTTTAGATAAGTTCGTACACTCGAATGAATAATATTTTCACTGATATAAAAAACTATAGCCAGTGATGAAAATACAAGCAAAATCATAATTCCCATGTACCATAAACCAATTTTTAACTTTATTGAACTATTATTAAAAAATCTTTTCATTGTTTATTTTTATTCCTTTTTATTTAAGATTTAAAACCTATTCAGCCTTTAATACATAGCCGACTCCACGAATTGTATGAATTAGTTTAGGTTCAAAATCCTTGTCAATTTTTCTTCTTAAATATCTGATATAGACATCTATCACGTTTGTACCGCCTTCATAGTCATAATTCCATATATGCTGCTCAATTTGTTCCCTTGAAAGCACACGCTCTTTATTTCTAATCATATATTCCAAAATTGTAAATTCTCTAGTTGACAGCTTTATCGGCGTTTTATCTCGAAAAACATCGTGAGAATTGCAATTTACTGTTAAATTTGCAATTGAGAATATATTGCTTGCATTTGAATTACTGCTTGACGGATTTCTTCTTAAAAGCACTCTTATTCTTGCCATCAGTTCATCAAAAGCAAATGGTTTTACTAAATAATCGTCAGCTCCATAGTCAAGCCCCTTTACCCTGTCCTCTATTCCATCTCTTGCAGTCAATAGTAAAACAGGTGTTTTTATTTCTTTCTCCCTTATTCTTCTTAAAATTTCAAATCCATCTATCCCAGGAAGCATAATATCAGAAATAATAACATCATATTCAACAGAAAAAATATATTCCAGTGCATCATTTCCATTAAAACAGCTATCTACACAATATTTTTCCGATACTAGCTTTTTTACAATTATATCATTCAGATTCTTTTCATCTTCAATTACTAAAATTCTCACAAATTTTCACCTTGCCTATCTTTTTGCCACTGTTGAAAAAACGAATTTATCTGGCCTATATAAATTTACGCCATACTGAAACAATGTTCCATTAGAAAGATAAGTATGGCTTTCAATTACGACAACTAGATTAAAGTCTTTTAAATCCATATGTTTTTTTTCATCTTCAGTAGCATATCTAAATTTTATATCTCGTCGTGAATGGGATATTTTTAGATGTAATTTTTTTTCAAGATAATCGTAAATTGAACTTTCTGCAATTTTTTTATCTAAAAATGGTACAATTCGCTTATCAAAGTAAGTCTTTTCATATTCAAGCGCTTCCCCATCCAAAACTCTTGTACGTAAAACCCTATAAAACAAAGCTTCTTCAGATACTTCAAAAATTCTCATAAGTTCAGAGTCTCCCTGAATGAGTCTCAAATCAATGAGATTGGTTTTTATATTAATATTTTCAATTTGATTCAGTTCCTTTGAAGTACGTAAATTTGACAGGCTATTTTTAAATCTTCCATTCTCAAGAACCATCGAATTTTTTCCTTTAATTTTCTGAATATATCCATCCAGTTCAAGCATTGACAAGGCTTTTCTTATCGTATCTTTTGAATATGAATATTTACGTGCAAGTTCAGATTCGCTTTTTAAAAATTCTCTTGCCTTAAATGTCCCATTTGTAATCTTTTCCTTTATATCATTGTAAACTTCCTTATATTTACTCACTGGTGTAACTCCTTTCAAGAAACATCAATTTTATTATATCTCATAAATTGCAAAATGACAATGGAAAAATAGATAAAAAAAAAGGAGAATAAAATTTTCTCCCTGTTCTAGATACTATAAAAATTTAATTTTTTATTATTTGGTCTGATAAGAAACTATCCCTAAATTATCTCTTTTTCTTCTTGATTTTTCCATTTTAATATCTTTTTTAGTATACATTTGAACTTTATACTGCTGGAAGTTAATTTTTTTATACACAAATTTTGCAATAAAATATGAAATAATGACACTAGCAATAACATCTGTTGTCCAATGATATCTCAAGTAGACACGGCTAACACCCACTGAAAATCGATTTTAAAAACAAATAACTTTAAAGAAAAAAGGCTAACTCAAAATATTTGAGAAAGCCTACTTTTTTTATAACTTAATTATTTTTATCTTCTTTGCTGCTGTTTTTGATAATTAAATGATTCTAACTTCATTGAAATATTTTTTTCTGCTCCGTTTGAATATACTTTCAGATTAACTGTTTCTCCTATTTTCTTAGCTGCAAGCTCACCAATAAACGCTCCTGCTGACGTTACAGGTTTTCCGTTAATTTCAAGAATTAAGTCATTAACTTTTAATCCATATTTTGCTGCTGGAGAATTTGGATAAACTTGTTGAACTAAAATACCTGTTGAATAAGAAATTTTTCTTGCTTTCTTCAATTCAGGCGATAAGTCTAATACAGAAATTCCAACATATGGACGTTCATATCTTCCTTTTTTTATAATTGAATCTCTTACATTTTCAGCCAAGTTTGATGGAATTGCAAAACTTAATCCAACACTTCCACCATTTGGAGAATAAATGGCAGTATTTACACCAATAACATCTCCATTAATATTAAGAAGTGGTCCACCACTGTTTCCCTGGTTAATAGAAGCATCTGTCTGAATAAAGTTTTCAACTTGTTCAATTCCAAGCGAACTTCTTCCAGAAGCTCCAACTACTCCAACTGTCATCGAGCTGTTCAATCCTAATGGATTACCAAATGCAATCGCCCAATGTCCAATTTTGATATTATCTGAATTTGCAAATTTAAGCGGTTTGAAAGTTCTGTTTGTGTTTACTTTTAAAATTGCAATATCCACTTCTGGTGATGTTCCAACTAATTTTGCCAAATATTCATGCCCATCAGATAATTTTACATAAATTTCATCTGCTCCGTCAATAACGTGATTATTTGTCATCATATATCCATCACTTGAAATTATAAATCCTGAACCCAAACTTCCTGATTCACGTCTTTGCTGTCTTCTCCCAGATGTACCGAATAAAAATGCTTCAAGTGGATTATATGTTTCTACTACAATCGTTTTCTTTGTTCTAATATTTACAATTGAGTCTTTTGCTTTTTCATAAACTGCTGCAAATGCATTTTGTGCACTATACATATCTCCTGTAATGTTCGTATTTTGAACAATATGCTTATCATGTAAAATATCTGTATCTTTTGAAACTGCAGCTGTTGCTGTAAGTGCTGCCGCCATAAAAGATGTAGTCAAAAGTCTTTTTAATTTCATACTTTTAAAGTCTCCTCTTTCATAAAATTTATATTTTTTAGATTTTAAAATCTTTATAATGCTAGTTATTTTACTCCTTTTTTCTTAGAAAAAATAATATTCTCATTTTTTTTTATCTTAGTTTTTCTAAATTCTATTTATTAAATGAGTAAAATTTTAATGTCTTTATATTTAAAATGAACCTAGTAAAACAGTTCTTACAAAAATTTCTTTTATCAATTCCAAAATCATTAATCCTAGCATTGCCGAAATATCAAGATTCATACTTCCTATCGGAATTATTATTTTAAACATCCGTAAATATGGCTCTGTAACTTTTCTTACCCATTGAAAAAGTCCTACTTGATTATATGGGTCAATCCAAGTTCCTAAAATATTTATTAAAATAAGAAGAGCATATAAATCAAACAGCTTTAATATCACTGCTATAACATTATCCAAAATCACACCTCCAAAAAATTTAAAAAGGTTATTATTTTATTTATTTAGAACATTTTTACATTTTATAACATATTCAACTCCTGAAACTACTGTTAATATCAGTGGAGTAAGTAATAAAATGTTATTTATTGTAAAACTGAAAGGTATTAAAATTATTAGTGTAAGTGCTATCATCTGAGTAGCAGTCTTCCACTTTCCAAGACTTTCTGCTGCAATAACAACCCCTTCAGCCGCTACAATTGAACGAAGTCCTGTTATCATTAATTCTCTAAATATTATAACTATTACAAACCATAGGCTAATCTGACTAAATTTTGCAAGTGTTACTAAAGCCGAAATAACAAGAATTTTATCTGCTAAAGGATCTAGCAGTTTTCCTAAATTTGTAATCAAGTTATATTTTCTTGCAATTTTCCCATCATAATAATCTGTTATAGACGCTCCTACAAAGATAATCGCTGCAAATACTCTCATTGTCATAGAAACTGCTGTATTATCTGAAACTTCCAGAGCTAAACTTAAAAAAATGACAAATGGTATAACTAGAATTATTCTTAATATGGCTAATTTATTAGGTAAATTCATTTTCATACCTTTCACGCTCCTTTGTAATTATAATATAATCCTATTGCTGCAATGCCTTCATGCTCAAGTTAAATTTATCTTCGCTTTCCATTGAAATTACTTTGACTCTGACATTTTGTCCTTCTTTTAATGCATCTTCAGTCTTTTCCACTCTCTTATTGCTAATTTCAGAAATATGTAAAAGTCCTTCTTTCCCTGGCAATACTTCTACAAATGCACCAAATTTCATCAGTTTTGTAACTTTTCCATCATAAATTTCATTTAACTCAACTGACTGAGTTTGTCTTTTAACAAGTTCTAAAGCTTTTTTCATATTTTCAGATTCTTTTCCGAAAATCGAAACGGTTCCGTCGTCTTCAATGTCTATCGAAACTCCAGTTTCATCAATAATTGCTCTAATAACTTTTCCACCTGGACCGATAAGTCCAGCAATTTTATCAGGATTAATCTTAATAATCTCAATTTTTGGCGCATTTTCAGCAACCTGAGCTCTTGGCTCACTAATTACTGCTTCCATTTTATCAATGATGAATAATCTTCCTTCTAATGCCTGTCTTAAAGCAATTTCCATTATTTCTCTTGTAATTCCTTCAATTTTTATATCCATTTGAATTGCAGTAATTCCATTTTTCGTACCTGCAACTTTAAAGTCCATATCTCCAAGATGATCTTCAAGCCCTTGAATATCCGTAAGTACTGTAAATGTATCTCCTTCTTTTATAAGACCCATAGCAATTCCTGCAACTGTAGATTTTATTGGTACTCCAGCTGCCATTAACGCAAGAGACCCTCCACAAATTGAAGCCTGTGATGATGAACCATTTGATTCTGTAATTTCAGAAATAAGTCTTACTGTATACGGGAATTTTTCTGTATCTGGCATAACATATTTTAACGCTCTTTCAGCCAAATTCCCATGTCCTAGTTCACGTCTTCCAGGAGCTCTCATAAATCCTGCTTCTCCAACTGAATATGGCGGGAAGTTATAGTGCAAGAAGAATTTTTTACGTGTTTCATCTTCCATTCCGTCAATAATTTGCTCATCTTCCTTACTTCCAAGTGTTGCAACAACTAATGCCTGTGTTTCCCCACGTGTGAACAATGCAGATCCATGAGGTACTGGAAGCGTATCAATTTCTACATCAATTGGACGGATTTCAGTAGTTTGACGTCCGTCAGCACGGTATTGTTTATACAAAATAGCATCCCTGACAAGTCTTTTTTCTACATCTCTATAATATTTTTTAAATTCTTTTTCAAGAGTGTCATCAATTTCCTTATCTTCATTTTCAAGCTTTTCAACATATTTTTCAAAAAGCTCTATTTCCAAATTGTCAATTGCTTCATATTTTTCAAGTTTTCCTGGAGTCATTATTGCTTTTTCAACTTCATTTTCAAAACTGTCAATAAATTCCTTAATTTCAGGATCTACTTCTTTTTTCTCAAATTCATATTTCTGAATTTCAAATTGTGCAAGGAATTTATCCTGTTCAGCACAAATTTCCTTAATTCTTTCATGCCCAAACATAATTGCTTCCAGCATAACTTCCTCAGAAACTTCCTTAGCTCCAGCTTCTACCATTGTTACAGCGTCTTTTGTTCCTGCAACAGATAATTGAATTTCACTTTCTAATAATTGCTCTCCTGTTGGATTTAAGATGTATTCTCCATTAATGTACCCAACTGTAACTCCAGCCACAGTTCCTGCAAATGGAATATCTGATAATCCTAAAGCAGTAGAAACTCCAATTGTAGCAAGATTTTCAGGATAATTCACTTCATCATACGAAAGCACTGTAACTACAATGTGTACTGCATTCAAAAATCCTTCTGGAAATAAAGGTCTAATTGGTCTGTCAATCAATCTTGAAATCAAAATTTCATCAGTTCCTGGCTTAGTTTCCCTTTTTATAAACCCGCCTGGAAATTTTCCAGATGCATAAAATTTTTCGATATAATCAACTGTTAAAGGGAAAAAATCTTGCCCTTCCCTAACATCCTTACTTCTAGTCGCTGTAACCAAAAGCACAGTTCCTCCACATTGAACAACAACAGATCCCCCAGCTTGACGTGCAATTTTCCCTGTACTTATTTTAATTTTCTGGTTTCCTAAATTAAAACCATAAATTTTCTCTTCAAACATTTTTCCTCCTAAAATTTCTTTTTTTAAGAAGGGAGCAAATAATAGTAAAATCTTTTATTATTTTCCCTATAAAAAACTTTACAATTACTTACTCAAAATACCTTCTTAAAATTTCTTTAATTATACCATTTTTTATAAATTTTTACAAATCTTTTAAATAATAGAATAAATGAATACAATAAAAAATAGATTAACTCAATTTTATTAATTTCTTCTACTATTAATTAAATTACCTATAGAAGTTCTTTAATAAAATCAATAATAACCTATTTTACGAATTTATCACTTTTCTTTAATTTCTGACGCTTGAGGATAGATTTCCATAATTTCATTCAAAATCTTATCAATTTCAGCAATCAAATAATCTGTACTCCCTCTATCACCTTTCATGGCAATTCTTACATGAACACAACCATCTTTCGCATATGGAGCAACAGTTGGATTTGACATTTCAAAATAATCTTTTAGCCTGTCATCAATTTTCCCTTCTGGAACTCCCCTTATTTCAAGAGTTTTCATTAGTAAAATATCATTTGAATATTGCTTTAAAAGTGGTAGAACTTGATTATCTACCATCCAAGCCATTTCTCTAGGAGGTCCTGGCAATACTATTATTTTTTTATTATCTTTTTCATAAAAAAATCCTGGTGCAAGCCCAACTTCGTTATCAAGTAATTTTGAATTTTTTAAAATTGAAGCTTCTTTTATCCCACCAGAAGCTACTTCTCCAAAACCTCTTTCATTGTATTTTTTTACAATAAAGTCATAGTATTTCTCAATTACTTCTAACTCTTCTCCAAAATAATCAGCTACAACTTCCTTTGTAATATCATCAATTGTAGGTCCAAGACCTCCAGTAGTAATTACTAAATCAACCCTTTTAAAAGCATTTTCGATACACTCCATAAGCCTTCCATAATTATCCCCAACGGTAGTCTGATAATACAAGTCAATCCCAATATTTGTAAGTTTTGCTGAAATATACTGTGCATTTGTATTCACAATATCTCCGACTAATAATTCTGTTCCAACGCATATAATTTCTGTTTTCATTTTTATTTCCTTCTTTTCTTTTTATTTAAAATACTACTAAATAAGTTCAAATATAAAAAATTTATTTAGCAGCAAACTTTATTTTTATTATTTTTTAAAAATAATCGCTTCATAAGGCTTTAAAATAATTTTTCCATCTTTGATTTCAGGCGCCGTTTCATAGTTTGATAATAAAACTTGAGCATTTTCCAGTCCTGTAACTCCATTTCTTTCCAATTCGAATTCCACTTCAGGTTCATAGAAATTACTGATTACAACTAATTCTCCATTTTCTCCAACACGTTTGTAGGCATAAACACTTTGGTTTTTCAAATCAATGTCTTCATATTTTCCTGTTATCATTAATTCTTCATTTCTTCTTAAATCAATTAATTTTTTGTAATGATAGAATATTGAATTTTTATCTTTTAAAGCCGCTTCAGCATTAATTTTTTTATAATTTTCAGGCACTCCAATCCATGGAGTTCCAGTTGTAAATCCTGCATTTTCAGAATCATTCCATTGAACAGGCGTTCTGGAATTATCTCTTGATTTTTGCATTAAAATTTCAATAGCTTCTTTTTCAGAATGTCCTTTATCCAATAAAATTTTGTAATTATTGGTTGATTCTATATCACGATATTTACTAATCTCATCAAAATATGGATTTGTCATTCCAAATTCTTCCCCTTGATAAATGTAAGGTGTTCCCTGTAATCCATGAAGAACTGTGGCAAGCATTTTAGCCGACTCATTATGATATTCCTTATCATTTCCAAATCTTGACAATGCTCTTGGCTGATCGTGATTATTCCAGAAAGTCGCATTCCATCCATTTCCTTCATACATTCCAATTTGCCATTTAGACAATATTTTTTTTAACTCTACAAAGTTAAACGGTGCTTTTACCCATTTTTCCCCATTTGGATAATCTACTTTTAAATGATGGAATGAAAATGCCATTGATAATTCCTTTTCATCAGGATTTGAATATCTGATACAGTTATCAAGGCTTGTAGAAGACATTTCTCCAACCGTAATAAGCTCTCCTCCTCCAAAGGCTTCTTTATTCATTTCCTTCAAAAATTCGTGAATTCTAGGTCCGTCTGTATAAAATCTTCTTCCGTCAGGAAAAAATCTTGTATCACTTCCATCATCACTTAAAAATCTCTGATCCTTTGATATAAGATTTATAACATCCAGCCTAAATCCATCCACGCCTTTATTCAGCCATAATTTTATCATTTCATATACCTTTTTTCTTACATTTTCATTTTCCCAGTTTAAATCAGCTTGCGTAACATCAAACAAGTGAAGGTAATACTGTCCTCTTTTTTCTGAATATTGCCAGGCATTTCCTCCAAATTTTGATTGCCAGTTTGTAGGCTCTTTTCCATCAACTGCATCTTTCCATATGTAAAAATCCTTATATTCAGGATCTCCTGCTTCAGACTTTTTAAACCATTCATTTTCAGTAGAAGAGTGATTTACAACAATATCCATAACTATTTTTAAATTTCTTTTATGTGCTTCTGTCAGCATTTCCTCAAAATCTGCCATTGTCCCGTAATTAGGATCAATGTCATAATAATCACTTATATCATATCCATTGTCATTTTGTGGAGATTTATACATTGGAGTAATCCAGATTACTTCCACTCCAAGTTCCTTCAAATAATCAAGTTTCTCAATAATTCCCCTTATATCTCCTTCTCCACTTCCAGTCGTATCATTAAAGCTCTTTGGATAAATTTGATAAACTACTGATTTATGCCACCATTTTTGATCGAAATTTTTTTTCATAAAATTCACTCCTAAACTTTTATTTTTATGTTTCTTTTTTAATTATACCTTATTCTCCCTATATATACAATCAATTTTTCGACTTCTGACTAAAAAACTATATATAAAAAGAGCAGTCTATGACTACTCTAAATATTTGATGCCACGATATTATAAAGTTATATTTTTTTCTTTAAAGCTATCAGTTACAACAATTAAATATAACAATTTCTTTATTTATTCAGTTTCCTTACCGCCTGTATATCCAAAAACATAATCCAGATTTATATTTTTCATTGAATTAAATACACTTTGCTTTACTCCTGGATTTTTTTCTTCAAGTTCGGCTAATAAATTTTTTACTTCCCTACGTTTACTTGAAGTTTTTCCAGCTTCGATTGTACATCCGCAGTTCATCGCACGGATTCCGTTTGTTTTTGTGTAATCAATTATGTCAGCTTCCTTTACATAGATTAATGGTCGAATTAGTTCTAATTTTCCAGAAGTTGATGGAACTTTTGGAGTCATTGTCTTCATTGTTCCTGCATAAAGCATGTTTATAAGAGTTGTTTCAATTACATCATCAAAATGATGACCAAGCGTCAATTTATTAAATCCAAGTTCCTCTACTTGCGTATACAAAATTCCACGTCGCATTTTAGCACATAAAAAGCACGGATAGTCCTTTGCCTTTTCATTTGCAATTTCCCAAATATTCGTATTAATAATCTCACAGTCAATATTTAACTTATCCAAATTATTTTTAAAATTATCCAAATCAGAATTTCTAAAACCAGGATTTAAGCTAACTGCCTTAAATTCAAAATTTTTCCGTTTGTCTTTCTTCAATTCCTGAAACAGCTTTACTAAAAGCAAACTGTCTTTTCCGCCAGAAACTCCAATCGCAATCTTGTCCCCATCCTGTATCATATCAAAATCACTAATTGCCTTCAAAAATTTTGCCCATATACTCTTTTTATAGATTGTCATTATACTTTTTTCAATTTCTTCCACATCCTTCATCGGACAATCCGGAAGAATAGCCTCACATACTAAATTTACCACTTTTTCTCTCCTTTAATATCATTTAAAAAATAATAGAAAGTTATCATACGACAACTTTCTAAAACTATATTTTATTCAAAAATATTCAGCTTAATTTTAAACAATTCCTAAATTTACTCCTGAAAAATTTACTTTTTTATCTTCATCTTCTGAATTTTTACATTTATTTTCAATGTAATTTATTTTTTCAATAAGTCCTTCATCCCTTGAATCAATTCTAAAAGCTGCTCTGTATTCTTCAAGTGCCTTTTGGTGCCGTCCCATATGTTCATATTTTCTAGCAAAATCGATATGTGCAACATACATATCAAAATCAAGGAATATAGCAAGCTCATAACAGTCAACCGCTTCTGAGATTTTACCTTTTCTTGAATAAATATTTCCCAAAAGAAACAATATAAATGGTTCATCCTCTGTGCTTACATCAAGTGCCTTATTAAAGTTTTCTTCAGCTTTATCAAGTTCTTCATTTTCATAGTACAAATAACCTAGAAATGCTCTTGTTTCTATTTCTTCAGGCTTTAATTTTACCAATTTTTCATAAATATCAATTGCTTTATCATTTTCTTTTAGTGCGTGATAGATGGAAGCTAATGTTTTTAATACTTCCACATCATCAGGATTTTCTTTTATTTTTTCTAAATTTTCCTTGAGAAGCTGCTCATTATTTTCATTATATCTTATTTCTCTAAAAATCAATGTTTCTAACATTATTTCCTACTGCTACATTTCTTTTTTTATTAAAATATTTTCTACCTTTTAATAAAAAAGACTACAATTAACGTAGCATCTCCTTTCTATTTTCATTAATTTTTATTTTATAAAATTCTAAAAATTATATAAAGTTTAAGTAAAAAAGTATAGTCTGAAATAAAGTTCTCTTAATTTTACATTCAGTCTAAATATTATATTTATAGTTCACATAAAATTTAAATTTCTAAAATTATAGAATTTATATTTAATTAAAATAAAAATTATATAGTTATATAAATATATTTAAATTTCTTAACTTATTTTATCATAAATAACAATTTTAGTAAATAATATTATTTACAAAATTTTTATAACTTGTTAAAATAAAAAATTAAATGAAAATTTTAAAGACTATTTTAATTTCGCTATTTTATCTTGAGCTTCCTGACTTCCAGATTTTACAGCTTTTTCATACCATTCCTTAGCTTCTTTTGTATTTTTTTCTACACCTTTTCCAGCTGCATATAAATCTCCAAGTGCTTCGTACATTGGAGCTGTAATTTTATCCATTCTTTCATCTGTTTTTTTGTAAAGTTCTATTGATCTTGCATAATCTCCTACTTTTTCATGAATTTTACCGAGATTGTATCGTGACGTCAAGTCTCCGCTGCTATCTCCAATTTCATAGTAAAATGCGGCATCATCAAGGCTTTTTTTCACGCCAAGTCCTTTTTCAGACATTATCCCTAAGTATCTTGGTCCTTTCGTATCTCCACCATCTGTCGCCTTTGAAAATGAATCAAAAGCCTTTTTATAGTCTTTTTCTACACCAAGTCCGTCAAAATAAAGAATTCCGATGTTAGTCATTGCACGGTAGCTTCCTTTTTCAGCAGCTTTTTTACTCCACTCCATAGATTTTTTGTAATCTACTTTTACTCCATTTCCATGAAGATACATTTCTCCAAGTTCAGTCTGTGCCGACACATCTCCTTTTTCAGCTTTTTTCGTTAATTCCTTAAGCTTATCATCCTGTATATTTTCAATCTTCGGCTTGCTTTGAGAATTTTGTGTCTTTTTATCTTTTTTACCACAGCTAAATACTAAAATCAGTATTAATACTGCAATAGTATATTTTTTTTTCATAATTTCCCTCTTTTCTTTCATATCCTTTTCTTTTATTAAAAATCGATATTTATTAATTTTATGTTTTAATAATTATAAAATATTCCCATATATTTTCATTACAAAATTTGTTTTTAAAATTTCTCAGATTATTACTTTTGACTTTTAAGAAAACAGCCAATTTAGTAAATTATTATTCCTGCAATTGCTGCAATTACTGTGAGTAATATTGGATTTACTTTCCATTTTAGCACAAGTGTCACAGAAACAATGAATATCACCACACTTTTCCAGTCTATAAAATTATTTTTATCAATCAGCATTATAGCTGCCGCTAGAATTAATCCGACAACAACAATTTTTAAGCCTGCAAACGCATTATCCATATATTTATTATCCTGAAACTTCAAATAAAATTTACTAAAAAATGACATTACAATGACTGATGGAAGAATCAGTCCTATTGTTGCAACTGTCCCCATTACAAATGCATCCCAAAATCCCACTTTATTTCCAATCAAATATCCAACATAAGTTGCAGCATTTAATGAAATTGGTCCCGGTGTTACTTGTGAAATTGCTACAATATCTGTAAATTGCTGTACATTTACCCATTTATGTAAATCTACAACATCTGCCTGAATAAGCGGTAAAATTGCATATCCACCACCAAAACTGAACAATCCTATTTTAAAAAATACAAAAAATAATATCAATAATATCGCTAAATTCATTTATTTTTCCTCCAAATCATCCAAAGATTTCCTAAAAATGCACCTAAAATAATCATAATAATAGGCGGGAATTTAAAAAATGCTACCATTACTGCAACCAAAATTACAATCCATAACGTTTTTGTATTAATTTTAGCCGATTTTCCAATTGTATAGACACTTGCTGCAATTAATGCAACTACCATTGGTCTTATTGCCTTAAATGCCTTTATTACATATATATTATCCTGTATATTGCTAAACAGTGACGCTATAAGGAGAATAATTATAAAAGATGGTAATGTTGCTGCTATAACCGTAACTATTACACCAAGCATCTTTTTCATTTTATATCCTACAAAAACCGATATATTTACTGCCAATGCACCTGGTGAAGACTGAGCAAGTGCCAGAAGCTTTACAAACTCCTCTTCTTCAATCCATTTCTTTTTATTAACAATTTCAGCTTGAATAAGTGGAACCATAGCATATCCTCCACCAAGAGTAAATGCTCCTATCTTAAAAAAAATCCAGAATAATTCTAAATATACTTTCATTACATTACCTTTCCAGTTTTTATTTTATTCTTCATTCTATCATAGATACTGTAAAAAAACAACATCAAAAAAGATAGCCAATGCATGACTATCTCTTTAAAAATAATATCTTCTATCCTTTTGAAAAAAACTCTTTCGCTAATTCCTTCAAATAAAACACATCAAAAATCCCACATAATTCACGTACTGAATGCATCGCAAACATTGGAACTCCCAAATCTACTCCATCTATATCCAGATGTGTTGAAGAAAGCGGTCCAATTGTACTTCCTCCAAGTTCATTTGATTCATTTACAAAAGGCTGAATCCTTATATTAGTTCCTTCAATAAGTTGTCTGATTACAGCAATTGAATATCCATCAGACGTATATTTTTGTTTTGCACTAATTTTTATTGAAACACCCTCGTTTATTCTTCCACGATTTGTAGGGTCTGTTTTGCCTAAATGTGCAGGATGTGCGGCATGTGCAGCATCAGCTGATAAAATATACGAACTTTCCAGCATCTGTAAAAACTCGCTTCTATCAAGTCCTAACGACAATGAAATTCTTTCTAGCGTATTCAAAAGATAATTGGAATCAGCTCCCTGCTTTGTAGCACTTCCTATCTCTTCATTGTCAAAAGCTACAAAAATATTAATCCTGTCCTTATTTTCTTCAGATTCCACAAGTCCAATCAGCCCTGTATAAACAGAAGCAAGATTGTCAATTTTTGGTGAAGATATAAATTCCTCATTTGCACCTAAAAGACACCCTTTTTCCGTTGCATACAAATACAAGTCAAAATCAATTATATCTTCTTTTTTTATTCCTGTCTTTTTTAAAATAATTCTTTCAAGATAGCCTTCCTTCTCAAAATTATGATTAATAAGTGAAATTACAGGCAAGACATCATTCTGTTTATCAATTTTTACTCCATTATTTACTTCTCTATTCTGATGAATCGCAAGATTTGGTATTGTCAAAAGCGGTTCATCTATCTTAATTTTTACAGTTTTTGGAAAAAATGGATTTTCGCCTTTCACAATAACACGTCCAGCAATAGAGAGCGGTCTATCGAACCACGTACTCAAAATAGGCCCTCCATAAACTTCTGTATTTAATCTCACTATATTTTCTGTCACCATTTCAGGATTAGGCTTTATTCTAAAACAAGGAGAATCAGTATGTGCACCAAAAATCTTAAAACCTTTTCTCGCATCAAAATTTTCACCAACTGTAAAAGCAATTATTGTAGAACTGGATTTTTTGAAAAAATACTTTCCGCCCTTTTTTAACTCCCATTTTTCACGAGGCATAATTCTCTCAAATCCATTTTCATCCAAAATATCTGAACAATTCTTTACAACATGATAACTGCTCGGACTTTCATCAATAAATTCAACAACTTCCCTTGCAAAACTTTTCACTTCCATCTCAATAAAATTTTTCTGTATCTCTTCTAACTCTTTCGCTGTGTGTATCATCTTTATCCATTCCTCTCAACTTTTAGTTTTGATTATTTACTATTTAAAATTTCCCTATTAAATATTGTACCCCATAATTTTCAATATTCAAAAAAATTTTTTATATTTTTTTTAGATTTTTTTCTTTTTACTTAAAATATTTTGTAAAATTATAAAAAATTATTAATTTGAATATTTAATACTAACTCCCTTTATAAATAACGAAATTAT
Source organism: Leptotrichia hongkongensis (assembly GCF_041538065.1). Lineage (NCBI taxonomy): Bacteria > Fusobacteriati > Fusobacteriota > Fusobacteriia > Fusobacteriales > Leptotrichiaceae > Leptotrichia > Leptotrichia hongkongensis. The sequence continues at coordinate 226,602 of NZ_JBGORW010000001.1, read as the reverse complement.
TACAAACTTTTCTAATAAAGGGTATAAATCTAATATTTTCAAATAATTAAAATATAATTTTCATCTTTCAATCAGATTCTAGTATAAATAACCCGTCGGAGCATTTTTCTGTGCTGGCAAAACTGAGCATAGCGAGTTTTTTGACAGTGCAGAAAAATGTCGTAGACTAGCCATAGGTTGTAGGATTTGCGGCAATGAGCAATCCTACGAAAATAAAAAGAAAAAACATAGTAATATGAAAAAATATCTATTAATCAAGATATCTAAAAAATAATAATAAACAATTTAATTGAATGATTATGGATTAGCTATTGAGCAATCCTAATTATAAAAATTTATTCCTATTTTTAAACGGTGTTTAGTGTAAGTAATAAAATTATTACAAAAAAAAACTGGAGTTTAATCCAGCTCTTTTTACAATTTAAAATTTCCAACAAATAAAGAATTAAAAAATTCCTTTTTCTTTAAACACTTTTGTCAATTTTCCATAAGTATCCGCCTCAGCTGCTACCAATGGCAATCTTACTATGTCATTGTCAAGTTTTCCAAGTATTTTCATAGCAGCTTTTACAGTTACAGGATTTCCTTCTACAAACATGTTTCTACTTACATCGTATAATTTTGTGTGCAGTTCAAATGCCTTATCAAAATTCTTGTTTAAAAATGAACTGATTAAATCGCTCATTTCTTGAGGCATTATATTGGCAACTACTGAAACAACTCCTTTTGCACCGATTGACAGCATTGGCAAGATTAAGTGGTCTTCTCCTGAAAGAATTTCAATTTTATCTCCACATAAATCCTGAATTCTTATCATTTGTTCAAGACTTCCTGTTGCTTCCTTTACAGCTACAATTTCAGGTACTTCAGCCAGTTTTGCGATTGTTTCTGCTTCAATATTTGTTCCTGTTCTTCCAGGCACGTTGTAAAGCATTATAGGGAATTTTGCTTCTTGTGCAATTGTTTTGTAATGTTCATAAAGTCCTCTTTGACTTGGTTTGTTGTAGTATGGGCAAGTACTTAATGCAGCATCTGCTCCCAGTTCCTTTGCGTATTTTGTAAGTTCTATCGCTCTTGTTGTATTATTTGATCCTGCCCCTGCGATTACCTGTATTCTTCCTTTCACTTCCTCCACAACTATTTTTATTACTTTTTCATGTTCTGCGAATGTCAAAGTTGGAGCTTCTCCAGTTGTTCCACAAGGTACGATTCCAGATGTACCATTTTCAATGTGATAATTTACCAATTCTCTTAATTTATCCTCATCCAATTCTGTTCCATTATTTTTAAATGGCGTAATTAACGCAACGTACGAACCTTCAAATTTCATTTTATTCCTTCTTTCCTTAATTTAACTTTCTAAACTAAAAATTTAATTATCTTTGATATTTATACATTCCTTCAGCTATTTTTTCACTAGGCCCTGTCATAAATACATCATTTTCTCCACCTTCATACTCAATAACAAGCTGCCCTCCTGGAACTTTCACATTTACCTTATCATCTACAAAATCAAAAGTTTTGGCAAGTACAGCTGAAGCTGTAGCCCCTGTTCCACAAGCCAATGTTCTTCCTGCTCCACGTTCCCATGTGATTACTTCTATATGCTCCCTGTCATACACCTTTACAAAGTTTACATTGACTTTTTTGGGAAATAAGTCAGTATAATTTTCAATTTTTTTACCAAGCTCATCAATATTATAATCTGCAAAATCATTTACAAATATTACAGAATGGTCAGTTCCCATAAAAATATATGAAATTTCAATTTCTTTTTCATCAATATTGATTTTTTCTTTTAAAAACTGCTCTTTTTCAATATTTATTAATTCTTTTACATTAAAAACAGGTTTTCCCATATTCACTCTTGCTGTAAAATCATCCTTTTCCTCATCGTAATTTACTTGTATTGTCAAATCGCCGGGAACCGTTTTTACAGTAAATTCGTTCCCTTCAACTAGATGATTGTTTACAAGATAGTGGGAAAAACATCTTATTCCATTTCCACACATCGGTGCCTGACTTCCATCTCCATTAAAGAAAAACATAAATGGCATACTTGCTACATATTTCAATATAATCAGTCCGTCCGCACCTACTCCAAAATGTCTATCACAAACCTGACTTGCAAATTCCCCATATTCAGGTATTCCTTTTTCAATAAGATCCTTCTCAGCAACAATAATAAAATCATTCCCCGCACCTTGATATTTCTCAAATTTTAACATCTCAAAAACCTCCATCATTTTTTTATATTCTATATTTAATAATCTTTGAATTGGTTCATTATTTATCTTAAAATTTTCTACAAATCAAATTCCTTCGCAAATAACTCAGCCACTTTTTTTCCCATAACTTCGTCTACAACTAATGAAATACTGATTTCAGAAGTAGAAACCTGATGGAAACTTATGTCGTTTTCTGAAAGGATTCTAAACATTTTGGCAGCAACTCCAATGTTGCTTATCAGTCCTATTCCTACTACAGAAACTTTTGTAATATAAGGATTTATTATGAACGATGTTCTTGGAAATTCCGCTTCTATTTCTGCTCCAATTTTTTCAAGTGCGGCAATGTCTGTTTTTGGACAAGTAAAGGCAAAACTTCCGTGATGGCTTGTTACATCATTTTGACTTATTATGTCAATGTTTATTCCATTTGCTTCGGCTTTTTCAAAAATTTCATATACGTTTTGTGCATTTGTTGGGATTTCCTCCACATTTACCATTACCATATTTTCATTGATTGATACTCCAGTTATTACTTTTTGCTCCATTTCCTTATTCTCCTTTGTTTTTTCTACCGATGTTATAATCGTTCCATTTTTTTCTCCAAGCGATTTTCCAACGTAAATTTCTACACCATATTTGCTTCCAAGCTCAACTGCTCTTGGCTCCATTACTCCAGCTCCTAAAAAAGCCAGCTCCATCATTTCATCATAAGAAATAACTGGCAATTTTTTTGCATCTTTATAAACTCTTGGGTCAATTGAGTAAATTCCATCTACATCTGTGTAAATTTCACATTTTCCTCCAAGTGCAGCCGCCAGAGCAACAGCCGATGTATCAGATCCTCCACGTCCCAAAGTTGTCACATCTCCAGCTTCATTTACTCCCTGAAATCCAGCTACAACTACAATTTTCCCTTTTGATAGATGTTCTTTTATCTCTTTTCCGTTAATGTCCTCAATTCTGTTTTTTGTATAATGTCCGCTCGTTTTTATTCCAGCCTGAGCCCCTGTAAGCGAGATAGCTTCATATCCAAGTGTCTGTAAAGCAATGCTAAGTAACGCAATTGTCTGCTGCTCTCCAGTTGACATCAGCCTGTCCATTTCTCTCAAGTCAGGTTTATCAGTAATTTCGTGAGCCAATTTTATTAAGGCATCTGTAGTTTTTCCCATTGCTGAAACCACGACAACCACATCGTTTCCAGAATCCTTCACACTTCCCAAATATTTTGCAATATTCATTATTTTTTCCGTTGTAGCAACCGAAGTTCCACCATATTTATGCACAATAATCACAGTAAATTCACCTCTTTCTTATTTTTTATAAATCAAAAATTTCATCATTTCTAACCAGATCATCCAGTGTTTCTCTTTTTACCGCAACTTTAGCTTTTCCATCCTTTACAAACACAACTGCTGGACGCATCATTCTGTTATAGTTGCTTGACATTGTGTAACAATATGCCCCTGTTGTCGTTACTGCCACAATATCTCCAATTTCTGTTGCTTTTGGTAATTTTCCTTTTTCAATGATAATATCCCCTGATTCACACAGTTTCCCTGCCAAAGTTATTTCTCTCACATCTGTATCATTTAATTTGTTTACAACTCCAGCTTCGTATTCTGCCTGGTATAATGCCGTTCTTATATTATCCGACATTCCTCCATCTATAAACACATACGTTTTTCCGCCAACTGTTTCCTTAATTCCTCCAACTTCGTACAAAGTAGTTCCAGCATTTCCGACAATGCTTCTTCCTGGCTCAATGCAAAGTTCCTTAAATCCAATCTGATATTTAATTTCCATTGCTTCAGTATATGTTATTATTTCACTCAGAACTTCCTCTATCGGTTTTGGATCGTCTCCTTCCTTATAGTAAACTCCAAATCCTCCACCCATATTTACTGTGTGAACTACTATTCCCAATTCCTTTTTCAATTTATCCAAATATTTAAAAATCTCATCTAGAGCAAATATGAAGAACGCCGATTGGAAAATTTGCGAACCAATATGTGTATGAAATCCTTTAAATTCTATCCATTCGCTATCATTCAACCTTTTAATTATATCAAATAAATTATCCTGAAACAATGAAATTCCAAATTTTGAAGTAAGCCCCGAAGTTTTTATATAATGATGCGTATGTGCCTCTATTCCTGGATCGATTCTCACAAGCACAGCCTGCTTTTTCCCTTTCTCACGACAAATTCTCTCAATTTTATCAATTTCATCTTCATTATCAACAACAATCGTATCAATTCCAAATTCGACAGCCATTTCTATTTCATTTACCAATTTATTATTTCCATGCAGATGAACTTTATTCATTGGAAATCCCGCTTTATGAGCAGTATAAAGTTCTCCGCCCGAAACAACATCCAAATCCAGCCCTTTTGATTCAACCAGTTTAATCATCCCTGTTGATAAAAACGCTTTTCCAGCATAAGCAATTCTTGTATTAAATCTCGTAGACTTAAATGCCTCTTTCATTTTATCTATCGTTGTTTCAATAAGCTCCTGATCCATCACATAAAGTGGTGTTTTAAATTCTTTTACGAGTTCAACTGTATCCACTCCTCCTATTGATAAATTACCAATTTCATTAACTTTCGACGTTCCAAATAATTTCATATTTCTACAGAAACTTTTTAAAAATAAAAAATTTCCTTCTCCTTTCAGTATTTTTGTTTTTTGGATAATAAAAAATGCCGATAACAAGCATCAGCATATAAAACATATATCTAAAAATTTTTATTATTTTTATTTAAAACTAAAAAACTTAAAAAATTTATATGAATTATATCTGACAGCTCCCCATTATCCTTTGATAATGACAGTCCTATGGATATTCTCCATAGCCCCAGCAATAAAGATAGTCAATCCCTACGCTTCGGCAATTATTCCTTTCAACTTATTTCACAGAATCGACTTTTCTCCGTAAATTTACTTTTAATAATTGCACCTCTATCACATAATATTTACCATTATAACTAATTTTTTCACATTTGTAAAGTGTTTTTGATAAAAATTGTAAAATTTCTCTATTTAATTTTAGTTTTAAAATTTCAAAAAAAATGTTATAATAAAAAAATACGATATTTTTTGAAAGGAGGAAAACAAATGATTTTTAAAACTCAATCTAATGAAGAACGGCGTGAAATGATATTAAATGGAAAAGTTATAAACACACTGCTCTTTCTATCCGTCCCTACATTGCTAGTTGGAATTATTCAGGCTCTTATTCCACTTTCAGACAGCTTATTTCTAAATAGGCTTACAAGCGTTGAAGTAGCAAGTTCTGTTACATTCAGCCAGCCCATTCTTAATGTTATGATTGCCTTGTCTCAAGGATTAGGGGTGGCTACTCTTGTTATGCTTGGTAGACTTTACGGTAAAGGAAGAATGCTTGCTGTAAAAGAAACAATGCTTCAAATTTTTGTATTTAGTTTTATCATTGGAATTTTAATTATTCCAGTCTGCGTTTTTTCGGCTTTTATAATTTCAAAATACACAACTATTGAAATTCGTGACAATGTTTATATTTACATTTCTCTTTATTCACTTGTAATGCCTTTTGTATTTCTAGCTGCTATTTATAATTCCTCAAAAAATGCAATTGGACGGCCTGAAGTTACATTTATTCGTATTTTTTTGTTACTAATTTTGAAAATAATTTTTAACTCAATTTTTTTATATGCTTTAAAAATGGGAATCACAGGTGCTGTAATGGCCTCGCTTTTTTCTTATATTACCATTACAATTTGGATGTTTTACGACTTATTCTTAAAGAAGGATTATATTAAGCTAAGTCTGAGAAATTACTCAATAAAATTGCCTATCATAAAAAAATTGCTTAATATAGGCTTTCCTTCAATGTTAAACTATGCTTTTTTGTATCTTGGATTTTTTCTTATAAACAAGGAAATGGAAAAATTTGGTGCAATTGCTCTGAACGCACAAGGAATTGCTTCGAATATTAATGCTATCTGCTTTATCTTGCCATCCTCAATTGGAACTACAGTTTCTTCAATGATTAGTATAAATATGGGAACAGGAAATGGAAAAAAATCTAAAGATGTTTTTAAAATCGGGTGGAAAACAGGCGTTATAATTTCTATTTTTACAATCATCTTAATTTTACCTGTTTCTTTACCACTTGTACTTATTTTTACAAACGTCTCGAAAGTTATTGAGATTGCTGACAAAGCTTTGCATATTTACACATATTCTGTAATTGGATTTAGTGTATTTATGATTTCACAAGGTGTTTTTATCGCTCTTGGAAGAACAAGAATTCCTTTAGCTATGTCTATTTTAAGAATTTGGCTATTACGATATATTTTTATTTTAACAACACAAAAATATCTTGGTCTTTACTCAATTTTTTGGGGAAATTTATTTTCAAATACACTAGCAGGACTAATATTCTTTATCCTAGTGAAAAGTATTGACTGGAAAAAAGAAAAATAATATAGTAAAACTTATTTAAAACCAAACTCAAAATCTATGACTATTTTACTCAAACCATAAATTTATATAATTTTAGTAGTTTAAATTAAAATAGGTTTGAATATATTATTAAAAAAATCTCTACAAAAGTAACAAAATTACATTAGATAGAGATTTTTTATTAAATTATTTAATTAAACTATTTTTCAACATTTAACACAAGTGTTTCTCCAGCTACTGCTGTTCCAGATTCAACTGGATTTAATGCACTATAGTCATCTGTGTTTGAAATTATTACTGGTGTAATAATTGATTTTGCATTTTCTTTTAAGAAGTCATAATCATATTTAACTATTGGATCTCCTGCTTTTACTACTGCTCCTTCTTCTGCGATTCTTTCAAATCCTTTTCCTTCAAGTTTAACTGTATCCATTCCAAGATGCACAAAAATTTCGATTCCAGCAGGTGTTACAATACTAAAAGCATGATTAGTATCAAATATTTTTTCTATTCTTCCAGAAGCTGGTGCTACCATTACTCCAGAGGCAGTTGGCTCAATTGCAACTCCGTCTCCTATCATTTTTTGAGCAAAAACTTCATCAGGTACTTCTGATAAAGGCAATAAGTTTCCTGAAATAGGAGCTATTACTTTCCCATCAAATTCCTGCTTAACTTCTTCACCTTTGTTACCTTTTTTGAATAAATCAAATAATCCCATTTTAATTCCTCCAATTTACTTATTTTATATTTAATTATCCTATTTTTATGTTACCATATATAATCAAATTAGTCAAATTTTTCTTAATTTTAATATGCGATTTTTATATCAATTAATTTGATTTCTTAAAATTATCCTTTAAAACTTTCAAATTATTCTTCGCATGTTCGTCTCCAAGCGCTGCAGCTTTTAAAAACCATTTTTCAGATTCTTTAAAATTTCCTTCATTTCCAAAAATCATTCCTAGACGATTCATCGCATTGATATCATCTTTCCAAGCCATCTGTAAATATATATCTTTTTCTTTAGCAGTCTGTTTAGTTGAATTATAAAATGTCAAAAGATTTTCTTTTGCACCTTCACAGTTCTTTTCAATAGCCATTAAGTAATATTTTTCTGCTTCTTCATTTTTTCCATTCTGCTCATACAAAATTGCTAAATTATTTAAAGCATCATAATCTTTATTTTTAATCGCAATTAAATAATATTTTTCAGCATTCTCAAAATCATGCTGGCTAGCATAAAGATATCCCAAATTATTTGCACATTCATAATCTCCAGCCTCAATAGCTTTCAAAAACCATTTTTTGGCATTTTCATTGTCATAATTATTTTGAAAAATAAGACCAATCTCATTCATAGCCTTTGTATCACCATCTTGTATTCTTTTCATATATTCATCAAATAATTTTTCCATTCCATTTTTTTTCATATATTCTTTCACCATCCTTTCTTAAAATTTTTTGATTTATAAACTAAATAACTTATCAAAGGCATTTTTAGACAATTCAATAAACTTCAGCAGTTCTGCATGAGTAAAAGTTGCTTCTTCTCCTGTCCCCTGCAGTTCGATAAACTCACCTTTGTCATTCATTACAATGTTCATATCCACATCAGCTTTCGAGTCTTCTTCATATTCTAAGTCAAGAAGCATTTCATTTCGGACTTTTCCGACACTTATTGCTGCGACTTTTGATTTTATTGGAATCTCTTTTAATTTTCCTTCATCTATAAGTCTTTCAACTGCTAATTCTAAAGCAAGATAGGCTCCCGTGATTGAAGCTGTTCTTGTTCCTCCATCTGCCTGAATTACATCACAATCTATCATTATCGTTCTTTCTCCAAGCTTTTCCAAATCTATCGCTGCTCTCAAGGCTCTTCCGATTAACCGCTGAATTTCCATTGTTCTTCCAGATAGTTTTCCTTTTATTGATTCTCTTTGGATACGTGTATGTGTTGCTCTTGGAAGCATGCTATATTCGGCAGTTATCCATCCTGATCCTGTCCCTTTTAGCCATCTTGGAATTTTTTCTTCAATTGTTGCATTACAAATAACCTTTGTATTTCCAAATTCGATTAAGACAGAACCTTCTGGATGGACAATATAATTTTTAGTTACTTTTACTTCACGCATTTCATCGTTTTTTCTATTATTATTTCTCACATTTTCTCCTAATTTTTTATCTTTAAATTATTTACCTTTATAAAGTGGAAATTTTTCTGTTAATTTTAAAACTTGCTCTTTTACTTGGGCAATTTTTTCATTGTCATTTATATTTCCTAATACTGTTAATATAAACTGTGCCACCTGTCTTGTTTCTTCTTCCTTAAATCCACGAGCTGTAATTGCAGGTGTTCCTAGTCTTATTCCACTTGTAACAAATGGCTTTTCAGGATCGTTTGGAATAGCATTTTTATTACAAGTTATTCCAGCCTCTTCTAATTTTGCTTCGGCTAATTTTCCTGTAACTCCCATTGGACGTAAATCAACCAGCATTAAATGGTTGTCAGTACCACCACTTACAATTCTAAGCCCGCCTTTTACCAATTCTTCTGACAGAATTTTAGCATTTTTTGCCACTTGCTCCTGATATTTTTTGTATTCTGGGCTAAGTGCCTCTTTAAATGCAACAGCTTTTGCCGCAATTATATGAACTAGCGGTCCTCCTTGTATTCCAGGGAATATTGTTTTATCAATTTTTTTTGCAATTTCTTCGTTATTTGTCAAAATTATTCCACCACGAGGTCCTCTTAGAGTCTTATGAGTCGTAGAAGTTACTACATCTGCATATTCTATTGGATTTGGATGAAGTCCAGCCGCTACGAGTCCAGCGATATGAGCCATATCTACCATCAAATATGCACCAATTTCATCAGCAATTTCTCTAAATTTCTTAAAATCAATTATTCTTGAATAAGCACTTGCTCCTGCAACTATCATTTTAGGCTTTTCTCTTAATGCAATTTCTCTGACTGCTTCATAATCAATCAGTTCTGTTTCGGGATTTAGACCATATTCCAATCCGATGTAATTTTTTCCTGAAAAATTGATTTTATAGCCATGTGTCAAATGTCCACCAGCACTAAGGCTCATTCCTAGAATTTTATCTCCAGCTTCAAGCAGTCCAACATAAACTCCCATATTTGCTTGAGATCCCGAATGTGGCTGTACATTTGCATATTTTGCCCCAAATATTTGTTTCAATCTTTCAATAGCAAGACTTTCCACAACATCAGCATTTGCACATCCACCGTAATATCTCTTTCCAGGATAACCTTCCGCATATTTATTTGTAAATACGGATCCAGCGGCTTCCATTACTGCCTTTGAAACAAAATTTTCTGAAGCAATCAGCTCAATTCCTTCCTCTTGCCTTTTTTCCTCTTCAACAATTGCATTATAAACTTCTAAATCTATATCTTTTATATAGCTCATTCTGATTTCCTCCTAATTTTATTTAAAATTAAATGCTTATTCTGTTAGAAAAAATACTTTATTTTATAACTTGTATTTTTCTGTAATTGTAATAAATTGCCTTTACTAAATCATATTCAAACGGTGAATTTAAATCTCCATATCTCATGCCAATCATTGAACTCGCATTTAGTCCTGTAACAACTGGTTTTGTGAATCCATAAATATTTTTATCAAATACTCCTGTATCAAAAAATAATTTTTCTTCTGCCACACGTCTTACTGCTCCTTCTGATATTGAGTCTATTCCTGCTCCAACAGCATCTCTTAAATCACTTGGTCCTAATACGGGTAAAACTAAAAATGATCCTGTTTTTACTCCATAATGTCCTAAAGTGTCTCCCATTGTTTCAGGGTCTCTTTTCATTCCCATATTTTTAGCGACATCTGCTACACCTAACACTCCTACTGTCGAATTTACAACAAATCTTCCAAGTGCATTTACAGCTTTTCCTGGTTTAAGTTGCAGTACTGAATTTACAAATGTAGGTATCTCACTAAAGTTATTATAAAAATTTGAAATTCCTTTTCTTATTGGTTTTGGTACAACTGCTGCATAAATCCGTGATGCTGGATAAACTATTTTTTTATCAATTTGAGTATTAAAAGCATACATTCTTCTATTAAATGGTTCTAATGAGTCATTTATGCCAGTTAATTGAAAAACTTGATTTGATACAATGTAATCTTCGTTCAACTCTTCCAAATTATTTGCCAAAACACCATATCCATCCTCTTCAAAAGCTATGTATTTATTTGTATCTGGCTTATTTTTCTTTATTTTTATATTTGTTTGTGGAACTAATTTAATATTCTTATCAGATGTTTCCTGTGTTTTACCGTTTACAAATTCAACAAATAAATCATCGTCAGCTTCCTTATTTCTTTCCTCTATATATGTAATTGTATTCTCATTTTTTATTTCCATTAATTCAGCTTTTCCAAGCGTTGCCACAGCAAGCATTGTTCCAAACATTATTAATTTATTTTTTCCTGCCATATTCTAATTTTCCTCCAATTTATCTACCATCAAATTTGCTACATCCTTATGCCAAAGAGCTCCTGTATGTCCACCAAATGGTAACAAAACTTTATTTAAAAATGTATTTTTTATATAGTCTATATCTTGACTTGAATATAAAACGTCATTAGTTGATGTTATAAATATTATATTTTTATTATTTTTATTTATAAAGTCCTGGCTATTTTTCAAATCAAATTCATTTATAAAATCATTGAAACTAAGATTAGGATTTCTATTTTTTTTCAAATACGGATATAAAATTTCTTTTGCATATTCATCAAATGAAACAGACAATCCTTCTCTAAACTCTTTTGAAACAGAATCAAAACGTTTATATGATTTTTTATTTGAAAGCCTACCCGTTGCATTATTTCCACTAAATACTTCTCCAGCAAAAGTCATATTAGCTGAATAAAATCTAAATAATAGTCCTGTAAGCACTTCAAAATCTTTTTCTCCAAGCCCTAATTTTCCTATTGAACTATTAAGATTCGAAAATTCAAAATCTTTCATTTTTATTGAATCATCATACATAAGTCTGCTAAATATAGTATCCATATATTTTTCCAAACTTCTCGCATCATAAATTCCATTTTTTACTAAAAAATTGTCCAAATTCTGCGTTGCAGTCAAAATACTGACTGGAGAATTTAATAGTAATGATTTCTCAATCCCTATTCTTCCACCATTTTTTTCATCCATTTCATGAATTAAAAGCGACTGGAATCCACCTAAGCTGTAACCACCGATATATGTTTTATCAATTTTCATTCCATCACTTTTTTCTCTTGAAATAGCTTGACTTATTAATGAGTATAATTGTGTTGTCTCGTCTTTTATATAACCTGCATATGCGTTTTTACTTTGACTCACAATATATGGCATTGTCGTTGGCGAACTGAATGCAATTACATTGTAACCTTTATCATAAAAAACATTTGCCAAATAAAGTGACATTCCGCTGTTATAAAGTGATCCTGTTCCTGAAATTATAATCATTAGCGGTGCTTTTTTACCTTTTTGCGTCCATACACCATAGTTATAGTCTTTCCATTGTCTCAATATTTCGGGAATTTTTTTTGTTGTTGTAAATTTTTTTACTTTTGGACCTTTTGGATTTTTGAACTTGTAGTGCTGTTCTGAAGGAGTTCCTAAAACAGTTGCCATTATCGCACTTTCTTTATATGGATAATCGCTTGCAATTTGTGATACATCTGTTTCAGCAAGTCCAACAACCGAACATGTAAGTATCATCAATAAACCTAATATTTTTTTTAGCATTTTCCAATTTATGTGAAAACTTTTTCACATTTCTCCTTTCTATTTTAAATACTTATAGTCAATTCATTTAAAAATTAGAGCAAAAATATTTAAAAGTAATGGATTATTGTAAATATAGTCTAATCTTTCACTCTTATTTTAAACTAGAATTTCTATATATCTTAAATTATTAATTTTACTTATATTTTATCAAAAATATTAAAAAATTTCCAGTAAAAAAGTTTATTAAATTACACATCAACTGCAACAATCTTAGTTTCCCCAATTTCTTTATTCATCGTAACTCCATAAAGTCTGTGAGATCCTTTCATTGTTTCCTTATTATGGGTAATTAATATAAATTGCGATTTATCAATAAACTGGTGCAATAATTCAACAATTTTCTTTGTATTTTTTTCATCAAGGGCTGCTTCGATTTCATCAAAGAAAGTAAATGGACTTGGCTTGAACATAAAGATTGCCATTATAAATGATACTGCAAGCATTGATTTTTCCCCTCCAGAAAGAAGAAGAAGAGTCTGCTCTGGCTTGTTTTTATATTTTACACTCAGTTCTAGCCCTGTAGTAAGCAAGTTTTCAGGGTCTGTCATTTTGATTATTCCTTTTGCTCCATTTAAGATAGTTTCACACATATACTGAAAATTCTTGTTTATCTGCTCGTAAGCTATAAAAAATTTATTTGTAACTTCCTCTTCAATTTCACGAATAAATCCAAACAATGTTTCACGGCTTTCCAGCAAATCCTTCTTCTGTACTACAATATCCTGATATCGTCCATTTTCATATTCAAATTCATCTATTGAAGCAAGGTTGACTGCTCCAATATCTGTACGGCTTCTCTCATTTGATGACAATTTTCTTCTTGTTGCCGTAAGTTCCTCTTCATCAGCAATTTCAAAATATTCTTCATCTTCTAGAATTTCTTCGCTTTCAAGCTCTTTAAATTCAGCCATTTGGAACTCAAGTTCACTTTCATTACGTGTAATTTTTTCAACAATTTTTTCATAATTATTTTTATTTTCCAGTATTTTTACTTCAATATCTTTAATTTCACTAATTAATTTTCTTTCTTTTCCTTCAATTTCTTGTATTTTTTTCTCAACTTCCTTGATTTCATTCAATATATTTTCATTTATTTTTTCATTTTTTTCAATTTCAGACTTCTTATGCAGAAGTTTTTCAGAAAGTTCAGTTCCCAATTTCTGTCTTTTCTTCTCAAATTCAGCCAGTTCTGCCTTTTCACTTAAAAGTTTCTTGTAATCAGACTCAATTTCTATAAAACGATTTTTATTATTATCAGTTCGAACCTTCAATATTTCATAATCTTTATCTGCCTCATTCAATTTCTGAATAAATTCATCAATATTTTCAAATTTTTTCAGTTCCTCATTCAGATTTTTTATTTTCAGATTATTTTCTTCAATATATTTTTCAATATTCTGAATTAGTTCTCTATTTTCCTTTATTTTGTTTTCTTTTTCCAAAATAAATTTCTCATTTTCAGAAATTTCATAGTTCAGAGTATTGATTTCTCGCTGTTTTCGATTAAATTTTATACTAAAGTCATCATAATTTTCATTAAATTCCTGATATTCATTTTTAAATTTTTCAAATAATTTTTCTGCTTCTGTTCTTTCTGCTTCAATTTTTTCCGCTTCTAAAACTATTTTCGATAATTTTTTTTCAAATTCTTTAAAATTCTTTTTATTTTTCTCAATTTCACTTTCCAGATGTTTCAATTCCTTTTTTCGCTCAAGAATTTCATCTTTACCCTTAAATGAATGTCCTCCAGTCATTCTCCCACGAGAAGTGATAATATCTCCTTCAAGTGTAACAATTCTGTCGTTAAATCCTTTTTTCAAAAGCTCTGTCCCAACTTCCAGACTTTCCACAACAACTGAATTTCCATATACAAACTGAATAACCTTTTCTACATCTTCATTCAAAAATTTCTTATCAACTTTTACAATATTTCTTGCAAAGTCAATAATTCCATTTTTCCCCTTTGTATTTAAAATAATATTTTGAACTTCATCTTGAGACATTTTATTTTGAAAACTCTTTTGCTGTGAAACTTGTTCAATTTTTGGCAAAAATTCGTTCATCCTTGAAATTCGAATATTTTCAATTGGCAAAAACGAAGCTCTTCCAAGTTTTCTATCTTTCAGAATTTCAATACATTTTTTTCCAATTTCACTATCCCTTACTACAATATCCTGAAACATTCCACCAGACAAAGTCTGTATTGCTTCCTCAAATCCCGATGGAACATCAATTAAGTTAACAAAGGCTCCAATTACACCATCAATTTTTTCATTCAAAATATGTTTTATACTTCTGTTAAAAGTCTCATTTTTTTCAATTGCGCTAGCTATTGCCTTATGCTTAACTTCAAAACTTTCAAGTTTGTAGCTAATTTCATTTTTTTGCTTATTTATTTCAGCATATTCTTTTCTCAGCTCATCAATCTTTTCGTTAAGTTTTTTTATTTTCAGCTCTTTTTCAAGCTTTTCCTTTTCCTTTTCTGACTTTTGAATTTCAAATGTCTGTTTTTCCTTATTTATTTTATTAAACTCAGCTTCTACATCATTTCTTTCGGCAATTTGTCTTTTATTTTCATTTTTTGCCCCTTGAACTCTTTTTTCAAGGTCTTCATTTTCTCCAGCGACTTTTATCTTATCCACTTCAAAATTAGAATTCTTTTGCGTTCGTTCTTTTAACTCAATTGTAATTTTATCGCATTTATGCTTGAGTTCTCCAACTTTAGCCTCCCATCTATCCTTTTCTTCTTCTTTCACAGCCAATTCCTTTGTTATCAAATCAAGCTCATTTCTGGAATTATTCAAAAGTTCTTCTTTTTCAGCAATATCTTTTTCCAAAATACTTTTTCTTTTATTTTTTTCATTGGCCTCGGTTTCTAAGTTAGAATTCTGATTTACAAGTTTTGAATATTCTTCTTTCAGAATTTCCATATTCTTAAAGTTTTCGCTGTTTTCATTTTTCTGGTTTTCCAGATTTTCGTACAATTCTTTTCTTATTTCATTCGTTTTTTCAAGTTCAGCTTGCTTTTCTGAAAAATTATTTTCATTTTTTTCCAGTTCTTCCTTTATTTCCTGACTTTTCTCCTCATATTCATATTTTAATGAAGTTTTTTCATTGACATTGTATTCAAGAATCATAAACCGCTGCACATCAATTTTTTTTGTGTATGCTTTAAAAAGTCTAGCTTTTTCCTGCTCATTTTTTAAATAATCAACACGTTTTTTTAAATCTTTTTCTACATATTCAATTTTTTCAATTTCATTTTTCAAGTCCTGCAGCTTTTTCTCAGACTCTTCCTTTTCAATTTTAGCCCTCTTTACTCCCGCCGCCTCTTCAATAATTTCCTTTAATTCCTTTGGCGAAGATCCAATAATTCTCTCCACACGCCCTTGTCCAATTATAGAATAAGCCTGTTTTCCAATCCCAGTATCCATAAAAAGATTATGAATATCTTTAAGCCTGGATTTCTTATTATTTATAAGATACTCATTTTCTCCAGTCTTAAAAATTCTTCGAGTAATCTTAACCTCTGAAAAATCTACATCCAGATATCTATCTCCATTATCAATAATAAGACTAACTTCTGCCATAGACTTTGGCTTCTTATTCTTCCCGCCAGAAAAAATAATATCCGAACTCTCTTTTGCCCGTATATTTTTATAACTTTGCTCTCCCAAAACCCACAAAATAGCATCCAAAATATTACTCTTTCCACTCCCGTTAGGCCCAACAATCGAAGTAATCCCATTGTCAAACTCCACAACAGTTCTATTCGCAAACGATTTAAACCCTATCAGCTCCAATGCTTTTAAGTACACTTGTTTCCTCTTTTCTTCCAATTTATTTCATAATAAAAATATCATGATTTTTTATATTCTTGCTAAATATCATAATTTCTTTGGCTTTCATTTTATTTTCTAAAGAATAATTTATATCAAATTCTATAAAATCAAATTTTTTATAAATTTTTTTTATTTCTTCACAATTATCATAAGTAACAATCCAATTTTTTGTTATTTTTCTTATAGTTTCATAAAGTTCCAAATGATTTTTATGATTATAAAAATTTGTATATAATTCAGGTCCTTTTTTATAATATGGCGGATCAAAAAATATAAATTTTTCTCTTTTTATTTTGCTTATTATATTTTTCTGAAATTCTAAAACATCCAAATTATAAAACTCTATTTTATCTTTTAATCTACCTATTTCTTTTATTTGCTTTATCAATTTATTTTTATTAAATCTACAATCCATTTTATAATTTCCATTTTGCAAATTACCACCTATTACACCTGCTTTCAAAATCCCAGATCTATTCACTCTATTTAAATAAAAAGTAGCTACACCTAATTTTAAAATATTTTCTTCCAACAACAAATTTAAATTTTCTTTATTTGTATATATTTTTTTTTGATTCTCTCGCTCAAGAAGAGAAATTTCAATATTTTCTATTATATTACAAAACTTTTCTGTATGATTTAAAACGCAATACCAAAAAGAATAAATACCTTTATCTATATCATTAAGTACCAGTTTTTTTACTTTTTCTTTTTTTAGCAGCAATAATGCTAAACCTGCTCCTCCAGCAAAAGGCTCTATATATACAGGATTTCTAATATCATTTTTTTCAAAAAGAGAAACTATGATATTAAAAACCTTTGATTTTCCGCCAGGATAACGTAGTGGAGAAAATAAATTTCTCATAATACCACCTACTTATTTTAGTCTTTCTTTTATTATTCCATAATTTTTCTTTAATTGATTTATCAATTTTTTTTCTAATTCTTTATTAAATTCTTCTATTTCTTTTCTATATTTCACTTTAAATTTTTCCATCAATTTTTTTCCATTTGTCCCAAAATTTTTTCGTTCTTTCAAGAACCACTGTTTATCTTGTTCTCGTTCAGGTTTACTTGTACTAGTGTATTTTAACCTTTGTGCTTGAAATTTTTGCTTACTATTACACTTACATTCATCCCAAAATTTATCATTCATTTTCATATTTAATAAAATTTCCAAACATTCTTTTTCTAACGATTTTGCTCCCGGAAAAAATAAAGAATTTTTATGATTTTCAACATCTTTTTTAAAATTGTTTTTATAATTTACACTTTTTTTATTATAATCTGCATCATAAATAATAATTCCATTTTTTAATTGAGATATTTTATTAGATATAGATGCTATATTTGTTATTCCTATTTTTAAAGGATATAATGTACAATATTTTTTTATATTCCTTAAAACAATTCTTTTAAAAAGATACTCTCCTTCTTCATCTTCAAAAAATACATCTATTTTTATTTCTTTTCGATTATTATTTTCTTCGTTTATTTTAACCAATATATTATTTCTTATTTCATTATAATCTATATGTGTTTTATTTATTAAACTTCCTCTTGTTTTATCTAAAAAATTTACTTTAGAATTATTGTAAGTTTTACTATTTAAAAGTTCTTCTATTATCTCTAAAGAATGAGTAGTAAAAATAACTTTTATATCGTATCTTGCAGAATATCTATTCAAAAACTCTATTAATTTTTTCTGAGCCCCAGGATATAATGTAGCTTCTAATTCATCAATAAGTAAAATTCCTCCAAAATAATTTTCTTTAAATTTTTCTTTTAACCTTTTAAATTCTAGCACAGTTAATATAATTTTACCAATGTTATCCTGTCCCGCAGAAATAGTTTGCCAATCATAAGAATTGGTAGAAATTCCTCCCGTTGATATTTTATTTTTATCAATCAATTTTATTTCATCTTTATATTCTTCGCTGTCAAAACTCAATAATATTTCAGAATAATTTTCTTTTAAAAATTTTATTTCATCATTAGATAATTCAAGACTGTTTTCTTTTAAATTATCAACTTCTCCAATAGGATATAATCTGCTTAGCCCTAAATAAACTACAGGAATTGGTATATTCCCTTTTCCAGTTGAACGTTCTTTCCCAGTAACAAATCTTATATGTTTTTTTTCACCAACAGGCCTTTTTCTTGACTTAACTTGTAATGGGTTCTCATAAACAATTTTTTCTTCTTATTTCATAATATTACTATCTTTATCGAAATAAACATGATAAACGTGATTTCCTGGTAAATCATATTCTTTACTAAATTTAAAAACATCGTTTATATCTGTATAAAATTTTTGATTCACTATCATACAATCAGAGTACTTTTCTTTTTTATCATCTTTTTTTCTTCCTCTCCCAACACCAAAAGGCTGCGCTATACATCCAAGTAACGTACTCTTCATTGTCCCATTCTGCCCACATATAGCAGTTAAATTTTTACCTATTTCAATTTCTAAATCTTCTGCCAATCTAAATTTATCAATTACCACCTTTAGTATCATAATTTCCTCCAATTTAAAATAATTATCTCCCTTTTCCAAAAATTACAATCGTAACTGTCTTTAACAATATCTTCATATCAAACAAAATATCATGATTTTTTATATAATATAAGTCATACTGCAATTTTCTGTAGGCATCTTCAATGCTCGCTCCATACGGATACATAACTTGTGCCCATCCAGTAAGCCCTGGTTTTACAGTATGTCTTAGATTGTAGTACATAATTTCCTTTTCTAACTGCTTTATAAAAAATTCTCTTTCTGGACGTGGTCCAACGAAACTCATTTCTCCACGTAGCACATTCCACAATTGTGGCAATTCGTCAATTCTTGTAAGACGCATAAATTTACCAAATTTTGTAACACGATTGTCATTTTTTGTAGCCCATTTTGGTCCATCTTTTTCCGCATCAGTCGTCATTGAACGAAATTTTACTATTTTAAACGGCTTGTTTCCTTCCCCAATTCTTTCCTGTATAAAGAATATTGGCCCTTTCGATTCCAGTTTTATTATTATTGCAGCAACAATCATAATTGGAATTACACAAACTCCGATTAAAAGTGCAAAAATTATATCAAGAATACGTTTAGCTTTCAAGTTAAAACTGTTGTAGTAAATTTCAAATCCTGTATTTTCCAAAAACCATTTTGGACTCAAGTTTGAAACCGGCAACTTACTCTCATACATTTCATAAAATTCTAAATAGTTATAGTACTGCATTCCACCAAGTTTGTATTGTAACAGCTTATCCACAAGTTTAGTATCATATAAAAGATTGTTTGTAAAATCTACAATTATATCAACTTTTTTATTTTCACATAAAGTTAACAGTTTTTCTGTCAAAGAACTCAAATTTTTTTCTTCTTTTAAAAAGTCCGATAATTTATATTGACGGTCTTTCTTTATACTTTCCAACAAATCATTTGTATATCCATTTTCTCCAACAAAAACAACTCTTTTTCGTTCTGAAAGTCCTACAATTATAATATAACGATATATAATCTGAAACATTGTAATCAGTCCAAACAGAATTATTGCTTCATTTACAATAAAAATCCGTAAAAACGCTGTAATTACAACAAGTATAAAATTAATTCCAACAATAATTATAATATCCCTCAATCTGTAAATTCCAGTCATATTATATACATTTGCCACATAATATATTATCATTGAACAAACAATTACAGCCACATTTGTAAATCCAAGTCCACGATTTACAAGTAATAATCCTATAAAATACGTCACAATTGTCAATATCCCAAACAAATAGGAATAATTTTTTTTCATCCCGCTTACTGCCATTCTAAATTACACTTCCTTTTTTATTTTTCTTCTTTAAAATTAAATGTTCATAACTTAATAATCCCATTTTTACAATATACATTCAGCAACTTAACACTATTGCCTTATTCTTGCTGAATAATAGTTAATTATAATTTTACTTCATTATTTCATATTTCATTTTAAGTTTTTTTCTATAAAACGCAAGCCCGACACAGACAATTTTGTCTATTCCTCTATTTCTTAATTCCACATCGTACTCTTTTTCTTTTATCTGCTCAAATCCAGTTTTTGCATAATTTTCCAGCTCGTCTTCATTATTTACAACTTTAAATTCAAATATGTACGCTGGATTTATTTTATTTTTAGGCTCTAAAACTAAATCTGCCCTTCCATAGCCACTTTCTCTTTCTGATAGTCTAATGTAGTCATTTGCAAGTATTATAAATATTCCAATTAAAAATATTTTGTAATACTTTTCATCTTTTTCCGTGTCAAAATAACTAAGTGAGGAAAGTATCTCATCTTGAAGCCCTTTTGCAAACTCTTCTATTTTTCCATTTTTTAAATTCTCTACAATATTTGAAAACTGTGTATAATTTCCAACAAATCTATCTATAAAAATTTTTCTAAAAAAAGTCTGTATTTCTTTATTCGGAAGCCTTAACGGATAGAGTTCCCCTTTTTTCTCGCCATCAGTTGTCAAATATCCGCTGTACAAAAATAATTCCCATATATCACTTGCATTAAATACATATTCCATATACTCATTTATTGCCTTATAAACTGTTTTCCCCACAAAAAGTTTTTCCAAATCTTCTATTACTTTTTTATCCGCTTTTCCTAATAAATCATATATTGTCTTGTTTCCTGAAACGCCTATCCAATAGGGACGTAATTTTTTTTCATCCAAAAAGTTAATAATCGACCACGGATTATAAATTTCAGTTTCTCCAAACTGATAACCGTCATACCACTCCCTGACATCTTCCATCTCGTATTCCAGCCCATAATATTTCACAGCCTCAACAACTTCATTTTCAGTAAGTCCATAATACTCTGAATATTTTTCACTAAAGATATTGTTTACCTTCAAATTATTTAACCCTGAAAAAATTCCTTCTTTTGCAATTCTCAATATTCCAGTCATAATTCCAAACTGTAAATATTCATTATCCTTCATTGCATCTCCATAAAACTTCTTAAAAAAAGAAATTGCCTGTTTATAATATCCCTCCTGATAAGCCTGAATTATCGGCGTATCATATTCATCTATTAGCACAACAGCTTTTTTCCCATAATATTCATACAAATATTTTGTCAACGCCTTCAATGAGCCTTTCCAATCTACTATATCTTTATTAAACCAGACATTATCAAAATAAAATAATTCTCTTTCATCCATTTCTTCTCTTATGAATTTAAATTCATCATACATATTACTTATTAATTGTCTAATTGCAATATGAGAATTTTCCCAACTAACCTCTTCCATGTTCCTAAAACTTATATATATAACAGGATATTGCCCCTGCTCCTGCATGTGTTCACTTTCAGAAATATTTAATCCGTCAAATAATTTTCGATTTTCTTCTTTATTTTCTATATCAAAAAAATATTTAATCATTGACATATTAAGGGTTTTTCCAAATCTTCTTGGACGTGTAAACAAGTTTACTTTTGCCCTGTAGTGTAAAATATCTTTAATTAGCTTTGTTTTATCAATATAATAATAATTATTTTCTACAATTTCCTTAAAATCAGACACCCCTATTGGCAAAGGCTTTCTATTTCTAGTCTTTTTTTCCGCCATATTTCTCCCTCCATTTATTCATTCCAGCTAAAAAATTATATATTCTATCTAATATTTCGCTTGTAAAAAATGATAGCAAAAATACTATTAAAAACGTAATAATTATATATAAAAAATAATTCATTCTAGATTTTAATATTCTTTCACAAAAAAATAAAAAAATCGGATGAATTAAATAAATATCATAAGTTTTTGCTGATACAGGCTTTATAATTCCTTTTACTTTGCCTAAAACTTTTTCTCCATCAAAAACATTTACAATATAATCATAAAGAAAAACTGTGGCTATAAATACACTAACTGAGTGATAATCATAAAAATAGTCAAAAAATTTTCCACTTGATTTTGTAAATATATACGTTAAAAAGACAGTTAATGACACTGCTATAAAAAAAACTGTGTATTTTTGCCATTTTTTCATATTCAAAGGCTTTTCTGCAAGTAAATAGCCAATTAAGAAATAACCGACATATTGCCCAGCTGGAGAATATATTTTTATATTTTTCTTAAAAATCACATTTAGAAATGGTACTAAAATCATAAATATTATCCATATAAAAACTAGATAATTAATACTTCTTCTATCAATTTTTACTACAACTTTTCGTAAAAATGGAGTTATCAAATAAAGCGACAATATCATATAAATATACCACAAATGATAGTAAATTTTCCCTTGAAAAAAGTTTGAAAAAAAATTATTATAACTTTCTTTCTGGAAAAAAATCGAAATTATGGTCTTATAAGTTGATTTTCTAAAAAAAACTGAAAATAATTCATTATCCTTAACATCTTTAAAAATTATTGTAAATATAAAAAAAATAACAGAATATACAAAAAACTTAGGCAAAATTTTTGCAAATCTTTTTTTAAAAAATATTTTCACATTCTCGTCTTTTCTCAACAGAAAAAATCCACTAACCATAACAAATATCGGTACACACATTCTGCTAAATGAATCTATAATATTTGCCATCATCCATCTATTTCCAGATATTTTACCATAATTATATAGCTCGCTTGCAACAATATGAATAAATAAAACCATACTAATTGTAATACATTTTAAAATATCAAAATTAAAAAATCTGTCCTTATTTTTTACCATTTATAAATCTCCAAATTTATCAATTTCCCTCAATAAAAATATAACTAAATTTTACCATAATTCAGGCTATTTTTCAATCAGTTTTCCTTTATATAAATAGGCTTACGATTATAATTATTGGTCTCAAATACCAAATTTATATGATTTTAACAGATTAATAACTATTTTTATTTTTTAAATAAAACTTGCATTTTGAATAAATGCGGGTATAATTCTATTAGATAGTTTGATAATCAAATTTTTTTGTGATAAGGAGGAACGTGTTATGGGAATAGAACTTGACAATGTTTCTGAAACTATGCTTGTTACCTTATATGCACGTGCAAAAGATGCTAAAAGCAAAAATCCAATTTTAAATGACAAAAAATCTTTCGAGATTTTTTCACAGTTAGATTATGATTTTTCAAAATTTGAAAAGGCGTGGGCTTCATACTATGGAATTCTGTCACGTGCAAAAGTAATGGATAATCAAGTAAGAAAATTTATGGAAAAGTATCCAGATTGTGTAATTGTATCTATAGGAAGTGGTCTTGATACATGATTTTTAAGAGTTGACAACGGAAAAATACGATGGTATAACCTTGACTTGCCTGAAGTGATTGAAGAAAGAAAATTATTCTTTGAGCCTAATGAAAGAGTTACTGACATTCCAAAATCGGCATTTGATCCGAGCTGGATTAAGGAAATTAAGTTAAATGGTAAAAAGCTTCTTATTATTTCAGAAGGTGTTCTCATGTATTTTGAAGAAAAACAGATTAAAGAGTTTTTGGAAATGCTGACTGACAGTTTTAATTCTTTTGAAGCTCAATTTGACTTGCTTTATAAAGGAACAGCAAAAGCAACAAAACATCACGACGTACTAAAAAATATGAAAGCAACTTTTAAATGGGGAGTAAAGGACGGAAGTGAAGTTGTAAAATTAAATCCAAAATTAAAGCAAACTGGACTTATTAATTTTACTGATGAAATGAAACTGCACCTTCCTGGCTGGAAAAAATTACTTATTCCGATTTTTTACATTGTTAATAACAGGCTTGGAATTTATACTTTTGAAAAATAGAATTCTTGCCTAATTTATATTTATTCTCCTTGTTTACTAAGATTTCTTTATTATGTTTAAAATTTCTTAAAGTCAAGTCTTTTGGAATTAAATATTCTTAAGTTCAAATAAAAAATACTCAAGCTGCAGATTTCATATATTTTTACAGTTTGAGTATTTTTGTTAACTATCTAATCTTTTAAAAGCGGATCCTTTTTCGTAACCTCGACTACCAGTTTATGCAATCCAATCAATGCTATCAAATTCGGTATTACCATAAGTCCATTAAACATATCAGCCAATTCCCACACTAAATCAACTTTTTGAAGTGAACCGGCAATTATGCAAATCATTACTAAAATTCTATAAATATTAAGAGCTTTTTTACCAAACAGATATTTCACATTGGCTTCCCCAAAGAAATACCATCCAATTATAGTAGAAAACGCAAAAAAGAATAATGCAACTGCAACAAAAATCACTCCAAAATGCCCCAATACTGCGTGAAATGCCTGTTGTGTCAATGAAATCCCAGTTCCATCTGCTTTTCCATCTGCAATCAAAATTACTAGTGCTGATAATGTCAAAATTACAAAAGTGTCAATAAAAACTGTGACAATTGCAACATGCCCTTGATCTTCAGGATTTTTAACCTTTGCAATTGCGTGAGCATGCGGAGTTGACCCCATTCCAGCCTCATTCGAGAATAGCCCTCTTGCCACTCCAAATCTTATCGCTTTTTTTATTCCCATTCCTAAAAATCCACCTAAAACTGCCTTTGTCGAAAAAGCATTCACAAAAATCGCTTTAAATGCCAAACCTGCATTTCCAATATTTAACACAATAATGAACAGACAGATTGCAACATAAAAAACTGCCATAATAGGAACTATTTTTTCAGTAACTGAAGCAATTCTTTTTACTCCTCCAAAAAATATAAATCCAGATAAAATTGCCAAAAATATACCTGTTATAACTTTCGGAACATGAAAAGCATTATGAAAAGCATCTCCTACCGAATTTGCCTGAACCGCATTTCCCATAAAGCCTAAAGCTAAAATACATGAAACCGCAAAGAATCCTGCCAGAAATTTGGCTGCTTTTCCTCCTTTAAATAATGTTTCAATGTAGTAGGCTGGGCCTCCTGTCATTTCTCCATCTTTTTTCTGTTTAAAAATCTGACTTAATACAGCTTCTGAATAGATAGTTGCCATTCCGAAAAATGCACTTACCCACATCCAGAATATTGCTCCTGGTCCTCCTGATACAATCGCTGTTGCCGCTCCTGCGAGATTTCCTGTTCCAACTTGCGCTGCAATAGCCGTTGCTAAAGCCTGAAACGACGACATCCCGTTATTATCCGCCTTTTCTCCGCTCAAGTCAAATCCGCTCGTCAACTGTTTCAAACCGCTCTTAAACTCCCTAATTTGAATAAATCTTAACCGTAATGTGTAAAATATACCAGTTCCAACTAACAAAACAATTAAAATAACATTCCAAAAAAATTCATTAAAATTTTCAATAATTTTTAACATCTAAATCCTTCTCCTTCGTTTTTTATTTCTGAATTTTAGAATGGATAGAAAAGTTTAAAGCGTTTTAATACAAATCTTATTATAAATCAAAGAAAAAGGCTGTCTTTTACTTAAATAAAGTCAAGACAACCTCTTAAAATTTCTTTTATATAAAAAAAGAAATATAAAATCCATAATTTTATATGCATTATTCTCTGTTCTTTTACCTGAGAGTTTAGGGAATTAGAAATTCCTTTGCTCCTTCGGTGCTGTCATTTAAGACAGTCTCTCCAGAGGCTCGTCCACTATGAGTCCTTTTACCTGAAAGAGTTACTTCTTCGGTGTTTTATTCTACATTTACAAAATTTATAAATGAGACAAAATCTCTCCTCATACCTTCATCCAAATTATTCACTTTTCTATATGTTAGCATATTTTTTTCTGTGTGTCAAAAAATATTTTATTTTACTTCTCTTTCAAAAAAGCTTTTAATACATAGTTTTTTATTTACATTTCCTTTTTCCAAAATATTTTTTTATTTACTTTTTAGCACAGCCCTGACTGCATAATGTAAAAAATAATAAACTGACTTCAAAAACGGTAATTTCTCAACTTTTCGATAAATTTCCCAACGAACTTTTGCCGTTTTAGCCTTATTGCTCGAACGGGAATTATCCATCACTCGATAATAAGCCAAATTTTCCTTGAGTCCAAAAATTGTTTTCACATCTTTCACAATCTCCAGCCAAAGAACATAATCCTCATTTTTCTCCAGTTCCTTAAAATAACGCTTCCCGACTTTTTCCACATCATACATAACTGTAAGACAGCCTAGATAGTTATTTTTCAGCATATCAGTATAGGAGATTTCTGGTTTAATTACAACTTCATTGATTTTTTCGCCATTTTCCTTAACTCTAGTGTACTCTGTACAGCTTATGCCTGCATTTTTTTCTTTCATAAATTGTATCTGCTTTTCCAATTTTTGGCTGTGCCAGTAGTCATCAGCGTCTAAAAATGCAATATACTTTCCATTTGCCAAATCAATCAAATAATTTCTCCCTTTTACAACGCCCATATTTTTTTCAGTATTCACAACCTTTATTCTATTATCTTTTTTTGCATATTCATTTACAACTGCAAGACTGTTATCCGTTGAAACATCATTCATAATAAGCATTTCCCAATTTTCATAAGTCTGTGAAAGCACTGATTCTATTGTTTTTCCAATAAACTTTTCTGCATTGTACATTGGCACAATTATTGAAACTTTTTCTTTATCCATTTTTTCTCCTTATTTTATTTTTAAAATTTTAAGGAATTTTATCCTCAAACCGCTTTAATAACCAATTAAAAGGTAGCTATTCTATTAAAATAAAAATTTATTCCGATTAATTAGGTATTAGAGACGTTCGAGCATACTTTTAAAGTATATCCATTATTTTTTTAAATACAATTTATCAAAAAATTCATCAAAGTTATTTCCTAATTTTATCCATTTCCATTTTTCGCTATTTCCTCCTTCAGTAAAAATTTTATGTATATCATCAGCAAAATAATACATAAAAATCTCCTTTGTTTCTTTAGAAATAAATATGTACTCATCTTCATCCGCACCTATTGCCACATAGTTGTTTCTCCAAAAATATGTTCTTTTTAAATCAGGATTTTTTTCATATTCCATCTCATCAAATTCCGTAAGCAGATTTTTTCCTCTTTCAACTGTTTCATCATCAAAATATAAATACGAAATAAATTTATCATTTATATTTTCAACATCAATGGGCATATATACAGTTTCCTTAAAATAAATTTCAGAATATTTTTTAACCATATCTCTGTATTCTTCTTTTTCAATTCCCAAACTTTCTATAAACTCATCGTCATAATAGTAGCTTTCCTCTTCTCTCACTTCACAATCTTCTATCTCAAGTATTTCTTCCAAATGCTTTTGTCTATCCATTTCTATCATCCCCTATCTTTCTCCATCCAATTGTTCCAGCAATCCATCAACAAATTTTGTCAGTTGCTCTTTTTCTTCCTTAGACATTTCTTTATTGTCTTTTGGATCTACATACAGTTTTTCAATAAATTCATCAAAATTTTCTGCTAATTCTGTCCATTTCCAATAAACTCCTTTACTTTCATCCTCTAAATCTGAATATGAAGAATACTGCACTATCCTATTTGATGCCTTTGATATATACATATAGGCATAAGGTTCCCCACTTATTATTGGTATATAATTATCTAACTCTCCATAGTTTACTTCAATTTTTTTAGCATCTTTTCCATATTTCTTCTTATGAATTTTTTCAGAGTACCATCTTAATTTTTTTCTTCCATTTTCATACACTTCATCACTAAAATCTAAGTCAAAAAATAAAGCTTCCCCTTCTTCATTCGTTTCTGGATCAAAATCTTTGCAATGGAGCAGTGGCTTAAATGCTATAAACTCATAGTCTAATACTAAATTAACATATTTTCTTACTCCATGTTTCTCAAGCAACTCTTTTGTATAATATTTGCTTTTCTCTTTTCTCTTTCCTTCTTTTTCAGTATATTCTATATCCACAGCTTCCCAAAATTTTTTATATTTTTCCATTTTTTCACCGTTATAATTGACTTTTATCAATTATTGCCTTTCTTTTTCTATCAATCCATATTCTATTATCTCTTCTAAATATTTTTTTCTATCTATATTTATTCCATTATTTTTTAGATTTGAAGCAGTAATTTTTTGAATTTCCTCATTAAAGACCCCCTCTTTTTATTAATCCTGAGGAAACTTAATACCCGCCTCAAGTCTAGCCTTTGTCTGCACTTCACTTACCAGCAGGCTTTTTTCCAGCTGTCTGTAGCAAAATTCCAAGTCATTTTCATTTACTGCATTAATGAATGCTTTAAATTCAGGCACAACTCTATCTTTTGAAAATCCGTCATCAAAACTTTCTATTGTTTCATCATACATTTTCAATGTGACTTTTCCGACAAGTGATGGTGCTTC
This sequence comes from Leptotrichia hongkongensis, assembly GCF_041538065.1. NCBI lineage: Bacteria > Fusobacteriati > Fusobacteriota > Fusobacteriia > Fusobacteriales > Leptotrichiaceae > Leptotrichia > Leptotrichia hongkongensis. The sequence continues at coordinate 197,976 of NZ_JBGORW010000001.1, read as the reverse complement.
TTCACTTATGATTTTTCCTTCACTTCCTTGAATCACACCTATTCTTTTCCCTTCACTATCTTTTGCACATACACACATAGCATTGAAATTTTTGTATTCTATCATAAGAACTCCACTTGTATCAATATTTTGCTCAATATTAGCATAATACTTCGCATTTTCAGGCTTTCCAAAAAGTCCTAAAACATAATGTAAATTATACAGTCCCAAGTCCATCAATGCTCCTCCAGCTTTTTCAGGATCAAATACAGGCAGAATTTCTCCTCTCTTAAAAGCGTCATATCTGCTGGAATACTGACTATACTGGCTCTGAACAAGTTTCACATCTCCAATTTTACCAATCCAATCTTTTATTTTTTTATAGTTTTCAAAATAAAGTGTCGTTATTGCTTCAAATAAAAACAATTTTTTTTCCTTTGCCAAATCTGACAATTCTTTAGCTTGCCTATAATTAGTTGTCATCGGCTTTTCAACAATAACATTCAGACCTTTTTCCAATGCTTTTTTACAATATTCAAAATGTAAAAAATTCGGAACAGCAATATAAACAGTGTCAATCCCAAATTCACAAAGTTTATTAAAATCATCAGTAAATTTCAAAATACCATATTTTACACAAATTTCCTCAACTTTTCCAATACTCTTTTTTGTCCCTTGCATCCCCACTATTTCCAGTCCTTCCAACTGAACAAGACTAGGCAAAAATTCCTGAACAATCATCCCTGAACCAACAATTCCTAATTTCATGTAAATTCCCTTCTTTCCACACACACACTTTACTTGAAACTTATTTTTGAAGTAAATTTATTTAAAATATTTTCTTCAATTCAAAATCTGCATAATTTCTAAAAAGTTCAATAAATTATGCCTTTAAATCATCATATTCTCCACTTTCAAACTTTTTCACAATATAACTGCAAATTGGCACAATTTTATACCCATTTTCTCTTGCATATTTTACACCAGCATCAAATAATTTTCCTGCAATCCCTTGCCCTCGCAATTCAGAAGATACGACTGTCGATTCAAAATACAATTTTTCCCCTTCTTTTCTGTAAGTCAATTTTGCAAGTTCATCTCCATTTTCTCCAAATATAAAAAATCCTTCATTTACTACATGTCTTATTTCCATTTTTTCAAACTTCCTTTCAATATTTTATTTTATTATATAGTAAAATCATTTCAAAATCAAATTTAAAAAGTTTACAAATATTTCAATATTTCACGCTTATATTGAATAAATTTTTCAGACATTATAACTTCTTCATTATTATAACTCTTGTCCTGACTATTTTTCAAGTCAACATTTATTTGTGCAGCAATTTTACCTGGACTTCCTGCCAAAATATAAATTCTGTCAGAAAGCAGTATCGCCTCATCAATATCATGAGTGATAAATAAAGTTGACATCTTAATTTTGTTCATTATGTTCAGATACCAGCTATGAATTTTATGCTTTGTAATGGCATCCAATGCACTGAAAGGCTCATCAAGAAGAGCGACTTCGCTGGAAAATAAATATGTTCTAAGCAATGCCGCCCTTTGTTTCATTCCGCCTGACAGTTTACTCGGATATAAATTTTCTGTACCTTCCAATCCAAAATCTTTAAAATACGGCTTTGCAATTTCCCGTGCCTTATTTTTATTTTCACCCCTTATCACAAGTGGAAGTGCCACATTGTCAATAATTTTTTTATGAGGTAAAAGCAGATCTTTTTGTAGCATATAGCTTATTTTTCCAGATTTTCCAGTTATATCTTCTCCATTCATTTTGACATTTCCACAATCAGGCTTTAAAAGTCCTGCAATAATGTTAAATAACGTCGTTTTCCCAGCACCACTCACTCCTAAAATACAAACCAGCTCATTTTCATACAAATCAATCGAAACATTTTCCAAAACTTTTTTATTTTCAAAAGAAATGGAAATATCTTTTATTTCAAGCTTTTTGTCTTTCTTCACTTAATATTTCTCCTTTTTATAAATTTTCTACTATTTCAGATACTCGTTACTATACCCAAAATTCTTTGGTATTTCACGTTCTACAGCCTTATTTTTGTAAAGCCATTCATAAAATCTGTTCCAACGGTTCCCATCAATTATTCCCCATTCCTTTGCATCAGACTGATATTCTTTAGAAATCCATTTTTGGCTGGCTGTTACAAGGTTTATATCAAGTTCTGGAGAATTTTTTACCAAAATTTTTGCTGATTCCTCTGGATTTTTCATTGCGTATTCATACCCTTTTTTTATTGCCTTCAAAACTTTTTTTGCAATTTCAGGATTTTTTTTCAGAAAGTCATTATTTGCGATAATTACAGGGCTATAATAGTCAAGTTCCTCTCCATAGTCACGAATTTTTAGAAAATTTGTCTGAAGTCCTGCCCTTTCTGTAGCAATTCCATCCCACGCATAATAAACCCAAACAGCATCAACATCAGTCTTTAAGCCAGTTACAACATCCGTTATAGTATAAGGAATCAATTTTACTTTAGAAAAATCGCCTTTATCATCTGTTACTAATTTTTTCAAAATAGCCTGCTCAATATTATCTTCCCAAGTGGCATATTTTTTGCCTTCCAGTTTTTTTGGCGAATCAATGCCTTTTTCCTTCAATGAAATAATTCCAGATGTATTATGCTGAAGAATTGCCGCAACAGCTGTTACTGGTACAGGATTCTCCTTTGCAAATGATTTTGCCAATGTATCCTGAAAACTTATTCCAAATTCTGCTCCTCCAGCTCCAATAAGTGCCGTTGTACTTCCTTCAGGTGGTTGCACAATTTCCACATCCAGTCCTTCTTCCTTAAAATATCCCAAGTCTTTTGCCACATAAAGCCCCGTATGATTAGTATTTGGCACCCAATCCAGTACAATTTTTATTTTCTGATTATTTTTAGATTTTCCACACGAAACAGCCAAAACCAAGATTAAACATAAAATTAAAATTTTTGAAATTTTTTTCATTTTTTATACCTCTCTTCACTTTTTTGAAATTTTTTTCTTTAAAAATTTACTTTTCCCAAACCATGCACCATTTCTGTATTTTTTTTACAAGATACATAAGTAGCAGGCTTATCGCAGAAATAAGAAAAATTACTGCAAACATCTTATCAAATGAATACGACTTTCTGACTCTTGTCATATAAACTCCAAGTCCGCTAAATCCACCAAGCCATTCAGCTACAACTGCTCCAATTATAGAATACGAAACCGAAATTCTAAGCCCTGCGAAAAAATATCCTAATGAGCCTGGCAATTTGACATGAACAAAGTTCTGAAATGGCGTTGCTCCCATTGTTTTTAACAAATTCAGCATATCCTTGTCAGCCGAGCTAAATCCATCCAGAAGCCCAATAGTTATTGGAAAAAATGAAGTCATAACAATAAGCGTAATCTTTGGCAATATTCCATATCCCAGCCAAAGTACCAAAAGCGGTGCAATTGCAACTGTAGGTATTGTTTGACTAATTATCAAAACAGGATAAATCATTTTATATGCATACTCAAACCTGTCCATAATAACAGCCACGGCAAATCCAAGAATTATTCCCAGACCAAGCCCCAAAAATGCTTCAAGCAAAGTAATTTTTGTATGCTCCATAAGCAGTGGAAAATCCAAAACAAACGCTTTTACAACTTCAAACGGCGATGGTAACATAAATTTTGGTATAATGTTCACCATTGACAAAATTTGCCAAATCATCAATAATACAGCAATAATAATACCTGGTGCAATTTTATCTGTTATATTTTGAAATTTTTTCATCAATCTTTAAAATATCTCCCTTCGGTTTATAATTTATTTTTACATATGACATTACACCATCAGCTCCTGCCTTCACAGCCACAACTTGACATTCCTTAACAATTTCCATAAGCTCGTCAAAATCCCCTTCTACCGTTGTTTCAAATGGAGCAACATTCATTTTTAACCCTTTGCTTTTAATAAATTCAATAACTTCATCAACAACTCTTACAATTTCCTCATTTCCCACAACATTTGGCAATACCTGAATTGCAATACTCGCATTAATTTCTTTTTTTTTCATAATCTATCATCCCTTTCCTTAAAACTGTTTTTTTATTTAAAATTTCTTTGTATAAAAAAATCCCCTTATCACAAGGAGATTCTATATTTTTATAAATTTTCTAAAATAATTTGAAAAGGTATGCAAAATAACTTTAAAATTATTTCTTATTTTATATAAAATACTCCCTCCGACAGCATTATCTGTACAGGTTATGTGGGTTTAATTCTCAGCAAAATTGCTCCCCAGTATTTTTTACTATTCGTTCTATTTATAAAATTGACTAACCAATATTCACGTCTTTAAAATCAGAATACAATTCTTTTAAGATGTGTTTATTTCTTTCGTTAATATTTACTATATACCATTTATTTTTATCTTCAAACACCAAAGATTTTTGATTCAGTTCTACTTTTTTTCCTTGGCCAGAAACTATACTCTTTGTCGGTATAATTACATAATTTCTTCCAGTATTCGTCTGTCCTATTTTTACATTTTCAAAATCATATTCAACTTTTTCAATTTTTATATATTTTAAAGCATTCATCAATAGTTGTAATGTTATTTCTTTTGCTTTTTGAGGTGTTGTTGAAGCATTTTTTGCTTCCCATTCCCATAATCTTTCAGGTGTATTTTCCATACTTGTCGTAAAATTTCCAGCTAACAACTCTTTTGATATTTTATCTAACTTTGCTTCAATTTCAGGCTTTACTTTATTCCAAGCTTCTAATGCCAGTTCACTCTGTGCTTTTTCTACATTTTTACAGATTTTTTCATCTCTTTTTATTTTACATTTTTGGACTGTTTCTTTTAAAAGATTATTGTTTTTTTTCAAATTTTCAACACTATATTTATTTCCACAGGATGTAAAAACTACTATAGAAGTTGCAATTAAGTATATTCTTATTTTTTTCATTTAGCCTCCAATTCTATTTTTTATTATTTCTATTTTATTTTAGCTAAATCTGGATACACATCCTTTAAGAAAATCATATACTCTTTTTCATAATTGATAATGTACCATTTATTTCCATCCTCAAATGCCATTGTTTTTCCTTCACCGCTTATTTTTTGCCCATCGTAAAGTATTGTAACTTTAGTTGGTATAATTACATAATTTCTTCCTGTTTCAGTTTTCCCCACTTTAACATTTTCAAAATCATAGGTATTTTCAATTATTTTCATATTATCTGTTAGTTTACTCATCGTTTTTATAGTTATATTTTTAAGTTCATTTACAGACATAGATCCCTTTTTAGCTAAGTATGTTAAAAATTTTTCTGGCATTTCATCAAAACTTGCTTTATAATTTCCTGCAACCAAATCTTTTGAAATTTTATTTAGCCGTATTTTAATCTCAGGTTTTACTCTTTCCCAAGCTTCCTTTGCTGTTTCCCCTTTTTTACTATTTTGAACAGTCGTATTTAAGTTTTGATTTCTATTTTTATTTGCAGGAGCAGCAAATGTAACAGCTGAAACAACTAATAATAATAAAATAATTTTTTTCATTTTTACCTCCAGAAGATTCATTTTTATTAATTATACCTCATATTTTTACATTTTCAAAATTTTTACTTTTTTATCAGATTATTTTCCAAGAATTTCAATGCTTTTTCAACATCTTTCAAAGTAGCCAAATATTATGAATATTCTGTATGAAGTAGTAAATAATTTCAATTCCTTAAAAACTTGCTTTAATTCCAAGTCCTCCTCTTACGTTGTCACCTTTCGTATCATATCCCAAATTTGCAGTCACTCCCAATCCTTGATTTTGTATTCCGAAGTTTAAGTCAAGCTTCACATTTCCTTTTCTGCCTTCCTTTTCGCTTCTCAAATTGTACCAGTCTGCATCGGTATAGGCTACTTTCGCTCTATTCGCACCCATACTTCCAAGTTCTATTTCATATGCTATTCCTGTTCCTAGTACTAATGTTGTATTTGCTGTCAGTGGCTGGACATATTTAAATTCCGTTCCTATTTCAGGCTTTGCTGAAAAATAATCATTTTCTTTTACTTTTAATCGCATATCTCCATTTTTTTCCTTGATTCTGTTAAATCTTCCATATTCCATATTCAATGCCCCATACGGTCGAATGCTCATTTTATCATTTAATCTTATTTCTTTTCCAATTTCGTTCCTCATCCCCAATCCGTATGAATAATAATTTGATTTTGCATTAAATACATTGTCTACAACAAGAAATCTTCTGTTCATGCTGTTTATTCCAAAAAAACCTTCTCCTGATACTGTCCATTTCAAATTTTTATCCTTGTCAAATGTGACCGTCTTAAACACTCCACCTTTGAACAGCGTCTGATTTTCTCTTGACTTTCCTATATCCTTGAACTGAAAGTTATTGTTCACTGCTCCAGCATACCAGCCTCCTGTATCGTCAGAATCTAAATCATTTTTATGGACATAAGCTATCCCATAAGTATTATTTTTATAATCAGTTATTCCTGCTGTATCTGTCTTATATTCATCTTTTGAACCAAACACTTTTATTCTGTCATTCTGTTCAGCTTCATCTTTTATCAAACCGTTTACTTCCCTAGTTACTGTATCTCCTGTTGTTTTTATCCTTGATTGAACATTCGCATACTGGTGCCCCATCATTTCGTCTACTGCTTGAGTAAATAATATCTCTTCATTATTTCCTATATTGTTTAATTTATTAAATAATTCCTTTTCAGAGCCTTCTTTTTCCACTCCATATCTCCGTTCCAGTCCATCTAAAAAATTATACGTCTGTCTTGAATTTTCCTTATCCCCTGCAAACACTGTATATGGAACTTTTGCTAAATATATATTTCCTATTCCATTCGTATTCGCTGTCATCCCAGCCATCCAAGTAAGACTTCCTGAATACACATTCCATTCTTTTATTCCTGAATTTTTTATCATACCGATGAAAGGAGACGTAATGTTTTGTCCTAACTGAATATATTTTTTATCAGTACTCTGTGCCGCTTCAGTTCCTATTATCAAATCTGCCGACTGCATATTGGCAAGAGCTCCTAAATTATTAACAGGATTAGTTTTCGCTACTCCCGAAGTGTCCACATAAATACCCACTGATGAAACAGGATTTGAGACGTTTGATGAAGCCTTAGGATTAACTGTATTTACAAGTTGTATTTCCTGCGGTGTATTATTTAAGGTTATTGTCCCATTGGCAGTATTTATTTTTATTCTGTCTATTCCATCTGTTCCCATTGCTTTTTCAAGTCCTGTCGCTGTTTTCTTCTCAAGTATTGGCAACGCTCCGCTTCCTGTTGTGATATTCATGCTGCCGTAATTTTTTATGACAGCGTTCGACAGCAAAAGTCCATAGCCGTTTGAAGCATCAATATTAATGCTTCCCTGGTTATTTAAGGTACCGTTGAATACCGCTATTCCTATCTGTCCATTATTTCCTGTTCCTGTTGTTGTAATCGTTCCTGTATTTAGAGCTGTTGCTCCGTTATCTACATACATTCCTATATTTCTTGATGTTCCGCTTAATTCAATTGTTCCTGCATTTTCCGCGATAGAGCCATTTCCTGTAGCATACATTCCTACACTTCCAGGAGTTGTTACTTTTATTATTCCCGAATTTTTAACATATCCAAGTCCATCTTCATATCCTGCAGCCATTCCTATTCCAATATTTCCTACCGTTGACCGTGATACTGTTATTGTTCCTAAATTCTCTGCTACCTGTGGAGTTGTTATGGCATTTTTAGAATAACTGTAAATACCTACATTTCCTGTTCCTGAACCAAAATCTATATTTCCATAATTAATCAACTTTCCTGCTGTTATCAATCCGTAATTTTGATTCCCTGCTGATTTCAGATGATTATAATTTATAATATTTCCTGTTTTATCTGATGAATATAGAAATACAGAATTTGTATTTAATGTTACAGAGCCTGTATTTCCTGCATATCCTGTTACTATATTATTATTCTGACCTGTTGCAACATACCCAAATGAATTATTTCCAATAATGACTTTGTCGGTCTGACTGCTTAACACCTGATTATCACCCGATAAAAGAACATTTACACTGTTATTTCCTGTATTAAGTGCAGAATTCTGCCCTACAGATGTGTTTTCTCCAACCGCATATATTCCAACACTGTTATCTCCTGTAAGAATATTTCCTGTCACTTGCAATGTTCCATTTGAAACTGCTATTCCAACACTGTTTGTCGCACTTGACAAATCAATGTTACCACTGCTGTTGATAGTGGAAACTGCCCCGTTATTTGCAGCAAATATTCCAACTATATCCCTACCACCTGCAGCGGCTACTATATTTCCTGAATTACTTATACTTATATTTTTATTACCCCATATATTGTTTGCGGGAAGAACATTCACTCCATAAATTCCAACACTTTGAGATCCTACTTCTATATTTCCCCTGTTTTCTATTACGGAATTTGCTGAACCAAGCATCCCCACATTTCCTGTACCTGTCAATTTAATTGTTCCTGTTGTATCATTCGTTACAGTTCCATTGTCAGATAGCAAGGCTGTTGTATTATTTCCAGTGAAATTTATTACACCTTTATTTGTTACCTGGATAGCATTATTCCCTGATGAACCCACATAATTTGTCTGCCCTAAAATATAATTTTTATTTCCTGCAACAGTTGAACCTGAGATTGTATTCCCCGCATCAAGCGTAATATTTGACAGATTAAAGTTTGAACTGTAAAACAAATCTGATGAATTGTCCAAATTTACATTCTGTCTGATATTTAAATTTCCTGATGTTACTGAAGTATTCATAGGACTTCCTGCATTTAAATTAATTGGTGCCAAAAGCCATGGCGCTGTTTTCATATCATTTTCTGCAACATGACCTACCCATGGAAGCTGATATTCTGTAGGCCATTGAGTCCAAGTCATAGCATAAGATGTACCTGTGCCTTGAAGAGCCTGTGCAACAGGTGTCTGAAACCATGTATTATTTGTAGCTGACATTGCGTGGCTTCCCAAGCGACCATATTCTGTAAGAGCCGCCACTTTCCCTGTTGATTTTGCCTGATTTCCGATCATACGCATATCTCCTGCAACAAGATTAATCCAATTTGCTTCACTTTGACTTGCAGACTGCCAATACGCATCGTATCCCAGTACATCTATTACATCATCACCGGGATAATCTGCCATATATCTATTTAAATCACTTCCGCCTCCAAAATCACCGTTTGGTGCATATGCAAGAAGTATCTGATCTCTTACACCCGCCGCAACAAGCGCTTCATGAACACGCCTGAATGCAGCTTTTATTTTATTATGGGACTGATTTGGCTCTCCCCACCAAGGCCAATCTCCATTTTGCTCATGGAATACTCTTAATACCCAGGGAATAGGTGTGCCGTCAGGCGCTACTGCGAGTTTTGCAGTTTCAACGATTGTCTGTATCCATGTGTTAAACTGATTTGCATACGCCCCAGTCGAAGAAAACTGATCCAAATCTGGATTTCCTGTTTTATCATCACTTTTTCCATCGTGGTTATTTTCATATTTAGTGGGATTCGGAATTTCACTTGAAGCTGTAAAAATTGCTCCTAAGCTATTTGCTTTTTTTATATAATCTGCCATCAGCTGACTATTATTTTGTATGCTTTTTGTCCAGTGTGTTGGCTGTTCTCCAAAGTGCATTCCAATTACCGCAGGGTATTTCCCCGTAACTGAATAAATATCTGAACTATAACCTGAAGAATTTTGTGGTGAAATACTTACATCAATTCCGTGCTGTTGTCCCATAATAGGTGTTCCTGCATTAGCATAATATTTAAGCGCATTCATAAGTTTTTGTCTTGATGTTAAATTTGTTGGAGTATAAGTTAAAGCAGGCATGGTTATCCCTTTTGTTCCCAGCGCTGTACCTGTCCCCTGTAAATCATTCACCATAATGACAGGCAATGTTATCGATGCTTTACTCTTATCAAATTCTACAGGTTTTGCAACAACGTTTAAATCAATATTTGGCATAAGCGTAGAAGTAGAAGATGCTTTATTCGATACAATAGGCTCTTGCTCTATTTTTATATTTGCAATTCCATAATTATTGTCATTATTTCTATTATTTGGATTTGTCAGAGCCGAGTTTTTCATATTTTCGTTTTTCAAAGACTTTGTATAAGAATTATATGAATCGCTGTTTGGAGAAACTGTTCTTAAAAAAATATCATTACTTCTTTTATATACACCTTCATATTGATATTTATCACCTTTATCATTTTTCTCTTTGTATAATTTGTGCTGATTATTAAAAAAGTACTCAGTTTCATATTTTAAAGAATTATTTTTATTACTGTTTTTTATCATCTGATCAAGTTTTAAATCATTTTCTGATAAATTATAGCTGTTTTCTTTATGTTCTGATGTTACAGTTGTGTTATTTTTTCCATTTTTAAAAATAGTATTATCTTTAATGAATGAATAAATTTCGTCTACTGTATTTATATTCAATTCTTCTTGCAAATCATCTTTTTTATTATCAGATTCCTTTAAATTTTCGTTACTTAAGTACAAACTATTTTCTTTGCTGATATTTTCATTTATTTTGACCAAAGTATTTTTTTTTATACTATTTGTTTCAGCTAAAAGAATAGTTGAAACACTGGAAAAAATTCCTATCCATTTAAATTTGTTTCTCTTCATAAATTTAAATCACTCCTAAAATTCTATGTAATTTTTACTAAATTTAAAAAGTAAATATTTTATAGTAAAACCTATTTAAAACTAAACTAATTTATTAAATAAAACAAAAGTAGCTGCTTCTTCCAGTGTATTAAAATTATGGGCTATGTCTTTTAATTTCTTCTTCATATTAGCCCATAATTTTTCTATTGGATTTAAATTCGGTGAATACAGCGGAAGAAACAATAGACAATGCACCGTCCCCTTTATTATCTTTTCTAATATATTCTTTCTGTGAAATCTGGCATTATCCATAACTATTAGAACTCTCTTCCCTAATTTTTCAATATCTCTTAGAAGTATTTCCCTGAACCACTCTTCAAAAAATTCACTTTCCATTGTTTCCCTGTATATCATACTTCCTATCAGTGCATTCCCTATTTTTCCGGCAACCAGATTTATCCCTGAATATCTTAATCCTCTTCTTCCCTTCAATACATATTTCCCTTTTACTCCAGCCATATTCACGGTAGTAATATTCGTTAAAGCCTGTTTCATCAATATAGATTATTTCTCTGCCTGAAACTGCTTCTAATAATTTTTTTAAATATCTATTTACTTTTTTCCCGTCCTGCTCCTTGTATTTTGTCTGTTTTTTTCTTGTGTATCCTAATTTTTTCAGTGCCACTCTCACTGTCTCCTTTTCACAGCCAAAATCTTTTGCTATTTCATGGATGTATTTATCTGCATTCTCTGGATTTTTCATATATTCATCAAGTTTTTCGGGGTCAAGCACCTTAAATTTTCTTTTCCGTATTCTTGATGAAAGATTTCCTGTTTCATTCTTAAGTTTTATCCATCCGTACAATGTGCTGGAACTTATGTTGAACTGAAATAATGTTTTTGTTTTTCCATTTTTGTAATAAAAATTTAAAATTCTTTTCCTATAATCTTTTTCATATGCCATAAAATTATTATACCGTATTTTTAGGTCGGTTTTGTACAAGTTTCACTATAGTTCGTAGATGATTTATGAAGTTCCATAACTTCTCATTTTTTATGAATATATTTCTTAAATATTATACAATAGGAAATAGTTTAACTCCTTCAATCTGTAAAATGTCACAATTAATAATTAAATTGATAAATACAGAAACTTACTTTTTCATCAGGTTATTTTCCAAGAATTTCAATGCTTTTTCAACATCAGCTTCTTTTCCTTCTTCAGAAACATATTCAATATATTTTACAGTATTATTTTCATCAAGAATCATAAGTGCCCTTGTTAAAAGACCTTTTTCCTTTATGAAAAATCCATTTTGAATACCAAATTGATGATATTTAAAGTCAGAAACTGCTTTTAATCCATTAATTTCATTGGCAGTACAGAATCTTTCCTGTGCAAATGGAGTATCAACTGTTACAGAGTAAAATTTCACATTTGTATGAGTTTTTGCTGCTTCATTTAACTGTTTTGTCTGCAATGAACAAACTTTTGTATCAAGCGATGGCGCTGTATAAACTACTTTTATATTTTTATCTTCAAAAATATTTTTTTCTTCCAGTTTTGTATTCACTACTAGAGGCACTTCCTTTATTTTATCGCCAATTTTTAATTCTTTTCCAACTATTGTTATTGGAACTTTTCCCATTGTGATTTTTAAATTATTATCAGCCTTCAAAGTGTCTAAATATTGTGCATATTCGGCATTTTGTCCTGCCTGTCCTGTTTCATTTTCTGTTTTTGGTTTATTTCCGCAGGCAGATAGAACTACTGCAGCTGCTCCTAATAATAATATTTTTTTCATTTGTTTCCTTCTTTCGTAATTTTATCTGTTGTTTGTAAAAATTCAAATTGTATGATTTTTACAGTTTTAATTTAAACTATTTTTATCTAATTTTATCGTTTCTATTTTGATACTTCTCTAATTAAACTCGGATTATACAATAAACTTTCATTTTTTCTTACTTCTTCAAAAGTATATGTTTTTAAAATTTTTCCATTTTCAAAAACACATTCCATTACGGAATCTTCATGATATTGATTTTCAGGTAAATCTGAAATATTTACTGTTTCAAATTCTCCATTTTTATTTTTTATCAAGTCAAGCCTTCCTTTTTTACTGACTTTTCCTTTATCTGTAACAGGATTTTTGTAAACATCTCTAACTTCATTTCCGATTTTTATACAGCTGCATTTCATGGCAAATTTATGAGTATCCCTGTTAATGCTAGATTTTTCATTTCCTTGCAAAAGTGATCCTCCACAGCCTAAAGTAACATTTTCGGCAGAATATTTGTTATCCTTTAAAGATTTATAAATATCCCAGATTGTATCTTCATTAATTCCATCACCTTGTAAAATACGGACTTTGTTAATTACTTTATATCCTTTGGAGTTTATCGTATAGCCAAAATTCTTTTCCAAACTTTCAAGCGCAAACAGAATATTTGTAATTGCGTCTCCACTATCTAGACGTATTGTAACCATTCCATCTCTTGCCAATATTTTTTCACGTAAATCTTTTCCGATAATATTTTCTACCGCATTAAAAAAATTATAGCTGTCAAGAACAATTGAAACAATTCCTTTTGGAAATTTATCAAGCATATTTTCGTATGCTTCTTTTTCATATTTTTGAGTCCATGAAGTCATTGTGCTATGTTCAGAAGCAGGCACACTGTAAGCGGCTATTTTTTCATCATAATATTTACGGGCAAAGACAAGTGCATTTAAGGTATCTGTTCCATAAAAATTTGTAAGATGAGCCATTCCGCCAATTCCCGCACTTTCCTCGCTGGAAACACCACGATAACCAAAATCATGCAATTTAAACTTCAGTTCTGACTCCACATTATCACTTGTTTCATCTAAAAAGTATTTTATAATCTGTTTTGCCTTGTATGAAAATGTCGCAACTGTAATTGGATACCATACTTTTAACAGCAATGTTTCCACCCAGCCCACAATCCAAGGCACATTTTTGTCAGTTGATTCAACTGTAACCAGCACATTATGATTTTTTACAACACTGCCTTCTGGAACGGTTCTAATTCTAAGTGGCAATTTCCCGTCCAGTTTTTCTACAATATACCTCCATCCCTCTTCAAAAAATGGCAATCCATGCAGTTCACAAATTTCCTTAGCTTCATCTATCATTTCATTTGTAATTTTTTTTGTTAAATATTCCATTAAATAATATTGCAGTCCAAAAAATTTTACATATCCGTATAAGCCACCACGACTTTCGATATAATCGTTCATATATGTCATATTTGCTGGATATTGAAATGGATGAGTAATTTTATAAGAATCTGTCGATAGTATTAAATTTTTCATTTTTATTTTGTATGATAATTGCAAGTTACGTAAAAATCATACTCTCCTTCCCTACATTTTTTTATTTGTATATTCAATTATAACTCTTTTTTCTTTGAAAACATACAAATAATACAGTAAAACCTCTTTGAATTAAACAAAAAGATTTTTACTGTAATAAGATTTTTTTATTTTTCCAAAATTTTATCTGCCAGCACCAACGCTATTTTCTTTTCTCCAACCATAAATTCCACAACCATACTTTTTGTGTCCACTTTTTTTATTTTTCCACGTCCAAATTTCTTGTGATTAACAACATCTCCAACTTTATATTTAGAATTTACATTTGAAGTCGTTTGAGAGCCTGATTTTTTACCAAATGTTCCTAGTTTATCTTTAGAAAATGGATTAAAGTTTTCTATTTTCGGTGTAAAACTTCTTGGAGCTGAAGATTGCCCTTTTAGACTTGTGTATTTTCCACCCACATATTCGAGATTGTCTTGCTTCATTTCGTAGATAAATCTTGATGGACGACGTAAATTATCATCTTTTCCCCAAATTTTTCTTGATGAAGAATAAGAAATAAACAGTTCTTTTTTAGCACGGGTTATCGCCACATAGCAAAGTCTACGTTCTTCTTCCAGCTCTTCTTCAGGAGCGTCAAAAGAAATTGATGGAAACAGCCCGTCTTCCATTCCCGCAAGAAAAACATAATCAAATTCCAGTCCTTTCGAGCTGTGAATTGTCATAAGTTTTACATAATTTTCATCATCTTCCATTTCATCAGTCGCTGAACTTAACGAAATCATATCAAGATATTCATTCAAGGACATGCTTGGATTTTGCTTTTCAATTTCAGTAATACTGTTTAACAATTCCTCAATATTTCTAACTCTGTCTTCCTTGTTGTCTTCAATTGAGTCAATATAACGTGTTCTTATAAGAATTTCATCAAATATTTCCTTAATTGACATTTCTTCAAGGCTTGAGTAAATGCCCTGCATTAAATTGTAAAATTCCTTTAATGCCAGTTTTGTAGATGCTCTTACAGGAATTTCATCAATATAGTGAAGTGCTTCAAGCATCGAGATATTTTTTTCATTTGCCACTTCCCGTATTTTTTCCAGCGTCTTTTCTCCAACAGAACGTTTTGGAACGTTAATTATACGATAAAAATTATGATTATCATTTTTATTATTTAAAAGGCTTAAATATGCCAAAATATCCTTTATTTCCTTACGTTGAAAGAACTGCATCCCGCCGTAAATTTTGTAAGGAATGTTTGCAGATAGTAGTTTTTCCTCCAAAACTCTTGACTGTGCATTTGTCCTGTACAGAATCGTCATATCCTTGTAATCGGCACCGTCTCTTTTCTTTTTCTTCATCTCTGTAACAATGAAATCCGCTTCATCATAAACAGTCATTGCATTATAAATCTTGATTTTTTCTCCATCAGAACCATCTGTCCAAAGTGTTTTTCCTTTTGAACTTTTATTATTTTTAATAAGCTCATTTGCTGTATCCAGTATTTTTTTTGTAGAACGGTAATTTCTTTCCAATTTTACTGTAAATGCTTCCTTGTAATCTCTCTCAAAATTCAGAATGTTATTAATATTTGCCCCACGAAATGCATAAATACTTTGATCCTCATCTCCTACAACACAAATGTTTCGATATTTTGCTGCAATTAGATTAATCATTTCATACTGAATATCATTGGTATCCTGATACTCATCCACCACAATATACTGATATCTTTCCTGTATTCTTTCCAGAACAAAAGCATCATTCAGCAATTTTCTCGCATTCAAAAGCAAATCCGAAAAATCCATCGCATTATTTGCCTTCAAAACTTCATCATACTTCTGATAAATCTCGCCAAAAAGCCTGTTCGCAGGAATTCTCATATCTATTTCACGTTCAAGTTCCTTAATTCCTATCCCCTGTTCCTTCAATTTACTGATTCTATTTGCAAGTTTTCCCGGCTGAACACCATCATTATCCTTAATTCCCATATCCTTTTTTATCTTTGTAATAATTGATTTCTGATCGTCCACATCATAAATATTAAAATTTCGCCCATATCCAATTCTTTCAGAATAAGTTTTAAGTAATCTTACCGAAAACGAGTGAAATGTAGAAACTACAAGATTATTCGCCTCATGTCCAATAAGTGCCGCAGCCCTTTCCTTCATCTCTCTTGCTGCCTTATTCGTAAAAGTAAGTGCCAGAATATTAAGCGGTGAAATCCCTATTTCTTTTACCATGTGTGCAATTCTATAAGTAACTGTACGTGTTTTACCGCTTCCCGCTCCAGCCAGTATCAATACAGGCCCTTCTATCTTTTCTGCAGCTTTTCTCTGCTCTTCATTTAATTCATCTAAAATACTGCTCATATTTCTCCCTTTTTCTCATTATTTTTTACAATTCTCTATATTTAACTTCCGTTATTTTCGATATTTTCTCAATAACTCCATTTTCTTCCTTTTCTTCCCCAGCGTGACTACTCCCATTCTTATAAACAATTTCCTTCAAGTTCAAATCCGATTTTTTTAGTAAATCCACTGTTAATAAAATCTGGTTAAGTACGCCTTTTTTGTTTTTTGAAACAATAATAACTTCTGAATTTTTTCTAAATTCACACATAAAATCGAGAATACTGTAGCTTCCTTCCAGCTTTAACAAAAGCCCGCCAGTAATTCTAACAAAAATATAATCATTTTCAGCTAATGCCAAATTTATTTTTTCACGTAAATTTATTAAATTACTTTTTTCATTTTCCTCCATTTGCCCTTTTATAACTATTGTTTCCACTTTTTTATTTTCAAACAGCTGCTCTTCATACATTTTTTCAACAAATTTCTTGCCAACGTTAATTTCCGTTCCGACTATAAAATATATTTTTCCTTTTTTATCAGTTCTATGCCTTACAATATGATGCCTTCGGCATCTTGCCTCATAATTTTCATTTGCACCAACCATAACCAGCGGATCGTCATAATAAGCAGGCTCCCCATTGATAAGACGCTGACTCGCATAAGCAGGCTTTCCACAAACCATGCAAATTGCGTGAAGTTTATCCACCTGATCGGCGATACTCATCAGTTCTGGCACTGGCTCGTAAGGCTCCGCCCTAAAGCTCATATCAAGCCCTGCGACAATCACTCTTTTCCCATATTCCACATATTTCTTACAAAACTCAACTATTTTTTCCCCAAAAAACTGAACCTCATCAATGCCAATTACTTCCGCATCAACATTTTTTTCCATAATTTCTTCCATTTGAGAAACATCACTCACGGGATAAGCTCTAAAACTGTCATTACCATGCGAAAATACTCCCTCTTCCCCATATCTGTTATCGATAGCATGTTTAAATGCTACAATTTTCTGCTTCGCATACTCAGCCCTTCTAAGCCTTCTTATAAGTTCCTCGCTTTTTCCTGAAAACATGCTTCCAGTAACAACTTCTAGTGTTCCGATTTTAGAATTTTGTATCATTTTATCTTCCTTTTTCTATCATTTTATAATTTACGTTTTAAAAGGGGGACTTGCCCCCATTCATTTTTAATTTTTATTTTGTCTAAATGAGTCAAATATATTCTTTGCATTACTGTATAAAACTTTGACTTCATAAGGTTTTACGTTAATTTGAATTTTTTTATCAGAAATTGCGTAATTTTCTTTTAAGTTCAGCTGATTTCGATAAAATCCAAATAATTTTGGTACTTGCAATGATAATGGATATTTATCCGGTCCATTATTTACTACAACTATTATTGATTCATTCCCGTCTGAAATTTCATAGGAAATAAAGTCTGTATTTGGTCTTGCTGGCGTAAAATCACGTCCTTGGTACAATTTTGCCCGTCTATTCTGATCTGCTAAATAAGCAGATATTTCTGAATCAATACGACCTTGCGTTTTTGGATCGCTGTAGACTTCAAGAATTCTTAATTTACCATTTTTAAATAAATTTTTATGTTCTTTCCTAACTTTTAATAAGGCTTTATAATGATTTTCTATATCTGCATTGCTATTTACAGGATACGAAATCCATTTTTGAACTTCGTTTACTTCCACAACACTAGGAAAACTTCTAAGCCTGTCTTTATATTTAATAATATTGTCAGTTTCATTGTCATAAGGTTCATAATCCTCCCATAACATAGGCTTTCTATTTCGTGGCGAATCTGCTCCCCACATTCCCTTTTCATCACCATAATATATAACTGGTGTCGCAGGCAGCATCATTTGCATTGCAACGACTCTTTTAAGTTTACTTACAGCTGTTCCGTCATATAAATCAGGACGAATATTCAAATATCCTTGATCCGATTGATTATTTCTATCATAAACTCTATTCGGATTTATCATTCCACTAAAGATTCTATCTGTATCAAGTGATCCAACAAAAACTTGTGTCATATTAAAACGATTGCTTGAATATCTGTTATAAATCTCATTTAATTTTGTTGCAAATTCTACGCCGTTGATTCGGTAATTTGGATTAGTATTTACAGTATATTTTATAATATTATTGACAATATTATAATCTGCTCCACTGTCATAAATCCCATCTTCAACATCTTTTGTAATACTGTTTGAAACCTCTCCTGTAATTAGCAAGTCAGGTTTATATTTTTTCAAATTTTCTGTAATTTGTGCAAGATATTCTTTATTCTCGTTGTCGTAATAAACATATCTTATTCCGTCAATTCCGTCATCATATACATCTTTTTTAAAAGTCTCATCAGGTCCTAAAATCCATTTTTTCATTGCATTTTCAATATAATTTCTAACTTGCGGATTTTTTAAGTCAAGTACAGTATCTTTTAAATACCAGTTAGAAAATTCTTTATTATTTCTAGCAAAAAATCTGCTTGACGTTGTATCAGGAGCCACTTCCAGCACTACTTTCAAACCTTTCTGGTGAGCCTGTTTTACAAGGCTTGCCAATTGCAAATCAGAATCTGTCCAAATCCAGCTTTTTACATTCAGTAAATCCTCATCAAGTAAATTCTTATCCGTTTCAGGATTGAAAATAAGCAAGTTTAATTCCTTATCCCCATTGTTATTATGGACTTTTGCCTTTATATCAAGCCCTTTTGATGTTCCAGTCTGCTCAATGTAGCCAAAATACGGATCCACGTGATTAAAGTAGATTGTGTCATATTTATGGTTTGAAAGCGAATAAAATGGTGATGATAAAATTATGTATTCCACACCAAGATTTTTAATATAATCTAACTTATCAATTATTCCCTGTAAATCCCCACCATAATAACGTGTGTAGTTCTGCACGTCATTTAATGTATTTTCTTCCCATTCATTTTTTTCCTCATAGTTACTGTTCCATTCATTCAACGAAAACTGCGGTTTTTCATTTCCGCCCCAATATGCCAGCACTAAGTCTTTCTTAGATGTTCCTGAACGAATTTCTCCAGTAGGCTCTGAAAAGTCATCTGTTCCAAATTCGTTAAAAATCGCATCGTTATCCACATCGCCATTTCTAAACGAATCAATATAAATCTGATATCCAACTGAACCTCTAGCCCATTCTGGAATTGTTGTAAGCTTTGTAGAACGTGAATATTCAAATTTTTCTACATTTGCAGGATTTTTCGTAATATTTCGTCCCATATAATACTTTGTCTTGTCATCAGTCAATACAAAATAATAACTTGACACATTGCTTGGAATTTCAGCCATAAAAATCTCGTTACCACCATAATTTCCAATTCCACGCATCATTTTTTTCCCGCCACTGTAGACAACTTCCGCAGAATAAACATCATTATTTTTCGTTCTTAGCATAATCTTTACATTATTTCCATTAAGTACCCTGAATTCAGAATCTTCCTTATGAACTAACGAATTCAAGTCGATAACTCCATCATTTCTTTGGCTATATTTCAATGATTCTGTTGAATTTTCCTCATTCTGTCCTGCTTCACTATTCTCTAGGTTTTCAATATTTTCCTGTTTATTCTTATTTTTTCTTTTTACTGCACTAATCAAATAATCTTCACGATTATTTACATCATTATTTTTAATATTCATTTGAAAATTTTCATTTTGTGCAGAAAACGAAACAACTGAACTTACCAAAAACAATAAAACTTTCATTTTTAATTTAAAACTCATATTTCTCCTCTATTTACCTTAATCTCCCTAGCCGCAGCCAGACAAAAAACAGTAATTTTTATATTATTTCCATTTTTTTTATCTTTATTATCAAATTGCCTTAAAATGCTATTTTTTATTTCCCTAAGTGTCGCTCCTGTCGTTACAATGTCATCAAGTATCAAAATTTTTTTATTACTCAAGTCAATATTTTTAGAAATCCTAAACGCTCCCTCAATATTCCTGTTTCTTTCCTCTTCGTCCAAAATTCCAGCCATCTTTTTAGTATTTTTTACCCTTTCAAGCCGAACATAATTCACTTTTAGACAATTCAAAATCTCATCAACCTGATTATACCCTCTTTCGTTCTTTCTTTTCCTGCTGACAGGCACACTCACGACAATATCTATCTTTTCACGTTTCAAAACATAATAAAATTCTTCATTTATTAATTCGGCAATCAACTTTGCCATGATTTTTCTATGGTTATATTTATAAGAATAAATTAACCTCTTAAACTCCTTATTGTAGTCCCACACATAATAAATATTATTTAATTTCCGTAATTTTTTCAGACTTTTCAGAATATTTTTCGTATCCTTCGATACAATACCGTACTCAACTAATTCCACCCCTGAAATTATATCCTGATTTCTAAATAAAATTCCTTTAAAATTAAATATTATTTCCTTAAAAAATTTAATATCCCTCAACTGGATCCTCAACCTTTTGAACTATTTTAGTTGAGTACATTTCTGTATATCCACAATTTTTACATATTTTTAAATAAAATGTATCGATGGCAATCTGCGTTCCAGCAACTTTTTTTGTAGGAATTGCCACCTTTTTCACTTCAAATATTTCTTCTCCACACTTGCAACATTTCTCATCATTTCTCATACAATCACCTCAAAACGCATTTTTTAACCACTCGATACTGCTAGAGCCACGACTTACTCCAACAATATCATACCTTACATTTTTATCCCATTCCTTTTTTAAAAGATAAATTTGTGAACTCGCAAGAATCTTATTCTGCTTCTCCTCCGTCACCATCTCAATCGCCGATCCAAAAAAATCATTCTTCCGATATTTGACTTCCACAAACACCAGCGTCTGACTCTTCTTTTCAAAAAAAATCAAGTCAATCTCCCCAAACCTGGTATAAAAATTACTCTCAACAAACGTAAGCCCTTGCAAAATCAAATATTCCTTCGCCACATTCTCATACTTAAACCCTATTTCCCTTTTATTCATACTATTTCTTGTCCCATCCCCTTTTTTACATTGTATCATAAATATCTATATTTATTCTTTTAATTTTATATTATATGATACCAATTTTTCACTTATTTTTCAAGACTAGAAAATTTAATTAGTTTTTTAATTCTCTTAACTTAAATAATCCTAATGTTATTGCAAAATAAAATGTGTATCTTAATTTTTTAATACACATTTTTGAATTTATATTTATTTTTAAAGTTTAAAATCTAAGTCAGTTATTAATAATAATTCTTCTTTCGTAATATTCTGAATATTAACTACTCTTCTAGCATGATTCATTACTAAATCATCATAAATATTTCTTACCATTCTTCCATTTGAAAAATTTTCTTTTTTATTCTCTAATTCTGTTTCAAAAAAATCATTTAATTTTACTTTCGCTTTTTCAGTCAAATCATAATCATTATTTTTACACATTGATATTAATATTTCCAAAAGTTCTTTAGTATTATAATCTTCAAATTCTATAAATGTGTTAAAACGGGATTTTAGTCCAGGATTTGAAGAAAAAAAGTCTTTCATTGGCTCAGAATACCCAGCAACAATTACTACCAAATCATTTCTATAATCCTCTAATGCTTTAGTTAATTCGGTTATGCATTCTCTTCCATAGGAATCACTTTGTTCATTTTCAGTTATACTGTAGGCTTCATCAATAAATAACACTCCACCTTTAGCTTTTTCTATAACATTTTTTACCTTTAATGCCGTTTGCCCTTGATATCCT
This sequence comes from Leptotrichia hongkongensis, assembly GCF_041538065.1. Classification (NCBI taxonomy): domain Bacteria; kingdom Fusobacteriati; phylum Fusobacteriota; class Fusobacteriia; order Fusobacteriales; family Leptotrichiaceae; genus Leptotrichia; species Leptotrichia hongkongensis. Next base: position 175,843 of record NZ_JBGORW010000001.1, on the reverse strand, counting down.
GCTATTAAATCTGTCCTTGAAACTTCAATAAAGTGTCCTTTTGATAATAAACCTAATTGCTTATAAATTCTACCTATAATTCTAGCAACAGTTGTTTTTCCAGTGCCAGGATTTCCTGTAAAAGATAAATGCAATGTGCTTTTAACAGCATTTAATCCTTCTTTTTGTCTCATCTTTTGAACTTTTTGATAAATTATCAAATCATTCACTTTAGATTTAACATTCTTCAGTCCAATCAAATTATTCAATTCTTCTAATAAATCCGTTAAGCTTCTAGTATCTTCTACTACTTCGTCTGAATTACAAATTCTTTTTATTTCTAAATAACCATAATATTCAACTAAACTTTTTTTCAAAAAATTTGCTATTTCTTTTATCTCTTTGGAAAATTCTTTTGAATCTATTATCTTAGAAATTTTTCTTAGCAATAAAATAGTTGCTTGCTTATCATTTTCTCCAGCAATAGACATTCCATATTTTGTAATTTTACCGTTAGAATTAGTAACTGCATCTAGTTTAGAAACATAATTCAAAAAATTTTCTTTATATTTACTCATCTATTTACTTCCTATAAAGAATAACAAGAATAATATCAGAATAATAATACCATAAATAATATTCGATATAATAACCGTTTTCTTTAATTTTTCTAATTTTATTTCCGAGTCTTCATCTATTTTATAATTCTCTACTTTATTTTTGAATTTTATAAGTTCTTCTATAGTCAATTTTTGTGTCTTTAGTATACTTTCTATCTTTTCATTAGTTTTTTCTATTCCTTTTATAGAAACACATATTTTATCAATATAATCTTTATCTAATGATTCAAAAGTATTATAGACTTCTTTAAATTCTTTTATAATTTTTATTTGAGTTTTATTAATATCTATCAGATATTCTTGTATTTGGCTTGTCAATTCATTTAATTCTTTTCCAGTAACAGAATGATTAAAAAAACCAAAAATTCCTTTCGAACAAACATCTAAAAGATCTCCTCCTGTTCTAACTTTGTCTATCTCTAAATCTGTTTTAGTTTGTTCTGAAAATTTTTTCAATCTGTTTTTTGAAATTTCAAAATTATGTTTATCAATTTTCATTGTTTCATATTTATTTTCCATATTGTTTAAGTAATCTCCTTTAAATTTTCATTATATTATCTCATTAATTCTTCAAGGAGAGAATCAATCTCATCCATTTTCTCTTGAGTAGAATTTTTTTCACCAAATACTTTATTAAATGTATCTTTTATATAATCTGAAGCATTTTTATGTCTTTCTTTTATATTCGTAACTATTCTTTCTTTCGTTTCTACAACTCTATCTTCATTCAAATTTATTATTTTATGCTGTATTCTTAATATTTCATTACTTTTATCTATTTTTTCATCAACTATTTGCGTTTCATATTTATTTTTAATCATCTTCTGAATTAAATTAATTGCTATTGCTCCTATAATTCCAGATACAACTGCTCCCATAAAAATTCCTATTATATTTGCTAAACTACCAAGCAATGGTATTTCAACCAATAATATGGGTATTGAAGATAATCCTTTTTCTATTGCTTCCCCCAATAATATAGCACCTGCTGCAGTTAATCCTACTGTCATTATTTTACTAATTTCTAAAATTAATCGACCTAATGGTTGATTTTTATTTTCTGGATTTTTCATATAGTCAATAGCTTCTTTTATAGATTTCCATCCTTGTTTTAATAACATCCACACTTGCTTTAAAGTACGAAAAACAGGTCCAACAATAGCCGTAGCTATATTATTAAATAATGTGCTTCCAGCATTTATTAAATGTGTTTTCAATTTTCCTACAAAAGAGTGTATCGCTTCTTTCAAGCTATCCAAAAGCATTTCAAACTTTCCTTTTGTTGTTTTAAACCATTTAATCAATTTTGCTATTACTTCTTTTACAAATGAAGCTATTAATTGCATAACAACTGCTCTCAGAGCTTTACCTCCCATACGAAAAGCCTCTTCTTTTTGAGACTGTTTTCCCGTTTCAATAGATTTTTGTTCTCCTTCATCTATTGTTTTTTTATATTCTTTATCAGCTTTTTCTTCATTTTGGCGCATTCTTTTTTCTTCTTCATCTGTAATGTTGAATATATCTTTGGGCTTTTGACCTTTGGCATTAGGATTATCAAGCCACTCACTAATTGTTTTTTGACCTTTTGAACGATTTTGACTTAAATTCATTTCACAAAGATTTTCATCACTATTCGCAAATCTAATTTGCTCTTCTTGGGTCAAATGTGCATTAGCAGCTGGATCACGAATAATTTTTGCGGCAGGTAAAATATGATCCATATCAGTTTTATTTTCAGCAGAACCAGTTGGTCTATCTTTATCAAAAGGTTTTCTTGCACCGTCAACTAACGTTGCTTCCTCTTTTCCACTTCTAGTTGTATGGTATATTATATTACCATTTTCATCTTTTTTAAAATTTGACTGCCAATTATCATAACGTTCTTGATAATTAATTTTTGTATTATGTTTTGCAATTTTTCCTTTTGCAAAATTTTCAGTAGTCTGAATATGTGCTTCATTTCTTAAATCTAAAGTCATCCCACCATTTTCTTTTATGAAATCTTCTCCTGCTACAATTGCAATTTGATTATTAACCTGTTCCCAAATCACATCCTCTACAACTTTACCCAAATTATCAGGATCTCCTATTTGTTTCTGATTTTCTTTTAAAATTTCAAGTTCTGATAGTTCTAATTTTAACTGACTTTGTAATTTTTCCTCTAATTCATCAAAATCAAAAGAACTCTCAAAGTTTTCTTCACTATTTAGTGCAAACGCAAATTCTTTACTGTCCATTGTTTTCTCCCTTTTTAATTATAATTCAATAAAAAATAATTTTTTTCATTTATATGCTTTATTATTTTATCATATTATTATATAAAATCAAGTATTTGTTATAATTATCTTTGCAATTTCTTTAAAATACTGTTTTTTATAAAGGGATTATAATATTTTATATATTCTTAATTTTTTACTCCCAATATCTTCTTCAAAAACGTCTTTCTATGATACTTACAAGCCCCTTTTTCAAGCAAAATCTCCCTATGTTTCTTAGTCCCATATCCTTTATGTTTCTCAAATTCATACTCAGGAAATTCCTTTGCAATCTCACAAAGCATTCTGTCTCTTGTAACCTTTGCCACAATTGAAGCTGTCGCAATGACTAACGACTTGCTGTCTCCCTTCACAATACATTCCTGGTCTCCTTCATACTCTCGAATCAAATGGTTACCATCAACCAGAACTATATCAAATGCTGATTTTTCAGCCACTTGATTTATCGCTCGACGCATTGCAAGAAATGTTGCATTCAAAATATTCATTTCATCAATTTCCTTTTCCAAAGCGATTCCGATTCCCACAATGCAATTTTTTTCTATTGCTTCAAACAATCTTTCTCTTTTTTTCTCAGTCAACTTCTTCGAATCGTTAATCTCCTGCAATTCCGGAAAATCCTGAATCACAATTACAGCTCCAGCCACGACTGGCCCTGCCAAAGGCCCTCTCCCAGCTTCATCAACCCCAACAACAATCTTATTATATTTTTCGTCAAATTCCATTAATTCATTTTTTTTATCCATAAGCATATTCCTTTACTTTTTATAATATTTCTAAACTTAAAATTTGATACCATTCCCAATTTAAATAATGAATTTATTATAAACTTTTCCAATAAAAGATATAAACCTAATATTTTCAAGAAATTTAAGATATAATTTTCATTTTTTAAACAGAGTCTAACATAACCTAATCCGTCGGAGCATTTTTCTGTGCTGGCAAAACTGTCTGAGCATAGCGAGTTTTTTGTCAGTGCAGAAAAATGTCGTAGACTAGCCATAGGTTGTAGGATTTGCGGCAATGAGCAATCCTACGAAAATAAAAAAGAAAAAAACATAGTAATTAGATGAATGATTATAAAAATTTATTCCTATTTCTAAAAAAGGTTTAGTATGATAATTAATTTTATATTAGTTTTTTCTCTTAACAAAATTTTGCTTAATAATATTTCTAATTAATTTATCTAATACTAATAACTTATAATTCAACATTTTTAACTTAACTATAATTATTCATTTAATTAGAATGAATATTTATCAAAAAATTTCAAATTCTAGCCCACATTTTTTCAATGCCCTTTCAAAATCTTCTGGCAATTCTGCAATAAATTCGATTTCTTCTTCTGTAATTGGATGTTCAAATTCCAGTTTGTAGGCATGAAGCATTTGGCGTTTTTCGGTATCTGTTCTGCCGTAGACACTATCGCCTAGAATTGGGTATCCTAAATATTTCATGTGAACTCTTATTTGATGAGTTCTTCCAGTTTCAATATGAACTTTAACAAGCGTAAATTTTTCCGTCTGAGAAATTACTTCATAATTTGTAATCGCAGTTTTTCCCGAATTTAAGTCATTTATTACTGTCATTTTTTTCCTGTCATTTTTATCACGCCCGATTTGTGTTACAATTCTTCCGCTTTTCTGGTTTAGTTTTCCTTTTAAAATTGCAAGATAAGTTTTTTTTACAGTTTTGTCGTGAAACATTTGTGACAATTTTAGATGTGATTTGTCATTTTTGGCGATTATTAAAAGTCCGCTTGTGTCCTTATCTAGCCTATGCACAATGCCAGGACGGATTTCTCCATTTATTCCTGATAAATCTTTGATGTGATACAAAATTGCATTTACAAGCGTTCCCGAATAATGTCCATTTGCAGGATGTACGACAATTCCAGCTTTTTTATTGATAACTGCCAAATCATTATCTTCATAAATTATTTCAATATCAATGTTTTCAGGTTTAATTTCAACAGTTTCCAGTTCTGGAATTACAACTTTTATTGTATCATTTTCTTCAATTTTATAAGCAGGCTTTGTTTTTTTTTCATTTACCAAAATATTTTCATCTTTTATAAGCTGTTGAATACGTGTCCGTGTCAACTCGAGCCTTTCCGACAAAAATTTATCAATCCTGCTCCCAGCCTCCTCATTCAAAACAACAATATTTTCCTCATTTTCATTATTTTCAACATCTATTTCATCTTCAAATTCATTTTCAACTTTATATTTTTCATTCATAATTATTTATTTTTCTTTCTTTTATAATTTTTTATTTCCCAAAAATTCTACTCTCTTTTAAAATTTATCCCATCAATACAATGATTATAAATTAATTCCTTAATTTCACTCATATCATTAGTTTCATAAAATTTCACAAGCAATTCCAGAAATTTCTCTTGCTGTTTTATCGGTACAGAAATAATCCCCGAACCATTTTGAATCATTACGTGATTTGCTGTCATCATGCTTGTCCTTTTATTTCCATCATAAAAAAGCTGACTTCTCATTAGATATAGCATTAAATTTATTGCTTTTTCCGTTGCAGAGTTTTCACATTTCAAAATTTTATTCAAATTATCATTCACTTTTTCCTTATTTGGAATTTCAGGTTTCCAATCTGTTCCACCCATACTTACATCAGAAAATCTCAATTGTCCTGGAAAAGGATTTACATTTGCCTCCCCAATTAGCTGATTAATTTTGCAAATATAGTTTAAATCAAGAGGATATTCAATATTTTCCAAAATAAATTCCCACGAATGTTTTAAATTAACAATAGCATTTATATCCTTAACTTTCATATTCTGAACTCCCAGTCCCTGAAAAATCGTTTCTGTCTGAGGATAAGTTACAGCTATTCCTTCCAGATTTGCCGATTTCCAAATTGAATCCACTATATTTCTTTTCGCAACAAAAATATTCTCCTCCAATGTCATTTTATACTTGTCTTTCATAAAATCACTCTTTTCTAAAAATTTTTCATCAATTTCTTAACTCTCATCATCACATTTCTGAAAAACATCCATTTCCTGTGAATAACCTCTATTATGATGATTTTTCGCCAAAACCGCTACTTCTTCATCTACTTTTTCCAGCTTTTCAAAACTTCTTTGTGCGTGATTTCGCAACTGCGTTTTAAATCCTAATTTATGCAAAACTCTCGTTATAATCGACACATTTTCTTTTCCACAGTCGTGCAGAAGTGCCAATTTTGAATATTTCTCATTGTTTTTCAGTTCCGTTTTTTTTATTTTTTTATAAACTTCAAGCGAATGAAACTTATCGTAATCAGACATTTCCAAAAATATTTTCTTTTCTTTTTCTGTCAATTTTTTCAAAGCCTCATTCATATAAGCCCTGTTAATTTTCGGTTTAAAATATTCCATTGCTTTTCTAATTATATACATTTTTCCACTCTTTTCCTAATCTTGATTTTTCTTATTTTTCTACACTTTCTAACAAAATATGTTAATATCCTGCTATCAAATTTCATCATTCAATATTTTTCTATAAACAGTATCTAAAAATTTTTAAAAACAATAAATTTATACATAATCTATAAAATATTTTTCAATTTTTTCAAATCTCTTTTACAACTATATCCCCAAAAATCTTCTTTAACTTCCTAATATTTTTCCCTCTTTTCCCAATAAATTCCCCTTTATCTTTCTTTTCAACGAAAAATACCGTAAAATAACTATTTCTCTCAATTTTTCTAACTTTATCAATGCTTTTTAATTGTTCATTCAAATCATCTATTTTGATTTCAGAATTTCTTGTTTCCAAATTTTCATTATTATTCTTTTTCAAATTTATCAATTCTTCAATATTTTTCACATCAAAAAAACTGATTTTCTCTAATTTTTCTGAAAATTCAACTTTCATAAGTGTCAAATATTTCCCATCAAGCGGTTTATCTTTTATCCCCAATTTCCTATTTTCAAAATTCCCATCATTTAACTTTTCAATATCAAACTTTGTATTATTTAAAATAAAATTACTCATAATCCGCACCTGCTGCGGCAAAAATCCATCTCCCACAAAATACAGCTTACCATTTTCATATTTCACAAAAATTTCTCTTGTATGATTTTTTAATTTTTTTCCCTTTTCTGAAGTAAATTCGTAAAAATCCTTTTCCCCAGATACTTTCTTACAAATCTGATTTATTCTCTCTTCATCGTTTTTCCTAAGTTTTTTTGGATATTCATAAATATAATATCTTTTTTCAATCATTTGTGGAAATTCAAGAAATGGCAATGTTCTCCCTATTTTATTGATTTTCAGCCCTTCTGTTTCCAAAAATTTTAATTTTGAAAAAGCAATTATCTCTTTGGAATTTATATAAAGAATATTTTCTTTTGCACTCACATTCGCATCAGTCCTTCCAGCCTGCTGAATACCTTTAAAAATCTTGATTTTGTTCTTTTCTAGAACTTTCCTAAATTCTGACTTAACACTCTTTTTATTAGGATTTTCATCAAAAGATTCAAATTTCTTTCCATCATATTCTACAAAAAACATATATCCAAAATATTTTGTATTCTCAAAATCTCTTATTAATTTATCTAGCTTTAATTTTTCTGTATTAATATTTTCCATTTTATATCCTTTATCAATTTATTAAATTGTCTGATCTTCATTTATGACAATAATTCTTAATTCCTTGCTAAATTTATTTTATACTAAACACCATTTAAATAACGAATTTGTTATAGATTTTTCTAATAAAGGATATAAATCTAATATTTTCAAATAATTTAAAATATAATTTTCGTTTTTTAAACAGAATCCGGCATGAACTAATCCGTCGGAGCATTTTTCTGTGCTGGCAAAACTGTTTGAGCATAGCGAGTTTTTTGTCAGTGCAGAAAAATGTCGTAGACTAGCCATGGTTGTAGGATTTGCGGCAATGAGCAATCCTACAGAAATAAAAATGAAAAAGTTGAATGATTATAAATTAGCTATTGAACAACCCTATTATAAAAATTTATTCTCATTTTTAAACGGAGTTTAGTATTAACATAAATTTAAAACTGCATAATTAAAAAGCAAATCTATTTAGTAAGCTCTCCCGCAATATTCATTACCAATCTTTCCTTCACTTTTTCCACATCATATTTTCCTAAAAGGCACATAAATTTTGTAATTGCAGCTTCTGGTGTCATGTCGTATCCATTTACAACACCTAGTTCCGTAAGTATGGCATTTGACTCATAAAGTCCCATTTCCACACTTCCAACTGTGCATTGAGTTACATTCAAAATTATAACTCCCATATCAATTATATAATTTATTGTTTCCAAAAATTCCTTATTTTGTGGGGTGTTCCCACTTCCGTAAGTCCGTAACACAAGTCCTTTTATACTATCATCATCTTGGAATATCCGTTTTAAAATTTTAGGATTAAATCCAGGAAATACATCCATCATCAGTACATTTGGATTAATTTTGTAATCTACATAAAATTTTCCCTCTGGCTTTGATAATAGCCTGTTTTCATATATTTTTATTTTTGAGCCTGCCTGCCCCAATGGGAGATAATTTGGGGAAGAAAATCCAAAATAATTTGTAGAATCAAGCTTTCTTGAACGATTTCCCCTAAAAAGATGATCCCTGAAAAACAGGCACACTTCTGGAATTACAGGTAGTATTTCATTTTCTGAATTACAAATTTCAATATTTCCTTGTGTCTGTTTTTCAATTATTTCAATAGAAGTTAGCAAATTTTGCAGTCCATCACTTCTAATTTCCTGAATTGGACGTTGTGCTCCTGTCAAAATCACCGTTTTCCCAAGATTTTTTAACATAAAAGAAAGAACACTTGCAGTATAAGACATTGTATCCGTTCCATGTAGTATTACAAAACCTTTGTATTTATCGTAATTTTCTTCAATTATTTTACCAATTTCCAGCCAAATTTCATAATTCATGTCAGAAGAATCAATGATTTTGCTTGTCTGAACATAATCAACATTCATATCCTTTAAAAATTGATAATTATATATAACTTCCTCCCAAGATGAAGAGGGTTTCAATGCACTTTTATTGTCATCTTTATCTGAATGAACCATACTGATTGTCCCACCTGTATTTATTACCAAAATCTTCTGACTGTTCTGCTCTTGCATACATCCCACCGTTCCTTCTTCTGCTTTTCATTTGTTATCCAAACTTTTTTATCTTGACTTTATTTTATCATTTTCTCTAGTAAATGTATAGCACTTTACAAATAAAAAAAATCGCTTTAATATAAAATACTAAAACGATTTCCCTAAAAACTTTCTATTTACCTTTTATTCTTTCAATAATTTCCTGAACACTGGACACCTTTACATCTTCGTCAATTCCAACCTCGCCTTTTACTTCGCCAAATCCCCATTTACAGTAAACAATATCAATTCCAGCATTTTTAGCTGTATTTACATCCACAAGCATATCTCCAACAAATAATATTTTTTCTTTTGAAATATTTAAATTTTGTGCCATTTTATCAACATTGTACGGATTTGGCTTATTTGGATATTCCTTTTCATTTGAGCCAAATATTCCATCAAATTTCCATTTGGATAACTTTTTATCAACTGCAGATAAGGCTGTTTCATGATCCTTGTTTGTTACAATACCTTTTTTCACGCCATTCTGTTCCAAAAAATCAAGCAATTCAGGTATTCCTTCATAAGGCTCGACACCATAGTCAAAGTAAATATCATAATATTTTCTTATAACTTTTTCCATTTCCTCATTTGTTACATCATCATACTTCTCTTTTCCCAAAATATTCCGTGCAAGCCCTGAAACTCCACCACCGACAAATTTTACACATTCATTAGCAGAATATTGCTTTTTCCCAAGTTCTTCCATCGCTGAATTTACAGTCTTTGTAATAGATTTTGACGTATCCATAAGCGTCCCATCCAAATCAAATATAACTAAATCGTATTTCATAAATTTTCACTCATTCCCTTTCTAATCCACTTTAAACAATTACTAAAATCTTATCAATCCAACTTTCAAGATTTTATCTCTAAATACTATTATTACTATTTTATTTACGCTTCAGGCTCAATAACATTCCCGTCATCATCAATTGGATTCCCATCATCATCCACTCTAACAACCTTAATGCTATCCAAATGCCCTCTCACACTTTCCTTAAATTTTTCAATATACATTTTTCTATATTTTTCACGCTCTTTCTTCTCTTCTTCGGTCAATTCTCTCTCACGTGCCAACTTTGAAAATTCATTTACTTTTTTAATAATATCTTCCATTTTTCTAATTTCCTTTCTAAAAAACATTACTGTAACCAAAAGTACAGCAAAAAATCTATAAATAATTATAGCACTAATTAACAAAAAGTAAAAATAATTTTTTAAAATGAATTGATTAAAACTTTTCACAAAATATTTCTTTAAAAGTTAAGACGCTAAGCTAAGCATTGCAATAGATCCCAAAATAATTGCAACGTCATTTATAGCTAATGCTAAGTACATATAATTATTTAATTCCTCATTACGTTCTTTTATTTTCAGATAAATTCCAACTTGAAATAAAATAAATATAATGAACGACACTATCCCTAAAAGATATAAACTGCCCCAAGCAAACATCGTATCAATTATTGTCATTATAATTATAAAAAAACTATAAGTTCTTCTATTAATATCATTCATAAACACAAATACTAAACTACTTATAAAACAAAGTACCAAATGAACTAACAAATTAGGCAATATAAAAATCGTAAATGTCATAAAAAATATCATTATCATAATCAAGTCAACAAGTAAAATTTTTTTTACTTTTTTCTGTAAAAATATACTGTATATCAATTTAAACAAATCATAAAATACAATTAATATTGGTATTATTGATAAATTTTCCATTTTCTCTCCTTATTTTAATATTTTTTAATGTTTAATTTTTTATTTCCCCCCACTCGCTGACAAAGAGCCTTAATCCCTTGGTATACACAAGAATATCATATTTTTTACTAAAAAACAAGATTACTTAATCTTATCAGTTTACTAAACTTATATTTCAAAAATTTATTTCCCTAATAAAAATTTCAACATTTACATTTATATATAAATTATGTTAAAATAATAAAAAATATTAATGTTATTAACTAAAAATTTGTTATATATAATAAAGAAAAGAGATAAAATGAGATTAGTAAAAATTATTTTATATTTTTTAATATTACAAGTAATGATATTTTCTGAACCGAAGCAATTAAATAAAGTAGTGTATTACAATTATAACTATCGAGGTTTTACGGAAAAATTAAAATCTGGAATGGAGATACATAAAGTGAAAGGATACTGTGGAACTACAGATTTTGTGAAAGAATGCAGCGGTCTACTACAAGTTTTAGATCCCAAGTATGCTAACGGCACAGAAAAAAATATGCAAAGTGTAATTAAACTGGATATTGATTTATCAAATTTTACGGCAAAAAAATATGGAAATATTACTTTTGATAATGATTATTTGGATTTTAACAGTGAATCAGATATTGTTTTGGGAAATTCTCAAAAAGAAAGTATAAAAAAAATAAGAAAAATGCTGATGATACATGATTTGGTTAAAAATATAACTACGGATGAAGAAATAATCGAAGCAGATGATGGACCCAGTTCAATGACAGGAACAATACACATAAAAAAAGATTTTTCGACTTATATTATTATAAAAACTCCTGAATTGTCGTATTTTCCACCTATGTATGTTATTGACTACGAAAATATCAATAAATCAATTTGGAATTTAGAGTATAAAGGTAGAGATTTTGATGAATTATATCAATATTTAAAACAGTTTATAGCAAAAAATAAGAATAAAGATGGTAAAATTCCAGAAAAAAAGTATGATGAATTTATGAAAAAAGAAATTTATAAAACAAATTTTTATCTAGAACTAACTAGGGAAATTTTAAAACTAAATAATGAACTGGGATATAATTTCTTTTTAGAATAAAGAAAACGATAAAGGAGACTTATTATGAATTGTCAAATTATTTTGAGAAAAAAATTTAAAATATCAAGTTGGTGTTTATTTCTTAGTTTTATGATAATATTTCAAAGTTCAAGTTTTACTAATTCATTTGAAGTAGATAAGATAGTTTATTATGAGTATTTTCCCCTTCTTAGTGAAAAAATAAAATCTGGAATGGAAATTTATAAAATAAATAATGGATATGGATACTGTGTACTTGATTATAATGAACGTTGTAATGGAAACTTATACATTCTAGATCCAAAGTATCTTAATTATTCTGAAAGAAATATGACAACTTTAGTTAAATTTGAAATTAATACTTCAAATTTTAATATGACAGAATATAGAGATATTGCTTTTAAAAATAATATTCCTGTTTTTGAAAGTAAAAAAAACATTGTGTTGAATGATTCTAGAAAAGAGCTTGTAACAAAAATAAAAAAAATGTTATTAATTTATGATACAATAAAAAAAATAAAACTGGATGATAAATTTTTAGAAGAAGATATAACATTCAAAAAAGATAAAAGCACAAAAAAAATTTTTTCAACATATATTATTATAAAAATTCCTGAACTGTCTTTTCCACATATGTATGTATTAGATTATGACAATGCTGATGACAGTGTTTGGCGTGCGGAATATACAGGTAAAAGTTTTGATGAATTATATCAAAACTTAAAACAGTTTATAGTAGAAAACAAGGATAAGAATGGTAAAATTCCAATTGAAAAATATAATAAATTTATGGAAGATGAAATTTATGGAACAAATTTCTATCCTGAACTAACTAAAAAAATTTTAGAATTAAAAAATGATTTTATGGGGTATTTTAATTAAAAACAAATAATTGAAATAATCATTGTTGTTAAAAAATAATGATTATTTTTTTATAAAAGATCTTCACATTTTCTTATAGTCATATAAACACCTTTCTTTCATTAATGGCAGATTGAATAACTCTATTATAATGGAACATTTTCACACTCATATAGCGAGCAATTTTATATTTCATACATCTTACATAATCAACTGACTAAAGTTAATAACAAAAAATCACAGTTAATCTTAATAACCGTGATTTTAATTTGAAGAAATTTTTTATTTTATATCAAATTTCATTTAAGAAACTGAAATTATATTTTAATTATTTAGTAACCCTATACCAGAAGAAATTCATAACAAACCTATTATTCAAATGAAAAATAGCATTATTTATTGTTTTCTTACTTCCTTTATTTAAACCCTTCCCATATTTTCCAACAACATCAAAGTTTTAAGTGAAATTACAGGTATATTGAGTAAATTAGCCATTATCAATGTTGAATATGTATATTTATTTAACCTGTTATCATCTTTTATAAAATTTGCAATTATAAAAATCGGCATTTGTAAAATTATAATTCCATAAAATTGCATATTTCCATGATAAATCAATCCTAATAAATCAATAAAAACTAAAGAAAAAGCAACATAAGACAAGAACTTATTATTTTTTCTTTTCATTATCATAAACAATAAAACAACTAAAATACATACTATAACGTGTAATCCTTGGTTTTGTGAAAAAAAATCCTTACCCAAAACTTCTATGCACAAAAACAAATACACTATTCCAAAAACTAAATCACCCCATAAAAACTTCTTAATTTCTTTTTTCTGAAAAACTTTTATAAAACAAAAACATAATCTAAAGCTATAAAGCATCAATAAATTTAAAAATATAAGTACAATCAGTTCTTTCAATTTATTTCACACTTCCAAATAAATCATTCAAAGCTTCGCTCATTGTCGGATGAGTAAATATCATATCTTTTAAGAATGTATATTTTTGTTCAGCTTTCATAGCCGCTGCAACAATGTTTATCATTTCGTGGGAAGTGTTGCATAATAAAGTACATCCCAGTATTTTATCTGTTTTTGCATCTATAACCGCTTTAAGCAGTCCATCTGTCACACCTTCTATTTTTGCTTTTGGAATTGCCATTGCTTCAAGTCTTCCTGTTTTTACTTCATATCCTTTGGCAATTGCTTCGCTTTCAGTCATTCCAACTCTTGATAAAGGTGGATTTATGAATACGCTGTATGGAATTACATTTCTGTCGTTTACTGTTCTATTTCCTCCATTGTAAAGGTTATCTCTTATTATTCTAAAGTCATCAAGAGAAATATATGTAAATTGAAGTCCGCCTTTCACATCTCCCATTGCCCAAATGTTATCAGCTGTTGTTTTCAATGTTTCATCAACTACAACCGCACCTTTTTCGTCAGTTTTTACTCCTGCCGCTTCTAAATTAAGCCCTTCTGTATTAGGTTTTCTTCCGATTGCCACAAGAATTGCGTCTGATTCAATTTCGCTCTTGCTTGTTCCTTGTGAAATTTGCACATATCCTTTTCCATTTTTATCAACAATTTCCTCAATTTTTGATTCCAGTAAAAATTTGATTCCTTTTGCCTCAAATATAGCCTTTGCCCTATCAGCAATTTCTTCATCTTCTCTAGGCATAAGTCTTTGTGCCAAATCAATCACTGTGACTTCTGACCCAAAATCAGCATACATAGAAGCAAATTCCAACCCAATGTATCCTGCTCCCAAAATAGTCAATTTTTTAGGAAGTTCCTTTAGTTCCATAATTGAAGTGCTTGTATACACATGGTTACTTTCTTTAAGTCCTTTTATACCAGGAATTATTGTAGTCGAACCTGTATTTATAAATATTTTTTCTCCTTCAATCTGAACATTTTCTCCATTACTTTCAATATTAACTACATTTTTCGAAACAAAACTTCCAAATCCATCATAAATATCAATATTTTCCTTTGTAGCCAGCATTTCATAATTTTTTCCACGTAATGCACCAATTAATGTATTTTTATTATTTATACTTTCTGTATAAAATCTCTCCTTTTCCTCAATACCGTTTAATCCTTTATTTTTAAGAACTTTTGTACTGTCAACAAGTTTTTTTGTAGGAATACACCCAATATTTATACAAGTCCCTCCGTACATCTTGTCCGATTTCTCAATCAAAGCCACATTCTGACCTTTCCCAGCCAAAAATCCTGCCAAAGTTTTTCCACCTTTTCCAAATCCAATTATTATTGCATCATATTTTTTCATTTTCTTTGTCCTTTCCATTTTATACAATTAGTTACATAATTGTATTCATTATAAAATTAGATTTCCTTGTCTTAAGAATACCACATTTTTTATAAAAAAACAAGAGTATTTGTGTTTACAAATTTTATTATTTTTTCAATCCCCTTAATAACTAAAATATCCAAAGTCTTCTCATATTCTATAAACTCTATCATATTATCGTTTGGAAATTCAGAAAATATCATCACAACTATTTCAATCGAATTTTTTAAAACTTTATCAGATGATTTCTTTTTACCATTCTTCCGCCTTTTTATAATCATTATTATCCTCAGCAATCATACCTAAAATTGTACCTGCCTTTTTATTTCCTTTTTCAAAAGCTATCTCATACCTCTTTTTCCCTTCATTTTCATCAATATGTTCATAATACATATCTGCAATTGAAACATAAGCAGTTTTGTCATATTTTGCCACTTTTAAAAAATACTTTTCCGCTTCTTTATAGTTTTCTCTGTTCAATTCATAGGCAATTCTTGCCATTAATTGAGCTTTTTCAGGATTTTTTTTATTTTCCTGATGAAAAGAAACATCATCAATATCTTTTATTAACACATCATTTCCTTGATTTCTACATCCTATTAACAGACAAAGCAACATCAGTAAAATATATTTATTCATTTATAATTCCGCCTTTTCAAAATTTTTATTCTTTCCGATTTTTATACCAAATCCTGCCATCCTATATTCATCATCAAAAAATAGCAAATATCCTTCCCAAATTTCAACTTCTAAAAAAATTTTCTTCCCTTCCTTTAAATAAACTGTTTTTCCATCAGCCCAATATTTTTCCAGCTTATCCTCAATTTCTATTTCCACATACTCATACAATCCATATTCATAATCCAAAATAACCGAATTCCCCTTAAATTTTAATACTGCTTCCATTCCAATTTCTTTTTCAATTTTTTCATTTTCACTAACTGTTTCTATTTTTTTCAGTTCTCCTGTTTCATAAGACAAATATATTTTTATCTCTCCGTTATTAAAAGAAAAAATCATATCCCGCTCGCTTACCACATTCTCACTTTTTCCAGTAAAATCTACTATCTTCAATTTCAAATTTTCCATAAATCAAAATTCCTTCTGCATAATTATTCCTATTAATTAAGATTACTATATTTTCGAAAATTTTTACTCCAAAATAAATATTAAGCCTGTTATCAGTAAAATAACATCCGATAATATTTTGGGAAATATCAATCTCCAAAAAATCTAATTCTTTAACTTTTATACCAGCTTCATTGTATTCTTCCCTCTTAAAATAAATATCGCCTTCTATTATATTTTCAGGAACTTATATTTTATGCTTAAATTTAGCCATTTTCAATATATTGAGAATTTCCAGCGAATTTATTCTCCCATCTTCTCCTATTAATAAATAAAAACTGTATAATTTTTTTGCATAAGAAAAAGCGACTAAGATTTCTATTTCTTAATCGCCTTGTATCTTCAGTATTTAATTTTTTCAGCTCGAAAAATTAGAATTTATAAATTGCTATCTAACCATGTTTTTAGTTCATCAAAACTGTAATCTCCTTTTAACGCTATTCCATCTTTAATAATTGAATTTTTACATTCCTTTTTATAATCTTCAATCATTCTCCCAAAACCACCTCCACCATGCGTGCAAAACGGAATGATTGTCTTTCCGCTTAAATCAACCGTTCTTAAAAACGATAGCACGGGTGGGGCAAAAGTTTTGAGCCAATTGGGAGAGCCAATAAAAATTACCTCTGCATTTTCAATAGTTTCCGCTCCTTGAATAAGAGGTGGACAGTATCCTTTTTCAATTTCTTCTCTCGCTTCTTTTACAGCAGTATTATATGAGAATGAATAGGGCTTTTGTGGTTTCAGCTCTCTCAAATCTCCATCGGTAATCAACGCAATATCTTCCGCTAATCTTCTTGTTATTCCTGAATATGAATAATATACAACCAAAAAACTCATTATAATTACCTCCACAACTTCAAATTTGTCTACACCGCCTTAATCTTATCATTTATCAATTCAATAAACGCTATCACAGTCGCTCCTATCATCGGAAGCCCATAGGGACTAAATAGGAAACCGATGACCAAGCCCGATATACCTATCCCAATTTCTCCTCGAATTAAAGAAGCTATCGCCCCAAATATGCAGAACACCATAACGATATAAAGTAATGCTGTTCCAATACCAAGTAAGAATGTCAGAAAAGCTGTCAGAATTGATAAGACAAGACTAATCGGAAATAATATCCATCGCATACACTACCTCTTTTCTCTTCGGCTTATGTGCTGCTTACAACCATTATTTTAATGGATAATAGCTCTAAGCAACACATAAACTATCAGTTTCTTCAGTTTTTAACTTTGGTAGAAGCTTCAAAACCTTTGATTTTACTGAACTATTTGCCTCTGTCATTATTATGACACGAGACCCACATGTCGGGTCATATACCTTATTGATACTTGTTTTTCCTTCCATTACAAGTCTTGCCAAAAGTTTAGAAACTGTCTGCGGTGTAAAAAATTCTCCTCCAGATTTTCCCGAATTACTGGCATAATTTGAAATCAAATATTCGTATGCATCTCCAAAAGCATCTATATCATTATGCTGAAAACTTCCAAAATTAATCTCAGAAACTCCTATTAAAATATCTGTTAATCTTGTATTTTTCTCTGCTACAGTTCCACCTAGACGGTTACTGGTTGTATCGACATCTTCAAACAATCCTTTAATATCATTTTCCGATTCAAAACCAATAGCACTTGCCTCAATAGATTTAAAAATATTAGCCAAATCAGTATTTAAATTTTCATTATTTCTCGCTGTTTTTACAACATTCTGAAATAATTGGCTTGGCAAAATAAAAAAACCTTTATCTTCTACTGTATTAGGTCTAAAATCTTCTTCTGCTTCTTCATCAGAAATATTTTCATAATTAAATTCTAAATCTCCAGCTTCATGTTCTGCCTTATTAAAAAATTCCACCATGTTCTCAGAAATAAATCTGTAGAATAAAATTCCTAAAATATACTGCTTGAAGTCCCAGCCATCTACTGCTCCACGTACATTATCAGCAATAGACCATATTTTTCTATGCAGCTCTGCTCTTTGCATCATCTCATTTGACCCTTTATTATCCATTTTTTATTTCTCTCCTAATTTTAAAATTTCTGTATTTACAATATATTTTATTATAAAATTTTTTAAAACACAAGTTTTAATAAATAAAAATTTATCTTCTTCCAATATATTTTAAATTCTTTTATTTTATTCCTGATTATAAAAAAATCCATCAAAAATATACAATTTTTCCTTTAAACTATTGCATTTCTGTCACTTTAAAGGTAAAATTATACTATAAAAACTTTTTTAGGGAGGAAGCTTATGAATTTATGGCTACTTATTGGTATTGTTATTATTGTAGTAGGATTCACATTGAAGCTTGATGTGCTGGCTGTGGTGCTTACTGCTGGTATTGCTACAGGAATTGCTGCGAAAATGGATTTTTTAGAAATACTTGGAATTATTGGAAAGGCTTTTGTGGATAATAGGCTTATGTCTGTTTTTCTAGTCAGCTTGCCAGTTATTGCTGTTCTAGAAAGATATGGACTAAGAGAGAGAAGTGCAACTTTAATTGAAAAATTGAAAAATGCGACTGCTGGTAGAATTTTAGGACTCTATATGGTTATACGTTCTATTGCAAGTGCGTTATCAATCAGAATTGGAGGGCATGTGCAGTTCATCCGTCCACTTATTTACCCAATGGCTGAAGCTGCTGCAAAATCTCATAAAGAACAGGAGCTTACAGAAAAAGAAACTGAAGAACTGAAAAGTTTGAGTGCTGCAATTGAAAATTACGGAAATTTCTTTGCTCAGAACATATTTATCGGTGCATCAGGACTTCTTCTAATTCAGACTACATTACAGGAAAATGGATACAATGTGTCATTAAAACAATTAGCATTATTCTCAATCCCAATGGGAATTATCACAATAATCTTGACCTTTATTCAAGTTTATATTTATGATAAAAAAATAACAGCAAACAAAGGAGGTAATAAATAATGGATGTAAAAGCCCTTTTAAAAATTTTAACAGAAATTGTTTATATCCTTTGTGGATTTGTCAGTATTGCTACTGCGATTAGAGGTCTGAAGAATGAAAAATCAAGAATAGGAACATTTTTATTCTGGTTTATTCTTGGAATAATATTTATTTTTGGGACTGTTATTCCATACAAAGTTACTGGTGGACTACTTGTAGTTCTTGCTATAATTACTGTAACAAAACAGCTCCATATAGGAAAATTTGAAAATATTTCATCTCAATTCAAAATTGCACAAAGTGAAAGACTAAAAAACAAAATTTTCATTCCTGCTGCATTAATTGGAATTGCTGCTTTTCTAATACTTCAGTTTAAAATCGGAAAAACTGCAATACCGCCTGCATTAGGTATCGGTGGAGGTTCACTTGTTGCACTGTTAGCAGCTGCTATTATTATAAAACCAAAATTTAAAGAAACAAATGAAGATACTTCAAGACTTCTTATGCAAATTGGTGCTACTGCCATTCTTCCACAGCTTCTTGCAGCATTAGGTGCAGTATTTACAAAAGCTGGTGTTGGAAAAGTAATTGCTACCAGTATTTCTTCAGTTGTACCAACAGGAAATATTTTTATAGGAATTATTATTTATGCCGTTGGAATGGCTGTATTTACTATGATTATGGGAAATGCCTTTGCTGCATTTTCAGTAATAACTGCAGGTATTGGTATACCTTTTATCATAAAGCACGGTGGAAATCCAGCTGTTATAGGTGCTTTGGGAATGACTGCAGGTTATTGTGGTACCCTTATGACTCCAATGGCGGCAAACTTTAATATCGTTCCTGCTTCAATCCTTGAAATAAAGGACAAGTATGGAATTATAAAAATTCAAGCTCCAATGGCTTTATTACTGCTTTTATCACACATTGTACTTATGCTGTTTCTTTTTGGAGTAAAATAAACATCAAAATAAACTAATAGAAAGGAGTGCATGAAATTATAAATCGTTATGGTATCATGCGAAAAATATATGAAAATACTTGTCACAGGCTTTGACCCCTTTGGAGGAGAGCCTATAAATCCTGCTATCGAATCAGTAAAAAAATTACCAGATAATATTGCAGGAGCCGAAATTATCAAACTGGAAATCCCGACAGTGAAAAAAAAATCTATTGAAAAAATTGAAAAGGCTATTGAAGAACATAATCCAGATGTTATCCTGTCAATTGGGCAGGCAGGCGGAAGATTTGACATTTCCATCGAACGTGTTGGAATAAATCTTGATGACTTCCGGATTCCTGACAACGAAGGAAATCAAACTATTGATGAACCTATTTTTCCAGATGGAGATAATGCCTATTTTGTAAATCTGCCTGTAAAAGCCATGGTAAAAAATGTACAAAAAAATGAAATTCCAGCTTCAGTTTCATATACCGCAGGAACTTTTGTATGTAACCACGTTCTTTATGGTACTCTTTATCTCGTAAACAAAAAGTATAAAGGTAAAAAAGCTGGATTCATCCACATCCCATTTTTACCACAGCAAGTTATCGACAAAAAAAATACACCTTCAATGGAACTAAATACCATTGTAAAAGGATTGACTGCAGCAATTGAGGCTATTGTAAAAAATAGTGAAGACATCAAAGAAACTGGCGGAACTGTATGCTAAAAACTATAAATTAATTTGAATTTCAGACAAAAACCTGTTTTCATTTAAAAATATCTTGAAGCAGGTTTTTTCTATTACAAAGTCTATTTTTCTTATTCTCTAAGTCTTGTTGTTTTTAAATCCTGACTTTCTTTCTATACAATTACTTCCTTTTATAATTCAAATTTTTCTAAGACATTTTTGAAATAATTGCTCTATAGTTATATAAATATTAAAATTAATATAAGTAAAAATAAATTGAAAAAACAAAAAAATTGTGGTAAACTTATTAAGTAAAGTATGATTGGATTTTTTTAAGTAATTATACAATAAATAATTTCTTGAAATTATTCAAATATATTTTTATTTTACTTTGTCTAAAGTAAAATTAGGAGGTAATTTATGAAGAATAAAAAGAAATTGGTAATTATAACTTCCATTTTAGCAGTAGGTATTCCACTGCTGGCTATTGGGACACAATCAATATTAAAAAAAGTAAGGGATGATTATTACAAAACTCAAAAAGAACAGATTGAGGCTGAAAAAGCCAGAGAAAAAGCTGAAAAAGAACAAAGATTAGCTCAAGAAAAAGCCGAAAGAGAAAGGCAGCTTCAATTAGAAAAAGCTGAAAAAGAACAAAAAATTGTCAGCGAAAAAACTGAAAAAAAACAACCAATAATTACTGGTCAATCTTCACAAAAAAATAAAAATGGAAAGGAAAAAGTTAAGATAAATAACGCAACTCCAACTTTTACTCCTACAACAACCGTTGTAGAAAAACGTGAATTAACACCAGAAGAAATAAAAAGAGCTAAAAAAGCTTTAAAAGAAGCAAGAGCTAGTTACTTTAGCGGTAATAAAGCCGCAAAATTGTCGAAAAGTTCAAAAAGTACTGATAAGATTATAATAAAATCTGACAGTAAAGGAAATGTTGAAGCAATAAGACAGACCAAAGAACAGAATGACAAAGCACAAAAAATCTTAAAAGAAATAAGAGAAAGTTATTACAAAGACAAAAAGAAATAAACACATATCAAAATGACTCATTTATGGGTCATTTTTATTTATAAATAAAAAAACCTATTTCAAATCAAATACATCTAAAATAGGTCACTTTTTTATAAATCATTTTCAAACACATAGAAATTTTTTACAGTTTTTTATTATATACTCAAACCTATTTGAAATTAAACTACTAAAAATTATATTGATTTAGGGTTTGAGTAAAATAGTCATAGCCTTTTGAGTTTAGTTTTAAAGCAGTTTTACTATACAATTTTTATCTTTTCATTATTTCAAATCCTTACTTCCCTCTTCCAAAATCTTTATTTGACAAATTATTTCCTCATCTTTAATAGTTTTTTCTTTCCCATTTTTTATTGCCTCATATAAATCATCATAGACTCTACCATAATCACCTTTTTCAGAAATTACTTTTTCCTCATGATAATTTCCTTTTTCATCATAATAAATTAACGTCCCATAATGTTTTGGCAAATCTATTCCAAAATCTGAATTATCTGGCATATAAAACAACTTCAAATGTTCTTCTTGTCTATCCTCTGTTTCTTTTATAAAGCACCCTTTAGTCCCATATACAATAAATGATGCTCTAGGTTTTATTCTAAAATAGCTACCTTTTAAACTTACTTTTAAACTTTTACCATTTTCTCTTTCATAAAACAAGTCTATATCATAATAGTCATTCATCCGATTTGTCCCAAGAAGCTGTCTTACATCATAATGAACTTTATCAGGATTGCCGTATCGTGAAATTATCTGATCCAAGACATGCGTCCCATGCCCATATAAAAATGTATTCGCTTGTTTCCCGTCATATTCCTTCACATTTTCAGGCACTTCTGCCCTGTAATAATCATAATTAGACTCAATTTCTAAAATTTCTCCTAATTTCCCGCTTTCAATCACTTTCATTGTAGTCAAGAAATCACTGTCAAATCTTCTATTGTGATACGGCTGAACAATTAACCCTTTTTCCTTAGCTAACCTAAATAACTCCTGTGCTTCTTCCAATGTTTCAACAAAAGGCTTTTCCACAAGGCAGTTTTTACCATGCTCCAGCACCTCTTTAGCGTATTTATAATGTAAATCTGATCTTAGGCAGATAACAACCAAATCAATTTCAGGATCATTATACAATTCTTCAATTTTATCAGTATAATGAATCCCGTCTATTCTCTCCCAAGTATTATTTTCCAAATTATTTGCAACAATAGTCTTAACTTTTATTTTATCTTTTCTTTGCAGTAAAAATGGAAGATGGTATCTGTTTGCACTTTTTCCATTTCCTATAATTCCTATTTTCATCATAATAATTATCCCTTCTATTCAATTTTATAAATCAATCTGCTTAAAGATAAAGTAAGGATATCTAAAAATCAATGGAATAGCTGTATACAACCTAAATTCTACACTCACTTTAAACTAAGATTTATTTTAAAATATTGTATAATTTAAAAGAGAAAAATTCAAATAAAATATCACAAAATGATTTTTATTCTAAAAATTCCCCTTTTAAACAATTTATAATTCTTTAGTATCTTTTACAATTTCTTATGATAAAAAAGTTTTTTATAACTTCATTATTCAACAAGATTTAGTCTAAATTTCTATATTAAGAATACAGCACGTTCACACATAAAAGGATATTTTTGTACGCAATTATCCTGTTTAATATATTTTAAAATTCAATACAAAACTATTTTTGTTCCAGCCTCTTATACACTTCGATAAATTCATTCGCTAATTCTTTAAACAAAATTGCTGTCATCAAGTGATCTTGTGAATGTACCATGATTAATCCAACATCAATTTTTTCTCCTCCAGCTTCCCTTACAATCAAATCTGTCTGTAATTCATGTGCCTTTAGCATTTCCTCATTAGACTGCTTCATAAATTCTTCCGCTTCATCAAACTTCCCTGCTTTTGCCGCATTCATAGCCTGATAAGCCAAACTTTTAGTTTCCCCTGCATGTCCAATCAATGTCATCGCAATCATTTCAATATCCAATACTTCTTCAGCCATAGTAAATCCTCCTAAAAATAATTATATTTTATTATATTAAAATTTATTCTTAATATTGTTATAACACACGTTTTTAACTATGTCAATTTTATATATTTTATTAATTTTTCTATTAATTAACCCATAATTTCAATATTTTCTTAAAATAGACGATTTAAAAATCTACATTTTTTCATATATAATATTTATTAAGAAGTTAAAAAATATAAAATTATATTTTAATTTTTAAAAATATTAGATTTATATCCTTTATTAAAAATAATTTACAATAAATTCAATATTAAAATAGAATTTTGTATAAAACAATTTATAGATGAAAAAACATAATTTTTTATAAAATTTGACTTCTAAAAAATTGGTGGTATACTATGAATGTAAAAGTTAACCTTATTCAGAACAAAATAATGAAAATATATTTAAAAGTAAATTTTTTGGCAAGAGAAGAAAGGGTGATTAAAAATGAAAAAAATCTTATTATGCTGTGCAGCAGGAATGTCTACTAGTCTATTAGTAAACAAAATGAAAGCTGAAGCTGAAAAAAGAGGAATTGAAACTAAAATCTGGGCAGAGCCTCTTGATAAAGCAAAAGAAGAATTTAAAAAAGCAGATGTTGTCTTATTGGGACCACAGGTTAAATATGCTTTACCTGAAGCAAAAAAAATTGCTGAAGAAAATAATATTAATATAGATGTGATTAATATGGTTGACTATGGAATGATGAACGGGGTAAAAGTACTGGATCAAGCCTTAAATTTGCTTAAATAGTTCCATTTAATTGTGTTTTATTAGAAGTTCAAATACTGAAAAAATCATTTTAATCATTAATAAAATTTATGGTTAAATTAATAAAATATATTTTACAAAATACATTTTTTGTGGTATATTATTTGTAGAGTAAAATAATAAATAAAAATTTTAAGGAGTGATTACAATGATTAAACAAACTTGGATTTGGTGGAAAAAATTAAATACAATTTAATATTTTTTTGCCAGCTATGTTGAAATTTATTGTAATTACTATTATTAAATATTGTGAGAAAAGCATTGGTGAAACAAAATCAATGCTTTTATTTTATACAATTCTCTTAGTCGGTAAAATGATTTAAGAGAATTTTTTTTATAAATTTCAACTAACACTAAACCTCATTTAGAAAATAGAAATAAAATTCTATAACAATTAATTTTATAATCTTAATTAAAAAAATTAAATCTAATTTTTAAGTATCCCTCTTAAAGACTTTTATAATTTTATTTATAAATAGTATGGTTAATAATAGTTCTTTTATTTTTTTATTCAAGTTTTTTGTAACGTAAGGGCATCAAACACCATGCTCTTTTTCGCAATAACAGTTATTTTAACATGTATAACTGGTTACTATTTAAAGATAATGGCGAAACGTTCTACGAACTACCCCGCTTTACGCAAAACTTTCTTATAAAGAAAAAATAAAACTCGCTTCGTAAAACTACGCTCACTTTCGCAAATAAGAGTTATTTTTACATAAATAAGTTTTCGTTTTATAAAAATTATGGCGAAAGAAATACATTCGTATTTAGTTATTTTTCCTTTAACGAAATTTTGCTTATTTAGTATTTTCAAAATGTAAAAACCTAAAACTTAAATATAATAATCTTTATAATTTAATATAGAATGTCGTGATTTTTTTTGGAATGAAAACGACTAAACACATTTATGTGTTTATTTCGCTAGAACCTTTATAGCAGATATATTTTATAGAGTTGTTCTAATTATTTATTTGCAAAAGTGAGTGTTAGCGAGTTTCGTTTTCGTAGTAACTCAAGTTTATCCAAATATAAATGTTTAGACTACTTTCCCAAATAAAATTTGGGAATATTTCAAAAAAATGCTTAGACGAGCCAGGGTTAGTGCATAGCACTTTCGCCATTCTCTTTAATATACCATTATTTAAAGATGTTAAAATAACTTTTATTGCGAAATAAAGGAAAATGGCGATTGATTTCCCTTGCTTATATAAAAAGAAAAAACATGAAATTATGAAAAAACATTTATTAACAGTAAGCAGTTTTTCAAATTTTAAATAAGAATTCTTATATAAATACTTGATGATAAAATTTAATTAAAGAATAATTTAATAGTTGGATAGATTGTAAAATAGTATAAATAAAGAAAAATACAATAATATAGAAAGTGAGATATTTTATGTTAACAAACAAACCTACTTATTACTACTCTATTATCAGAAAAAAATTTAGCAATTCCTATTTTGCTGAAGATGAAAGGCAAGTTATTATTGGGATTGACTGTGAATATTTTGATTCTAATGAATACAGTTATGAGTCGTTAAAAAAAATATACAATTCTTTTGTAAAACAGAAAAGACTTTCCCCTTTTGCAGGACTTTTTGGGACATTTGCTTATGAGTCGATACATTTTTTTGAAAAAATTGGAAAAATTGAAAAAGAGCAGTTTAAATTTCCACAGTTTGTTTTTGCCAATGCAAAGGCATATTTACATTATTCAAAGACTAGTAAAGAATTTTCATTTTATGGAGATGAAGAAAAATATTTTAGTTTTTTAAATGATGAAATTTCTGAAAAAATTAAGGATTCTGATTTATTTTATGATATAAAAACAGATTTTGAAGAGGAACAATTACATTATTATGGAATTATTGAAAAAGCAAAGGAATATATTAAGTCTGGAGATATTTTTCAAGTTGTACTAAGCGAACAGTTAAAACTTACGTCAAATATGGATTCTCTTGATTTTTATGAAAAATTGTCAAAGGCAAATCCGAGTCCGTATATGTACCATTTTCCTACGAAATATGGGGACATTGTTGGTTCTAGTCCAGAAATACTGGTTGATATTTCATCGGATAATATTTATATTGCTCCTATCGCTGGAACTCGTCCTAGAGGAAAAGATGCCAACGAAGATGCATTTTTAGCAAACGACTTATTAAATGATGAAAAAGAATGTGCTGAACATAGGATGCTTGTTGACTTGGCTAGAAATGATATTGGGAAATTTGCAGAAAGTGGCTCAGTTATTGTAAAAAATCTTATGCATATTAAGAATTATGAACATGTAATGCACATTGTGACTGATGTTTACGGGAAAAAAAGAAAAGATGTGTCGATATTTGAAGTTATTGCTCAGGCTCTTCCAGCGGGAACGCTTTCTGGATCGCCAAAAATTCGTGCTATGCAAATCATTTCAGAACTCGAGACATTTAAAAGAAATGTTTATGCTGGCGGAATTGGATTTTTGAGATTTAATGGAGATGTTCAGCTTGCGATTATTATTCGTACTGCATTTTTTGAAAATAAAAATTATGACTTGAATAAAGTTGATGAAGTTCGAAATGTATTTATTCAAGCTGGAGCAGGAATTGTGTTTGATTCTGTAAAAGAGAAGGAATATGATGAAATTTGCCATAAAAGAGCATCTGTGCTAAACATTTTTAAAAAATTTTGTAATGAAGAAAAAAATAAAAACAATGAAAATAAAAGTGGAAAGGATGTGAAATAAATGATTTTGATGATTGACAATTATGATTCTTTTGTATTTAATGTTGAGCAGTATTTGAAGGAAATGACAGATGATGAAGTTATTACTGTTAGAAATGACGCAATTACAATTGATGATATAAAAAAAATGAATCCTAGTAAAATAATTTTTTCTCCTGGTCCAAAACATCCAAAGGACAGCGGAATTTGCCTAGAAATTTTAAATAATACTGATGAACTGGGGAATATTCCAATTTTAGGAATTTGTCTTGGACATCAGGCAATTGGAATGAATTTTGGTGGAGAAATAAAAAGGCTTGAAAATCCATTGCATGGTAAAACTTCAGAAATTACAGTTTTATCCGAGAATTCTGTATTATTTAAAAACTTGCCAAAAAAATTTAAAGTTATGAGATATCATTCGCTTTATGTTGACGATATTCCAAAAGAACTTGAAGTTACAGCAAAGTCTGAGGATGGGGTTGCAATGGCTGTGGAACACAAAAGTAAAAATATTTTTGGAATACAGTTCCATCCAGAATCAATTTTTACTGAATATGGAAAAAATATGATACGAAACTTCTTGAATATTGAAGTTTCAGAAACTTTGCAAAATGATGAAAATTCTAAAAATACTAACGAGAAAGGAAACTTTATAGATATGAATAAATATTTAAAAAAATTACAGGAAAATATTGCATTGACAGATACTGATTTTCGTGAAATCTGTAAAATTATTGACAGCAAGAATTATGACATTGTTCAACTTGGAGCCTTGCTTGTACTTATTTCAGAAAAAAGCCTTTATCCTGAATCACTTACAGCATTTGTAAAAAATATCCTGGAATACAGCACAACTTTTGAAGATGATTCTGATATGATTGATGTTTGCGGAACTGGTGGCGATGGATTCAAGACGATAAATATTTCAACAGCAGTTTCATTTATTCTAGGAGCAATGCGAGTAAATGTCGCAAAACATGGAAATCGTGCAATCTCGAGTAAAAGCGGAAGCAGTGATGTGCTTGACAAACTAGGAGTACCGCTTGAAAACTCGCTTGCAAATCAAATTGAAAAACTGCACGTAAAAAATCTTGCTTTCTTTCATGCCCCATTTTTTCACAAATTAGTTGGAGAAGTTCGAGAAGTTAGAAGCCGTCTTGGAATAAGAACTGTATTTAACATTTTAGGTCCACTGCTTCATCCAAACACAAAATTGAAATACCAATTGGTTGGACTTTACCACGAGCCTGTACACAGATTGTACGCTGAAACATTACAATTACTGGGAAGAAAGCATGCATTAGCTGTTCGAGGAAATGATGGTCTTGATGAAATAACAATTTGTGATGACACTAAAATTATTGAAGTAAAAGATGAACAAATTTTCGAATATACAGTATCTCCTGAAAGTTTTGGCTTTAAACGGGCTTTTCATTCTGAAATTGAAGGCGGAACTCCAGAGGAAAATGCTGAAATTTTGATAAAAATCTTAAAAGGCGCAGAAAAATCAGCAAAATTTGATATTGTCGTATTGAATGCAATGTTTGCACTTTATACTGCGGATGTGGTAGATCACCCTGCAAAAGCAAAGGATATGGTTTTAGAAGCAATTGAAAGTGGGAAGGTTTATGAGTTTTATAAAGATTATGTGAAAATCACAAAATAATTTTTTGGATATAATTGATAAAATTACTAATTTATATTTTTTATAGATTATAACTGATAAAAATTTAAAAAATATCTTTTTTATTAGTTGTAAGTATGATAAAATATTTATAGAGGTGATTTTATGATAGAAAGAAAAATTTATTTTGAAAAAATTAAACCCTTTATAGATAAAGATATTATTAAAGTTTTGACAGGAATAAGGAGAAGCGGTAAATCTGTAATGTTAAAATTGATTATGAAAGAATTGAAAAAAAACGGTGTTGACGAAAATCAATTTATTTATATCAATTTTGAAAATTTAAGAAATAGACATCTTTGCTATGCGGATACATTGAATGAATATATATTGGAAAAAGCAGAAAATATTCAAGAGAAATTCTATTTATTTTTGGATGAAATTCAGGAAGTAAAAGAATGGGAAAAGTGTATAAATTCATTAAGAACAGAAGATAAGCAATTCGATATTTATATAACAGGTTCCAATGCTAAACTATTATCGGGAGAACTTGCAACTTACCTTGCAGGAAGATACGTTGAAATTGAAATTTACCCTTTTTCATTTAAAGAGTTTTGCTCAATATACCAAAATATAAATAAAAATATTTCAAAAGAAGAAATGTTTGAAAAGTATGTTAAACTAGGTGGGATGCCATTTTTACATAATTTGAATTATGAAGTGGAATCAAGCATGCAATATTTAAAAGATATATATTCATCAATAATATTAAAAGATATTACTCAAAGAAGCAATATAAGAAATACTGAATTATTAGAGCGAATTATCAATTACATCGTAATGAACATTGGGAATACATTTTCTGCAAATTCAATTTCAAAATATTTTAAAAGCGAAAATAGAAAAGTTGCAGTAGATACTGTGCTAAATTACATAAAAGCCTGTGAAAACGCATTTTTGATTCACAAAGTCCCTCGTTACGAAATACAAGGTAAAGAAGTTCTAAATGTGAGTGAAAAATATTATATTGCAGACCATGGAATAAGAGAAGCAATTTTAGAAACAAACGAAAGAGATATAAATCAAATTTTTGAAAATATTGTCTATATGGAATTATTGCGAAAAGGCTATAACATAAAAATCGGAAAATTGAATAATTTAGAAATAGATTTTGTCTGTACAAAAACAAATAATGAGAAAATTTATATTCAGGTAGCATATTTACTTGCTTCTGAAGATACTATAAAAAGGGAATTTTTGCCATTTGAAAAAATTAATGATAATTATCCAAAATATGTAATTTCTATGGATAGATTTGATATGTCAAGAAACGGGATAAAACATTTGAATATTATTGATTTTTTATTGAAAGACTAAAAAGAAACTGAAAATATTTATAAATTAAAATTTTTGGAAAGAATGGTGCGAATATGATAAAAACTTTATATAAAGAAAAATGTTTGAGGTATTTTATAGCGCCTGACATAATATCTATAATTATCTTTTTATTTTATGCTCCAGTAGATCCTTTATGGATTTTGCCTGATCTCCTTAATAATACGATTAAAAATAGATTTTGGAATCTTCCTATAAGTTGGATTTTATTTAAAATAATAATTATATACTTCAGTTTTAAAAAGCTTGAAAAAATAAATAGAATTAAAGATAAAGAAAAAAGGAAAAAATATAAAATTAAATTAAAAATAATAATTTTTTTTACACATGTAATCGTGTTGGGAATTTTTATTAAATTTATTGATAAAATTATACTTTATTGAAAGGAAAAATATGGATATTTTAGAAAAAATAAAAATTAAAAGAGATATACAGCTTGTAGACGAATTAAAGTCTTTTAAGCAACCATCTTTAAAAAAGGCACTTAATCAAAAAGGAATTCAGATTATTGGGGAAATTAAGAGGGCTTCTCCATCGAAGGGAAAAATTGCGAAAGATGATTTTGATTTGTTAAAACAGGCACAAAGTTATGTGGATAAAGGAGTTTCAGCTTTTTCGATATTGACGGAAAAGGAATATTTTAAAGGGGAGAATGATTTTATAAAAGTTGTAAGGGAAAAATTTCCAGAAATGCCAATTTTAAGGAAAGATTTTATTTATACTCCATTTCAAGTGGCTCATGCTAAATTTTTGGGGGCTTCAGCGATTTTACTGATTGTGAGAATGCTGGATGATAAGACGCTTTTGGATCTTCATAAGCTGGCACAGAATTTGGAAATGGATGTTCTGGTGGAAACTCATGATGAAGAGGAAATAAGAAGGGCTTTGAAAATTCCGAATTTGGAGATTTTGGGGATAAATAACCGAAATTTGAATACTTTTGAAGTTGATATTAGAACTACGGAAAAACTGATAAATGAAATTCCAAGCGATGTTTTAAAAAATTTGACTATTGTAAGTGAAAGTGGATTTTTGTCAAAAGAGGATGTGGAGTATGCAGAAAAATTGAACGTGGATGGACTGCTAATCGGAGAGGCACTTATGAAAGGGCTTCTTTAGAATTTGATAAAATAAATATTCTGAAACAAGGAGCCAAAAATCCTTGGGGAAATAAAAAACTTAGGTTGTTAAACTGGTCTTAGAAAAATAACTTTAAATTTATGGGAAGGAAAAAAATTGGAGAAAAAAGAAAATAATGTGGCAACTGATGATTTCACAGAAAATACTACTAAATTAAAGGTTTGTGGAATTAAAAGCATTACTGAAATTAATGAATTGAAAACTTTGGATATTGACTATTTTGGATGTATTTTTGCAGAAAGTCAAAGGCAAGTGGATAATGAACTTGCGGCTAAAATTACACGGATTGCACATAGGCATGGGAAAAAGACTGTTGGGGTATTTGTAAATGCGATGATTGAGAATGTTGTAAAAATTGTTGAAGAAACAGATATCGATGTCATTCAGCTGCATGGAGATGAGTCAGTGGAATATTGCATGGAACTTACTCAAAAATTAGAAAAATTGTACGAAAAAAATTGTTTTAGAAAACGAAAAAACTTCCCTGCTAAAACGAAGCTTTGGAAAGTTTTTGGCGTGACTGATGAACTTCCGAATATTGCTGACTACAAGCCATATATTGAATACCCTCTATTTGACGCAAAAGGAGAAAATCGTGGGGGAAATGGAATTGTCTTTGATTGGAGTATTTTAAAAAAATTAGATAAGTATTCATTTGTACTGGCTGGAGGGCTGTCGATTGAGAATATTCAAAAAGCGCTTGAGTACAAGCCTGCCATTTTGGATATAAACAGCAAAGTTGAAGTTAACAATAGAAAAAGTAAGGAATTAGTTGAAAATGTTGTAAATTTGGTAAAAAAGAAATAATAATTTAAAAAGATTGATATGAAAGGAAAAAAATATGGAAAATAAACATTTTAATGAAAAGGCATATTTTGGGCAATTTGGCGGACAATTTGTACCTGAAACTGCTATGTTTGCTCTATCGGAACTGGAATCCGAATATGAAAAGCTAAAGAATGATAAGGAATTTTTTGAAGAATTTGATAATTTGCTAAAAAATTATGTTGGCCGTGAAACTCCGCTCTATTATGCAAAAAATTTGAGTGAACATTATAACCATGATATTTACTTGAAAAGAGAAGACTTGAACCATACTGGTGCTCATAAAATTAATAATGCGCTTGGGCAAGTTTTACTTGCTAAAAAAATGGGAAAGAAAAAAGTTATTGCTGAAACTGGGGCTGGACAGCACGGAGTTGCTACTGCTACTGCGGCCGCTCTATTAGGTTTGGAGTGTGACGTTTACATGGGAGCTATTGACATTGAACGGCAAAAATTAAATGTTTTTAGAATGGAGCTTTTGGGAGCGAGAGTTATTTCAATTGAAGATGGGCTTAAAACTTTGAAGGAAGCGACAACTGCGGCTATTCAGTCTTGGGTTGCAGAGATAGAAACTGTGTTTTATGTAATCGGATCTGTTGTAGGACCTCATCCATATCCGACTATCGTGCGTGATTTTCAGTCAATTATCGGTTACGAAGCAAAAGCACAGCTGGAGGAACTTGGAAAGCATGCTGATCACGTAATTGCCTGTATTGGTGGCGGAAGTAATGCTATTGGTATTTTTAGTGCATTTTTGGAAGACAGCTCAACAAAACTTTATGGAGTCGAAGCTGGAGGATATGGAATTGACACAGATATGCACGCTGCCACATTGACACTTGGAAAACCTGGAATTATCCACGGAATGAAAACTTATGTTCTTCAAAACAAATACGGACAAATAAGCCCAGTTCACTCAATTTCCGCTGGACTTGACTATCCAGGAGTAGGTCCCGAACATTCACATCTATTTGATACAAAAAGAGCAACTTACGCACCAATTACTGATGATGAGGCAATGAAGGCACTAATGCTTGTTACAAGAAAAGAAGGTATTATTCCAGCAATTGAGAGTTCCCATGCGTTAGCCTATCTTGAAAAATTATGTCCTGCACTTTCTAAAGACAAGAGAGAAACTATCATTGTAAATGTGTCTGGGCGTGGAGATAAAGATATGCATACTGTTTTTTCTGTACTAAAAGATAAGCAAACTGACGGAAAAAATGGAATTTATGAGTTAAATGGAGGTTTAGAAAATGAGTGAAAAAAATTTAGATAAGAAAATTATTGATATTTTTAGGGAAAAAGAAAAAGTAAACATTGGTTATATTGTCGCAGGCTATCCAAGTGTTGATTTTACAAAACAATTTTTACAAAATTTGGACAATACAGCTCTTGATATGCTTGAAATCGGAATTCCCTATTCTGACCCTCTAGCCGATGGAAAATTGATTTCACACGCTTCATTTCTTGCTTCAGAAGCTGGAGTTACTACCGATACAGTCTTTGACTTGTTAACAGAAGTAAAAAATGATATTTCAAAACCTCTAATTTTTCTAGTTTATTACAATTTAGTCTTTGCTTATGGAATTGACGAATTTATCAAAAAATGCTGTGAAACTAATATTAAAGGAATAATTATTCCAGACTTACCTTACGAAGAAGCCTTTGAAATGTCAGAAAAATTAAAGGAAAACAATATCGCTCTTATCCCTCTTGTAAGCGTTACTTCTGGAACCAGAATGAAAAAAATTATTTCTCAAGGAAACGGCTTTATTTATGCAATCGGATCTCTTGGGGTAACAGGTTCAAAACAAGTTGATTTACCACGTTTGGAGTCTTTTATTAATGAAATAAGAGAAGTTTCAGACTTGCCAGTTTCATTAGGTTTTGGAATAAAAACTAATGACAATGTGAATACGATGAGAAAATATGCAGATGGGGTGATTGTTGGAACAAGTATTGTTGAGTTTACACAGAAAAATGATGTGGATTATGTGATTCAAAAAATTAATGAACTGTTTAAATAGATATTTATACTAAATCCCGTTTAAAAATAGGAATAATTTTTTAGATATTTTGATTAATAAATATTTTTTCATTTTTATTTTCGTAGAATTACTCATTATTTAAATGGGGTTTAGTATTAATAAAGATAGTTAGAAATGACTATCTTTTTTGTAATATTGACTAAATTAAAAAAATACCCCTAAATAATATCAAATATCTAGGAATATTTTTTATTTCAATTATGACAATCTATTTCTAAAGTCCTCGTATCCGAACTTTCTAATAACCTCAACTCCACCTTTTTCTGTATAAACTGCAATCACAGGCAAATTTATCCCATTGAAAGTATTCGTCTTTACCATACTGTAATGTGCCATATCAGTAAAAATAAGTTTATCTCCTACTTTTACAGGTTCATCAAAGGAATAATCTCCAATTACATCTCCAGCAAGGCAAGTAGGCCCTCCCAATCTATAAGTGTATTTCTTTTCATTTGGCATTCCTGAGCCAAAAATAAATGGACGGTATGGCATTTCGATTACATCAGGCATATGACACGAAGCTGAAGTATCCATTAACAATATATCCATCTCATTTTTTGTAATATCTAAAACTTCTGAAACTAAAAATCCCGTATTCAGAGCAACCGCTTCTCCTGGTTCTAAATACACTTCCACATCATATTTTTCTTTTATATAATTTATACATTTTACAAGTTTTTCAATATCATAATCTTCTCTTGTAATATGATGTCCCCCACCAAAATTAAGCCATTTCATATTATGTAAATACTTTCCAAATTTTTCTTCAAAAATTTTTAATACATTTTCAAGGGCATCCGAATTTTGTTCACAAAGTGCATGAAAATGAAATCCATCCAATCCTTCAAGTTCATCTTCCTTAAAATTTTCAAATGTTACTCCAAATCTTGAAAATCTTCCCGCTGGATTATAAATCTCAGTTTCAACTTCTGAAAATTCTGGATTTAATCGAAGTCCACAGCTAATTTTCTTACCATTTTTTTCTCCAAATTCCCTTACTCTACTCTTAAATTTTTTCCATTGATTAAAAGAGTTAAAAACAATATGATTTGTTATTTCCATTATTTCATCAAACTCGTCTTCTCTGTAGGACGGATTAAAAATATGTGTTTCCAATTTTTTGTCAGGATTTTTTAACTCCATTTCCTCATACCCAAGTCTTGCTTCAAATAGTGAGCTTGCAGTAGTTCCATTTAAGTATTCACTAATTAACGGATAGAAATAGAACATCGAAAATCCTTTTTGTGCAAGCAATATTTTACATCCTGTTCTATCAATTACACTTTTTAATGTTTCAAGATTTCTTTTTAGCAGCCTTTCATCAACTATAAAGGCTGGTGTTGGCAAGTTTGTTATATCCATATCCAAATATTTGTTTTTTGACATTTTTTATCATCTCCTTTTATACTCTATACTTTTTATTAATATTATAATTCAAATATATCTAAAATTTATTCCTTATTATATCACACTTTTCTTAAAATCTAAAAAAAAGATTATCCTAAATTTAATTTTTTAAGATAATCAATTTTTATTTTATCAAATTGTTAATTCTAATCTGTTCGCAGTGCTTCCATTGGCTCCAATGCAGCAGCTTTTTTCGCTGGATAAACTCCAAAAACTAATCCTATCATTGTCGAAACAAATATACACACAAACACTATAACTGGACTTAATATTGGCGATGTCTGTATAAACATGCCAACTAAAAGTGCTAATGAATATCCAATTACAACTCCAATTATACCACCAAAAAATGTCAAAATGACAGCTTCTATCAAAAATTGTATAAGAATGTGTATTGTTTTGGCTCCAATAGCCTTTCTTAGCCCAACTTCCCTTATTCTCTCGGTAACACTTACAAGCATTATATTCATAACTCCGATTCCACCTACAAATAACGAAATTGCAGCAACTCCACTTATGAAAAGTGAAAGCATGTTTAGAATGTTATTAAATTCATCCAAACCTTGACTTGTTGAATTTACATTATAAACATTAGGCTCACTTCCTCTTGTCTTCATTTTTTCTTTTACAATTTCCATTATTCTAGCCATTTCATTGGCATCAGTAGTTTTTACCTGCAAAGCTGTATATTTATTCTGCTCATTTCCTTCTAAATGATTTAAGTAATTATTTGGCAGGAGCCCCATTGCAGGCATCTGATCTCCACCTCCTAGACTTGCATACGGATTTTTAAACACTCCAACGATTGTCACTATCTGACTATTTTTTCTAAAATTTAAAGTCAATTTCTTTCCTATAGGATTTTCGCCAGGAAATAACTGATCTGAGGTTGTATTGTCAATTATTACGTATTTCCCATCTTTTCTATATTCATTTGGCAAAAATTTTCGTCCTTTTATTATTGTGTAATTTGAAATCTTAAAATAATCTTCTGTTACTCCAGTTCCAGTAAACATCTTATCTGATCCATCATTTGAAGATAATCTTGCAAAAGTGCTGGAAGTAGGAGTAACTGCTTCGACACCTTCTATACTCTTTAATTCCTTAATATCTTTTTGGGTAAGCAAATCCTGTGATTTATAAGTCTGTCCTGGAGAAGTGTCAATTGATATTTCAAAGTTTGATACTCCTAGCTTATTCAAATCTCCAGTAATATTTTCCTTAACTCCTGCTCCTAATGAAGACATCATTATAACCGAAGATATCCCTATTATTATTCCAAGCATTGTCAAGAAGGAACGTACCTTATAGCTAAATAAATTTGATACTGATAATTTTAGCAATTCCATAAAATCCATTTACACTACACTCCTCTCCGATGCTGAACAATTTCATCCTTTTCTATTACACCGTCTTTTAATCTGATAATTCTTTTACAATGCTCTGCCACATCTTCCTCATGCGTAACCATTACTATCGTTGTTCCGTTATCGTTCAATTTTTTAAAAATTTCCAAAACCTCTTCTCCAGATTTTGAATCTAGATTTCCTGTTGGCTCATCTGCAAGAAGTATTTTAGGATTGTTTATTATCGCTCTTGCTATTGCCACTCTCTGTCTTTGTCCCCCTGACATCTCATTCGGCTTATGATGAATTCTTTCACCAAGTCCCACACTTTCCAATGCTTCAGTTGCCCTTTTTAGCCTTTCAGCTTTCTTTACTCCTGCATATAAAGCTGGAAGAGCCACATTTTCAACTGCCGTCATCTTTGGAAGTAAGTTAAACGTTTGGAATACAAACCCTATTTTTTTGTTTCTTACTTCAGCAAGTGCATCTCCTTTTATAGTTGAAACATCTTGATTATCCAATATATAAGTTCCAGAGGTAAGGCTGTCAAGACAACCTAAAATATTCATAAGAGTAGATTTTCCACTTCCAGAAGGTCCCATAAAGGCCACATATTCCCCTTCACTTACAGAAAGATTAAGCCCTTTTAAAACTTTTAATTCCATACTTCCATTTTTATATATTTTTACTATATCGCTCACTTTTATCATAAAAATTTACCTCTAAAGTTTATTTTTCTATCTTGGTGGTGGTCCACCAGGTCCTCCACCTTTTCTTGATTGTTTTTCTTCCTTAAACATTACACCATTAGGAGCTACTTTCTGTTTTGACGGATCGGCAATTTTTATTTTTTGTCCATCTTTCAATCTTTCATCCGCAACAGTGATTACTCTTTCTCCCACTGATATACCAGATTCCACAGCATAAAATGTATCATCATTCATTCCAACTTTAATTTCTCTTTTTGAAACTTTATTACCTTTTCCTACAACAAAAGCATAATATTTACCATTTTCATTTATAACTGAACTATATGGAAGTCTTGGTACATTTTTACTTTCTTTGTAAAAAATAGTCGCTGTTATCGTAGCACCAGGCTTCAATCCCTTAGTTTCATTTATCTGAATTTTTACAGTAGTGTTACTTTCATCAAGAGACGAACTCTTTTCAGCCACTCCAGAAATTTGCAAAACAGAGCCTTCTATTTTCTCTCCGTCCGGCAATGAATCTGAAGTAATCTCAACTCTTTGCCCAACTTGAATATTTTTTACCTCATTGTCTGAAAGATTTACCTCTACCCTCATGTTTGTTGAATCCGATACTTTAAATAAAGTCGTTTCAGTATTTACACGATAATTTTCATCTGCAGTCATTTCTGTAATAACACCATCAACTGGACTTGTTATTTCATCTTTTATAAGTGCCAGATCTTCTTGTAATGTTGCCAATTCTAATTTTGCTGTTTTTAATGATGTTCTTGCATCTTCAATACTCGCCTTC
This sequence comes from Leptotrichia hongkongensis, assembly GCF_041538065.1. NCBI lineage: Bacteria > Fusobacteriati > Fusobacteriota > Fusobacteriia > Fusobacteriales > Leptotrichiaceae > Leptotrichia > Leptotrichia hongkongensis. Next base: position 137,284 of record NZ_JBGORW010000001.1, on the reverse strand, counting down.
TGCTCACTGTCAACTGTATCCAAATCTAGTCTTGAATTTCTTAGAGCCTTTCTTGCATCATCTACATTTACCCTTGTTTCCCCACCAACTTTATATAGCTCTTCTGCGTTATGCAAATCTCTTGATTTTTGTTGAATTTCTAAACTTTTCGACTCTTTTTTTCTTCTAAGTGAACCTTGAGCATCAGCTATATTTCTTTCATATTTTTGAATTTCCAAAGTTTTCATTTGTATTTTTCTCAAAGTTTCATTTTTATCAACTGGATAAAATGTCAGCACTACATCACCTTTTTTCACATTATCTCCTTTTTTAAAGAACACTTTGTTTACTCTTTGACTTGAAGTTGTAAATACTGAAACCGCATTATCTGACACAACTTGTCCATTCTTTGAAACTGATAACGAAATATCTCCCCTATCAACAGTTGTCACTTCATATTCAGACTCAGCTTCTTTTTTTCCACATGAAACTGTAGCAAATAATATTACAGCAAATATTGTCATAAATTTATAAAAATAATTTTTATTTTTTGACTCTTTCCTCTTTGATTCAATAGTTTTAGCTATTTCAGAAAATTCTGTATTTATTTCCACAAAATCACCGCTTTCCTAATTTTCGTTTTTATTTTTCATATTAATAATCTCTATTTATAATATTTTATTTTTTTAGTAAATGCCGCAAGTTCATTTTTGGCTGTTTCATAATCTATTACAGCTTTCTTGTAGTTATTCCGTTTTTCCACATAGTTGGAATATGTATCGACTCCCAACTCGTACTTCTTAGCATAAATTTCATATTCTTTTTTCTTAATATTCATTGTATTTTGTGCTGTTAATTCATTTGTCTGATAGGTTGTGTAAGTTATCATCTGCTGTCCGGCATTTGACACCAGTTCATTTTTTTTCTGTTCATATTGTAATCTCAATTTATCTGCTTCATTTTTCAAATCTTCAACAGTATCATTGTATCTTTTAAAAGTTTTTGACACAGATAATCCGACAACAACAGAATGATCCTTTAAGGAATATCCAATATCTCCTGATAATTTAGGATACTTATAGTCAATATTTTCCTTTCTTAACTGTTCATTGTTCAGCTGCGAATTCAATTCTATTGTTTCAGCTTCTGAGAGTCTAAGAGCATAAAAATCATCCTTTTTCAGTTCAATTTTTTTCAGGTCATCAAGCTTCTCTTTTTCAGGTAAAGTTACATTGTAAACTGTAAATCGTTCTCCTAAAATTTGCAGTTCCCGACCAAGATTTTCATATTTCAGCTGAGAATTTTCATATTCTGTTTTTGCTAGTTCATAATCATACTGTGATGCTGTCCCCAGCTCATATTTTTTAGCCTGAATAGCATAATCTTTTTTAGTATCTTCTAAGGTAAGCGCTTCCTGTTCAATTTCCTTCTGTTTATTCTTATAATTTTTATATAAATCAATCAAATCACGTATTTCAGAATTTTTAGTAGTTTCATCGTTAATTTTCTGTATATTTCGTGAAATTTGATTAGTTTTTTTATTATAATTTACATCACTATATCCAAAATAATCGTTTAATGTTTTAGAAATACCAATTTTATTTTCTGTAAGCTCACTACTTCTAAAATTATATTCATTTCTGTAATAAAGCATTCCATACTTTACATTATTTTGCATAGTTAGTCCATTTGCTGCTCCGTGTAATGTATAATTATTATCTGAAGTTACACTGACTTCATTCCATTCCCCATTTTTCAAAGATTTCTCTTTTATATCAAACTTTCTCATATTTTTTTCATTAATTTTTGTCGTATATGAATTTTTTTCATACTGAGAAATCAAATCATCCACATTAACTGCAAAACTTATCGCACTAAACGTAAGTAATGCTGATAAAATCTGTATCTTACTATTTTTAAAATTCAAAAATATCCCAACCATGTAATCTCCTTTCTTATAGAATAAACAGCTTATTTCTTATCAAAATTTATTATAACACTTATTTCATAGAATATCATTTTTTTTTGACAAAATTATGTCATTTTCAAATTATTTTATTCTTTTTATTCTTAAAATCTAACACATTTATAAAATTTCATTTGTTAATAAAAAATTGTAATTAATACTAAACTCCGTTTAAATAGCGAATTTATTATAGACTTTTTCCAAGAGGAATAGCAACCTATTTTTCTAAATAATTATAGTAAAACTAGTTTAAAACAGAACTCAAAAATTATGACTATTTTACTCAAACCTTAAATTATATAATTTCTATCAGTTCAATTTTAAATGGGTTCGAGTATAAAATATAATTTTTGCTTTTTAAATGAGAAATAGCATTCTCTTAGATATTAAAATAAAATAACATAAAAATGATGGATTAAAGACAGATATAGCCAAAATAAAATTACCATATTCTTATCAATATCAAAAAATGGGTATATTAAGTTAATACCCATTTTTAAAATTTATATTTTTATCCTCTACTTTCAATCATTTTTTCAACCAAGTTTCTAGCATGATCTCCGATTCTTGTAAAGTGAGATACAACATCTATATAATAAAGCCCTGATTTTATGTCACATTCTTGTTTGCTTACACGGCTTATATGTGCTTTTCTTACTTCCTTCTCCTTTGCGTAAAGTTTGTTGTGTAAATCTACTACTGCAAAAGCTTTTTCTGAATCATTGTTTTTAAGAGCTTCTTCAGCCGTTTCAATGATTTGTTTTGAAATTAAGTATAATTTTTGCACTTCTTCATGAGCTGTTTCAGTAAATACTAATTTTTTCTTAATTTCATACCGTACATCTCGTACAATTCCAATCGCATGATCTCCTATACGTTCTACATCACGGCACATATCAAGATACATGCTGATTTCCTCTCCATCTTTTTCAGTTATATGTTCTTGTGACAATGAAGTTAAATATTTTGTAATTTCTTGATCAATATTATTTATTGCTTCTTCTCTTTTCTCAACTTTTTCCGCTAATTTTTCATTTCTTTCATGGAAAAATTCAACTGCTCTTCCTAAGCTCTTTAATGCTATTGAAATCATTGAAAGCATTTCCTGTTTTACCTGTCCTAATGCAATTGAAGGTGTGTAAATCAATGCTGAATCTAAATATTTTGGTTTATGTTCAACTTGATCTTCATCTTTTTCCCTAATCAATTTTACAACAACGTATTCCAAAACTCTAATGAATGGAAATAATAAAATTGTTGTCATAACATTAAATGATCCGTGTGCAAATGCTATTGTCACTTTTGGATTCAAATGCAGAATCTCCGCCATTTTTTGTACAAACATTGTAAACGGCGACAATAAAATCATAAAAATTATTGTTCCTATAACATTAAACATTGTATGTGACAAAGCAAGTCTTTTTGCTGAGGTATTTGCTCCTATTACTGCAATTATCGCTGTTATTGTTGTTCCTATATTGTCTCCAAAAAGTACAGGCAATGCAGCTTTTAATGTTATAAGATTTTCCTGATACACATTTTGTAAAATACTAATTGTAGCACTTGAAGCCTGAACCAGCATTGTAATCATTGTTCCTATAAATACTCCTAAAACTGGACTATTACTTAATTTTATTGTTAATTCTGTAAATGCCGGTAAATGTTTAAGTGGCTCCATTGCACTCGACATCAACGTCAATGCAAAAAATATTCCTCCAAAACCAAATAAAATTCTACCCAAATTATTTATGAAATTATGTTTTACAAAAAACAGACATGCTGCTCCTAAAAATAATATTGGCAATGCATAATGCGTTATATTGAATCCAATTATGAAAGTCGTAATTGTTGTACCAATATTGGCTCCCATAACAATTCCAATAGCTTGCCTTAAAGTCAGAAGCCCTGCTCCAACCAGCCCTATCGTAATAACCGTTGTTCCTGAACTTGATTGTATCAAAGCTGTTACCAGAATTCCAACTAGAACCCCTAAAAATGGTGATGTGGTATATTTATCCAAAATATATCTAAGTCTATCTCCAGCTGCCATTTGAAGACCATCCCCCATATATTTTATACAAAATAGGAATAGTCCCAGTCCACCCAGGAATCCAAACGCCATCTGCTGATAGTTGATTGCACTAACTGCTACTCCGTTCATCAAATCAATCCTCTCTTTTAGTTTTTAATTTATTTAGATTTCTTTCTCAAATATACTTATATCATATTTTTTCTAAATTTGCTATTGTTTTTTATAGATTTATATAATTTTTTTCATTTCATTTGTTACAATAATAAAGAATCAAAAATTTCAAATAAATAATAAAAATCTTGTAAAATCATTTGACTTAGCCTATTTTTTTTTGCTATAATAAATTTAATAAGATAAAAAGATTATAAATTTTAGGAGGAATGTAAAAATGAAAATCGTAGTTTTCGATGCGAAACCTTATGACATTGAATTTTTTGACAAATGGAATGAAAAATTTGGGGCGGATATTACATATTTTGAAGAAAAATTAAGTTTAAAAAATGTAATGCTTACGAAATATCAAGATGTTGTCTGCACTTTCGTAAATGATGACTTAAATGCAAAAGTATTAAATATACTTTCAAAAAATGGTGTAAGAGTTATTGCCGCAAGATGTGCTGGTTATAACAATATCGACTTAAAGGCTGCCCGTGAAAACAGAATTACTGTTTTAAGAGTACCTGCCTACTCACCATTTGCTGTAGCTGAACATTCACTAGCTCTTCTTATGTCAGTAAACAGAAAAACTCACAAAGCCTATAATAGAACAAGGGAAGGTAACTTTAGTTTAGCAGGATTAACTGGAATGGATTTGAACGGAAAAACTGCTGGAATTATAGGAACTGGTAGAATCGCAAGAATTTTTATAAAAATTTTAAATGGACTAGGAATGAAAGTTATTGGTTATGATAAATTTCCTAATGAACAAGCCGCAAAAGAAGAAAACTTCACTTATGTAACATTAGATGAAATATTTGCAAATTCTGATGTAATTTCATTACATTGTCCATTATTCCCTGAAACAAGACACATAATTAACAAAGAAACTATTGCTAAAATGAAAGACGGGGTTATCATCATCAATGCCGCCAGAGGTGGATTAATTGATACTGAGGCTCTCGTTGAAGGATTAAAAGACAAAAAAATCGGCGGAGCAGGACTTGATGTTTATGAAAATGAAAGCAGCTATTTCTTCGAAGATGAATCAGCAAGCGTACTGGAAGATGATTTACTAGCTAGATTATTATCATTTAACAACGTTGTTTTGACTTCTCACCAGGCATTCTTAACAAAAGAAGCATTAGATAATATTGCCGAAGCAACATTTAACAATATTTTATCTTACGTAAAAGAAGAACCATTAACAAACGAAGTTTGGTACAACGAAGAAACTGGTAAAGTTGTTGAAGGTTTGAGAAAATAACTATAACCTAAAATATAAAAAAATTTTTATTTTCTAAAAACTTAATGAGAGGCTGTTTTAAAAAGCAGCTTCTTTTAATATTTTCCTAAAAATACTTAAAGTCTCAATTCAAAAGATTTTTTGTATTATATACTCAAACCTATTTTAAATTAAACTGCTAAAATTATATAATTTATGGTTTGAGTAAAATAGTCATAGCTTTTGAGTTTAGTTTTAAAAATTTATTTAATTAACAATTGTTTTCTTTTTTTCTTGAAAAAAATTTTATTTGTAATTAAAGATAAAAATTTAAATGTATAAAGAAAGGTTTAAAAATATGGATTTATTTGAAATAAAAAAACAAAACGAAATAAATGAAATTAACATTGAAGAAATTAGGAGGCATCTTTGACATTGAAAATTTAAAAAATGAAATTGATAGCTTGGAAAAAAAGACATTTGAAGCAGATTTCTGGAACAGTGAGAATAGTCAAGAAATATTGAAGACTATTAGTGCAAAGAAAAAGTTGCTTGAAGAATACGAGAAATTAAATGGGCTTTTTGAAGATGTTTCCACTATTATTGAGTTTATTGAGATGGGGGACAATTCGTTTGAAAATGAGCTTGAACAGAAGGCACAAGATTTGACAAATGAAATTGATAATTTTAAGACAAAATTACTTTTAGATGAAGAATATGATATGAATAATGCGATTCTTACAATAAATTCAGGGGCTGGTGGAACTGAAGCTTGTGACTGGGCTGAAATGCTTTACAGAATGTACGACAGATGGGCAAATCGGCATGATTTCAAAGTTGAAATCCTTGATAGCCTAGCCGGAGAAGAAGCTGGGATAAAAAGTGTAACATTAAATATAAAAGGGAATTATGCTTATGGATATTTAAAAGGGGAAAAAGGCGTTCACAGGCTTGTCAGAATTTCTCCATTTGACTCTAATGCTAGAAGGCATACTTCGTTTGCTGCAGTTAATGTTACTCCAGAAATAGAAGATGATGTTGAAATTGATATTCGTACAGAAGACTTGAAAATTGATACTTACAGGGCAAGCGGTGCAGGCGGACAGCACGTAAACACAACAGACTCAGCCGTTAGAATCACTCATATTCCTACAAACACAGTAGTTACATGCCAAAATGAACGTTCACAGCTAAAAAACCGTGAAACTGCAATGAAAATATTAAAATCAAAATTATTCGAGCTGGAACTGGAAAAGCGTGAGAAGGAAATGGCGGAATTAAAGGGAACAGAATCAAAAATCGAATGGGGAAGTCAAATCCGTTCGTATGTCTTCCAACCTTATAAAATGGTAAAAGATCACAGAACAAAGGCAGAAGAAGGAAATGTGGAAAAAGTTATGGATGGAGACATTGACTTATTTATAAACGAATATTTAAAATATGCTAAATCATAATAATATGTTTAAAATTTAAAATAATTTTACTTACAATAACTAAAAAAATTGAAAGGATTAGAGTATGAAAAAAACTAGATGTCCATGGGCAAAATCTGAAAATGACATTATCTATCATGATACAGAATGGGGAGTCCCTTCCCACGATGATAGTTATCTTTTTGAAATGCTGATATTAGAAGGTTTTCAGGCAGGACTTAGCTGGAATCTTATTTTGAATAAAAGAGAAAATTTTAGAAAGGCTTTTGATAATTTTGATTATAAAAAAATTGCAAAATATGATGAAAATAAATTGGCTGAACTGGCTCAAAATGAAGGAATTGTGAGAAACAAATTAAAAATAGCTGCTTCTGTTAAAAATGCCCTTGCATTTATGGAAGTACAAAAGGAATTTGGCTCATTTGACAAGTACATTTGGAATTTTACAGATAACAAGCAAATTATCAATAACTGGAAAGAAATATCAGAAGCACCTGCTACTACAGAATTATCTGATAAAATCAGCAAAGATTTGAAAAAACGTGGCTTTAAATTCGTTGGCTCTACAATCGTTTATTCTTTCTTACAGGCAATCGGAATAGTTGATGACCACTTAATCAGTTGTCCTTATAAAAAATCAGCTAAATAATTAAAATATAGTTTTTGCTTTTTTAATAACATAAATTGCAATATTAATTGCGACATTTTAACAATTTTTTATCGTAAGGGCATCAAACGCCATGCCCTTACAACCCCGCTTATCGAATTTCAATTTTCCAGCAAAAGACAAAACTCGCTTTTAACAAAAATTATTTTAATTTTCATAAAGTTATTGTGAATTCAAATAAAGTAGAAAAGCTCAAACAAGTTGCCTTTTACTGGAAAATTAAAATCTCGAAAATTTTATAATAACAAATGCCTTTGAAGATTAATAAACTAACGGAGTTTTTATTTGTTCAACTATGAATGTTTGATGACTGAAAGAAAAAAATTGAAGTTGAATAAATAAAAGTCGGAATATAGCCATAGATATTATATAGCAATTTTTCCACAATTTTAATTATCAAGATAAACTATTTATCTCTTCAACAGCTCTCTCAAACTGTTCTTTTGAAATATTAAATGAATTAAGAGCCTTTAAAAGCTGTTTTGCATTATAATAGCCAATTTTTAAAATATCTCCAAGCATTATTCTACGTTCCTTTGCATTACTTCCAGAAACAAATCCATTATCTATCAAGTCACTGATATTAAATCTATCTTCAATATTTTGACTAGCTGTAGTAACATTTTTCAAAGCCTCTAAAATTGCTTTGTCATTAGCATTTTCAACTCCTATATTATCATTTTTAGTTGCATCTTTCTGACTTACAAAAGCATGCTTTATATTTGGAATATATCTTTTTAGTGTATCACGAATTTTTTTTCCTGCAAAATCAGGATCTGTAAATAAAATTAAATCATTAGTTTTTGACAATTCAATCATTTTATTTATCGTTTTTTTAGATAATGCGGAGAAGCCGTTTAAGGCGATAATATGTGCATCTACAACTCGTTTTATGGCTGTTATGTCATCTCGCCCTTCAACAACTATAATTTCATTTATTTTTAGTTTTTCTTTTTGTTTATTTGGCTCTTTTTTCATTTAATATTCCTTTTGTTTTTATTTTTTATTTAATGTTATAATCTTCCATAACTTTTAGCAATAATTCCCAAGTTTTACCAACTGACTCTATTTCCATTCTTTCTTCAGGAGTGTGTGCACCGTAAATATTAGGTCCAATTGAAACAATATCAACATTTTCCATATTGTTATCAAAAATTCCGCATTCAAGTCCAGCGTGAATTGCCTTAATTTCAGGATCTTTTCCTGTTATTTTTTTAAATGAATTCACAACTATTTCACGAATTTTTGAATCTTTTCGATATTCCCAAGATGGATATGGAGAATTTATTTTTATTGCCACTCCATATTTTTCAGAAAGTTCCTTCACATCATTTAGTAATTTTTCAAGCGATTTATTTACTGAACTTCTTGGCAATGCCTGAATTTTTATTGTAATTTTTCCATCTTTATTTTCAGTTTTTATAACTCCAAGATTTATTGAAGTTTCTACAAGTCCCTCGATATCTTTACTCATTGAGATAACTCCATTTGGAAATTCGTGGAAAAATGAAATAACGGCATTTGTATTGGAAATTGATAATTTCCCTTCATTTTTTAGTTCTTCTTTCTTAACTTCCTTCACTTCAATAACTGGATTTTTATCAATAATTTTAAAATCCTTTATTATATTTTCAAAAGCAAGGTTTGCTAATTTTTCAAAATCACTGACTTTTTCATTCTCAAGTTTCACAGCCAACAACGCCACAGCCTCTCTCGGTATTGCATTAGTTTTTTCCCCACCATCAATATCCATTATTGCAAGAGTGTATTTTTTGTTTAAGTGATTCAGAACTTCTGCCAAAATTTTATTTGAATTTCCTAACCCTAAATGAATTTCAGCACCTGAATGCCCACCTAGAAGCCCTTTCACATCAACGCTTATCACAGTATCATCTTCTTCTAGTTTTTCTGTGTCAAATTTAAATTCATTAAGAATTCTCGCCCCACCTGCACTGCTCACATAAACTTGTCCATATTCTTCAGTATCCAAATTTATAAGAGTCTTTCCAGAAAAAATTCCAAAGTCAAGGTTATTAACTCCGCTCATTCCATCCTCTTCGTCAGTTGTGATGATAATTTCAAGTGCTGGATGTTTCAAGTCATTGCTGTCAAGTATCGCAAGTGCATAAGCAACAGCAATTCCATTATCTGCCCCAAGTGTTGTTCCATTTGCCTTTAAGTATCCATCTTCCACAACAAGTTCAATTCCTTGTGTTTCAAAATCAAATTGTGTATTTTTATTTTTTTCCCAAACCATATCCATATGTCCTTGCAGGATAAGTGGTGAATATTCCTCGTATCCAGCTGTTGCAGGCTTTCTTATTAATACATTTAATGCCTTGTCCTGAATAACTTCCAGATTTCTTTCTTTCGCAAATTCTACAATCCAGTCACTAATCTTTTTTTCTTTTCTTGAACCTCTTGGTATTTTTGAAATTTCACTAAAATAGTGAAAAACTTTTTCAGGATATAAATTTTCTATTTTCATTTTATTTTCCTTTCTTTTAGTTTAAATTAACAACAAGGGGATAATCCCCTTGTCTCAAAGATAAAGATTTATTAAATATCTTTATTTATAAAATATTTTCCAGTAATTCTTCAAGCTCTGACATTTCTCTCTGTGTCAAGTCATACCCGCTTTTTAACTTTTTCAAAATTCTATTTTCAGAGCCAACTGAACTACGTTCCAAAATTTTTATAACTAATCTTTTATAAAATTCCACTAATTTTTTCTCCCTTTAGTTATTTTCTTTAATTATTTTAAAGCTGTAATGCTGTTTCTAAGGCCACTTCTATCATTTCATTAAAAGTTGTTTGTCTTTCTTCAGCACTTGTAACTTCGTGAGTAATGAATGAATCACTTATTGTAAGTAAAGTTAATGCATTTACTCCTAATTTTGCCGCTGTTGTATAAAGTTGTGCTGTTTCCATTTCCACACATAATACTCCAAATTCAGCCCATTTTTTCCAAGCATTAGGATCATCTCCGTAGAAAGTGTCACTTGTAAATACATTTCCAGCCTTTACATTCAATCCTTTTGCCTTAGCAATTTCATAAGCCTTGAAAACTAAATCTGAACTTGCTGTAGGCGCATAATCTGCTCCATTAAATCTCAATTTGTTAATAGCAGAATCAGTTGAAGCTGACATTGCAATAACAACATCTCTAACTTTCACATCTTCTTGATAAGAACCAGCTGTACCGATTCTAATCAAGTTCTTTACTCCAAATTCAGTTATCAGTTCATGTGAATAAATCCCAATTGAAGGCACTCCCATTCCAGTTCCTTGTACAGATATCTTTTTCCCTTTATAAGTCCCAGTAAATCCTAGCATTCCTCTAACATTATTGTACTGAACAACGTCTTCTAAAAATGTTTCTGCAATATATTTTGCTCTAAGCGGATCTCCTGGTAATAGTATAGTTTCTGCGATATCTCCTCTATTTGCTCCAATATGCGGTGTTCCCATTTTCATTACCTCCTAAATTTTTTATAATTATTTTTATTTCTTCTAAAAAGTTTTTACTTACTATATTTTACTTCAATTTGTTAAATTGTTCAAGGAGTTTCTTAAATTTTTTAATATTTTCTTACTAAGATATTTCATTATTAGAAAAAAACAAACAAAATAGTATTGTTAAAAATTTTTTATTGCAATATAAAATTAGATTCGTATTAAATATATTGAATATTCTTTTAAATTAAGATATACTAATAACGAAAACTTAACAAAAGAAAGGATAGAATTATGATAAAACTAATTGCAATTGATATGGACGGAACTTTGCTTAATGAGAAAAAGCACATTGATAAAACACAAAAGGAGGCAATTCATGAAGCAATAGAAGCAGGGATAAAAATTGTACTTTGCACTGGAAGACCTTTATACGGTATTTTGCCATTCTATAAAGAGCTTGGACTTCATGAACTTGACTTAGAAGGTTACGTTATCTTAAATAACGGATGTTCAATTCATAGGACAAAAGACTGGGAATTAATTGACTGGGCAGAAATTACGCCTGACGATATTGATTATTTATATAAATTCTCTGAAGAATACAATATAAATTTTACGCTGGTTGACGATACACATTATTTTAATATAGGCAGAAAACCTACAGATGAACTTATTATGGATGCAAAATTTGTCTTTTCAGATATTACAGAAATAAGTCTTGAAGAAGCAAAAAGTGGAAAATATAAAATAATCAAGGCATTGTTTCTTGGAAATCCTAAAGAAATGGAAAATTTTCAAAAAAAATATGAAAACACATTAAAAGATAGGTATAGTGGAGTGTTAAGCCAGCCATACGTGTATGAAGTATTACCCAAAAATAACAATAAAGGAACAGGTTTAAAAAAACTTGCAGAAAAGCTAGGAATAAAACAGGAAGAAGTTATGGCAATTGGAGATGGAAATAACGATGTTGAAATGTTTGAATATGCCAATTACAGTGTTGCAATGGAAAATGCCACAGAACTTGCTGCAAAAGCTGCAAAATACAGAACTGACAGCAATGAAAATGACGGAGTAGCAAAAGCAATTAGAAAATATGCACTAAATAAATAATTAAATATTTCTTTTTGATTGTAGCCGTTGCTATTTCATTTTTTTTATAGTACAATATGTGTAGATATACTTAAAACTTTTATGTTTATTAATTTTCACATCTTATTTTAAGTATAATTTACGATTCCTTCAAAAAATATTTAATAGAAAGGTCCGAATTTTATGAAAATAAAAGAAATAGGAAAAAAAATCAAAATTGGAATAGATAAAATTGGATTTGCAATGCCAAAATACTTTTTAGATATACGAGATTTAGCACTTGGAAGAAATGAAAATGAAAATAAGTTTGTGAAAGGTCTTATGCAAAGCGAGATGAGCATTGCACCTGTAACGGAAGATATTGTATCACTTGGAGCAAGTGCGGCTGAACGGATTTTAGATGAAGAAGATAAAAAAAATATTGAAATGGTTATTGTTGGAACAGAATCTGGAATTGATCAAAGCAAGGCGTCCGCTGTTTTCATCCATCATCTGCTTAATATTCAGCCATTTGCACGATGTATTGAGATTAAGGAAGCCTGCTACGGGGCAACTGCTGCTTTAAGTTTTGCCAAAAACTATATTGAAAAAAACGAAAATGTCTCCGTTCTCGTAATTGCTTCAGATATTGCAAAGTACGGAATTGACACTCCTGGAGAATCTACACAGGGAGCAGGAAGTATCGCAATGCTAATAAAAAAAGACCCCAAAATTGCTGTAATAAATGATGAAAGTGTATGTCAAACACGTGATATTATGGACTTCTGGCGTCCTAACTACTCAAATTTTCCAATAGTAGACGGACATTTTTCAACAAAGCAGTATCTTGACTGCCTTACAACGACATTTGATGAATACAAAAAAAGATATAATCAAGATTTATCCGATTTTGATGCTTTCTGTTTTCATTTACCATTTCCAAAACTTGGATTAAAAGCAATTAATTTACTTTTAGAAAAAAATGTGGAAAAAGAAACAAAAAATAAATTTTTGGAAAAATTTCATACTTCAATAATTTATGGAAAACGAGTCGGAAATATCTACACAGGCTCTCTTTATCTAAGTTTGCTTTCATTACTTGAAAACTGTGATAGCTTGAAAGCTGGTGACAATATTGGAATGTATAGTTATGGAAGCGGTGCTGTTTGTGAATTTTTTAATCTAACCCTTGCAGAAGGCTTTAAAAATTATCTAAGGCACGATAGATTAGACGATTTTGACAATAGAAAGCGATTATCAATAAATGAATATGAAAATTTATTTTTTGAAAAAATAATTTTAGATAATGAAGGAAATTGTGATTTTTCAAATAGCAAACTTATTCAAGAAAGTGATAATGCGTTTGCGTTGGAAAAAGTGGAAAATCATAAAAGAATTTACAAAAAAATAAACTAAATCTATCCTAAAGGAGCTAATTAATATGAATTTAGAAGAACAACGACAGTTTATTTTATCTGGAAAAGTTTACAATGATTTAACTCCAGAGCTTATAAAAGCTAGAGAAAATACTGTTTTTTTGACAAATAAATATAATGAAAGTTTTGGAAAGCCGTCATCAGAAAGAGAAGCAATACTAAAAAATCTTTTAAAATCAATTGGTAAAAATGTACATTTTGAACCAACATTCCGATGTGAATTTGGATTTAATATTTCAATAGGAGATAACTTTTATGCAAATTTTGACTGTGTAATGCTTGACGGTGGCGGAATTGAAATTGGAAATAACGTTCTTTTTGGTCCAAGAGTAGGAATTTATACTTCCAATCATAGTATTGATGCAGAAGAAAGAATAAATGGAGGATGTTATGCCAAGCCTGTAAAAATCGGAAATAATGTCTGGATTGGTGCAGGAGTCCACATTAATCAAGGAGTTACAATTGGAAACAACACTATTATTGGCTCTGGAAGCGTTGTTACAAAAAATATTCCAGATAATGTAATTGCCGCAGGAGTGCCGTGCAAAGTTATCAGAAAAATAACAGAAAAAGATAAAACTGGCTATAAACCTTAAAATTTAAACTATATTTTCACTCAAGCATTAGAAATTGACAATTTTTTAAGTGCTTGAGTTTTATTATAAACCCCCAAACGAAAGGAACTGATTTCAAATATGAAAAAGGAAAATCAAAAAAAATTAAATTGGCTTGGCTTTCAAAAAAAAGAACGAACTGAGCGAATACAGATGTTAAAAGATAATGGCTTTTTAACTGAAGAATTTGAACAACTTCTGAAAAAAAACGAGAACTTGCCATTAGAAACTGCAAATCAAATGGCTGAAAATGGAATTGGAACATTTGCCTTGCCATTCAGCGTTGCTCCAAACTTTGTTATTGATGAAAAAGATTATGCTGTGCCAATGGTTACCGAAGAACCCTCTGTTGTTGCAGGGTGCAGTTACGCAGCTAAAATTATTGGAAAATCTGGCGGTTTTACAACAAAAATTTTAGACAGGAAAATGATTGGGCAAGTTGCATTGTATGATATTTTAGACTTTGAAAATGCTATTTCGATGATTTTGGAAAATAAAAATGAGATTTTAAAAATTGCGAATGATGCCCATCCTTCGATTGTAGCACGTGGCGGCGGCGCGATTAACATTGAAGCGAAGAATATTGATGAATTTCTGATTGTTTATCTGATTGCCAATGTGAAGGAGGCTATGGGAGCAAATATTTTGAATACAATGCTTGAGGCAATAAAAATACCGCTTGAAAATATTACAAACGGAAAAAGCCTAATGGCAATTTTATCAAATTATGCAACCGAATCTCTTGTAAAAGCAGAATGTGAAGTAAATGTAAAACTTCTTAGCAGCTCAATGGAAACATCTATTGAAACTGCAAAAAAAATAGAACTTGCAAGCAAATTTGCAAAACTTGATATTTACCGTGCCACAACTCATAATAAAGGAATTTTCAACGGAATTGACGCTGTAGTAATCGCTACTGGGAACGACTGGCGTGCAATTGAAGCTGGCGGAAATGCCTTTGCCGTGAAAAATGGCAAATATGAAGGACTTGCAACTTGGACTTTTGATGAAAGCACAAATAAATTAAAAGGGGAACTTATGCTTCCAATGCCAATTGCAAGTGTAGGTGGATCAATAGGACTAAATCCAAGCGTAAAAGCTGCATTTAATATTTTAGGAAATCCTGACGCAAGGACACTGGCAAGCATTATTACATCAGTAGGACTCGCTCAGAACTTTGCCGCAGTAAAAGCGCTTGTTACAACTGGAATACAGCATGGACACATGAAGTTACAGGCTCGTTCATTAGCACTTTTTGCTGGTGCAAAAGGCAAAGAAATTGATATTGTTGTAGAAAAACTTTTGGAAAGCGGGAAAAGTATTAATTTGGAAAATGTGAAGGCAATTTTAGAAGAAATGAAAATCAAAAAATAATATAGCAGAAAAAAAGAGGTAGTTTATAATGACTACCCCTTATTTTATTAGATTTCATAGATTACATCATTCCTGGCATTCCCATTCCACCTGGCATTCCACCAGCTGGTGACTCTTCTTTTTCATTACCAACTGCAACTTCAGTTGTTAATAATACTGATGATACTGATACTGCATTTTGAATTGCAGAACGTGTTACTTTAGCAGGATCAATGATTCCGGCTTTTACCATATCTACATATTCTTCTTTTGCAGCGTCAAATCCTATTCCATTTTCAGAATTTTTTACTTTTTCAATTACGACACCTGCATCAATTCCAGCATTGATAACAATTTGTCTAAGTGGCGCAGATAATGCTCTTTTCACAATTTCCACTCCAAGCCCTTCTTCACCTTCTAATTTAAAGTCTTCAATTGCTTTTGCGATTTGAATCAAGATTGTTCCTCCACCAGGCACAATTCCTTCTTCCACAGCTGCTTTTGTTGCATTTAAAGCATCTTCAATTCTCAATTTTCTTTCTTTCATTTCAGTTTCAGTTGCAGCTCCAACTTTTATTACAGCTACTCCACCTGATAATTTAGCAAGTCTTTCCTGTAATTTTTCTCTATCATAATCAGAAGTTGTTTCAGCAATTGAATTTTTTATTTGTCCGATTCTTGCTTGTATTGCATCTTTTTCTCCAAGCCCATCTACGATAACTGTGTTATCTTTAGTAATTCTAACTTTTTTAGCTTGTCCCAAGAAATTAATATCAGCAGTTTCAAGTTTAATTCCTTTTTCTTCAGAAATAACTTCTCCACCTGTTAATATTGCAATATCCTGTAACATAGCCTTTCTTCTGTCCCCAAACGCTGGAGCTTTTACAGCGGCAATATTCAATGTTCCACGAAGTTTATTTACAACAAGAGTTGCAAGTGCTTCTCCTTCCACATCTTCAGCGATTATAAGCATTGGACGTCCTAATTCCACTGTTTTTTCCAAGATTGGCAATAATTCTTTCATATTTGCAATTTTTTTATCTGTTATTAAAATAAATGGATTATCCATTTCCACAACCATTCTTTCAGAATCTGAAACCATGTAAGGTGACAAGTATCCGTTGTCAAACTGCATTCCTTCTACAACTTCCAGAGTTGTATCCAAAGAACGTGCTTCTTCAACTGTAATAACTCCAGATTCGCCAACTTTTTCCATAGCTTGAGCAATTAATTGTCCTATTTCTACATCTCCTGCCGAAATTGCCCCAACTTGTGCTATTTCTTCATTTGATTCCACTTTTTTAGCTCTTTTTGTAAGTTCTTCAATAACTTTTTTAGAAGCAAGCTCCATTCCACGTCTTATAAATACGGGATTTGCTCCAGAAGCTACCATTTTCAGCCCTTCTTTGATTAAAGCCTGTGCCAGTATAGTTGCAGTAGTTGTACCGTCTCCTGCCACATCATTTGACTTTGTAGCCACTTCTTTTACAATTTGCGCTCCAAGATTTTCAATCGGATCTTTAAGTTCGATTTCTTTTGCTATTGTAACACCATCATTTGTAATCATTGGTGCTCCAAATCCTCTATCTAATACTACATTTCTTCCTTTTGGTCCAAGTGTAATTTTTACAGCGTCAGCTAGTGTATCTACTCCCACTTCAAGTGCTTTTCTCGCATCTTCATTAAATTTTATTATTTTTCCCATTTTTATCATCTCCTTCTAAATTTTGTAAATTTTTTATTGCAAAATTCTTTCATAATTTAATAATATAATTTTTTATTTTAACAAGGAATAAAAATTACTTGTTTTGCAATGTCTGTCTCATTTTTTATACATTTAATTTCCATACAAATTTATTTTTTTAAATTTTTATTATTCAACAATTGCCAAAACATTGTCTTTTTCTAAAATTAAGTAGCTTTCTTCCCCATCCTTAACTTCTGTTCCAGAATATTTTTCAAAAATTACTTTATCTCCAACTTTAATTTCCTCAATTTTTGAACCAACGGCTAAAACTTCTCCAATTATCGGCTTTTCCTTTGAAGCTGTCCCTGGCAATACAATTCCACTTTTTGTAACTTCTTCCTGTTCTGTCTGTTTTATTAAAACTCTTTCTCCCAATGGTTTAATTATCATTTTTCCCTCCTAAAATATTTTAATCTTTAATTCAATTTTATTTTTAGCACTCTTCAACTTTAAGTGCTAACAATATAATAATACATTTTTGAAAATTTTTCAAGTCTTTTTTGAAAATTTTTAAAATTATTTTTCAACATTAACACTTAAATACCATAAATACTGAATTTCTTAAAATTTATTAAACCTAAAATTTGAGAAAATTATTTGAGGATTTAAGTTTATTTTTAAAATGCTTTTCCAATGGAAAAAATAAATTTCAAAAATAAGTACAAAAAGGCAAAAAATGTGGTATAATAATATGTACAAAAAATTTTTTAAAAATAATGAGTATAAATATAAAATGAAAGAAGGTAAATAAAAAAGTAATGCAAAGATTTGAAGATTTTGGATTAAGTACAGAGATGCTTAACGCTTTAAGTAAAAAAGGATTTGAGGAGCCAAGTGAAATACAAAAATTGGTAATTCCTGAATTATTAAAGGAAAGAACGCACTTAATAGGACAAGCTCAGACAGGAACAGGAAAAACAGCCGCATTTGGTATTCCTATTTTAGAAACAATTGAAGCTGATAAAACAGTTAGAGCTTTAATTTTAGCTCCAACAAGAGAACTTGCCAATCAAGTTGCCGATGAAATTTATTCATTAAAAGGAACAAAGGATTTAAAAGTGCTTGCTGTTTATGGTGGGGCTTCAATAGAAAATCAGATAAAAAAATTAAAATCTGGAATAGATATTGTTGTTGGAACACCTGGACGTGTAATGGACTTAATGAGAAAAAAAGTACTAAAAGTTGACAATTTAGATTATTTTGTATTGGATGAAGCCGATGAAATGCTAAATATGGGATTTTTAGAAGATATTGAAGCAATTTTAGAAAAAACTAACGATGAGAAAAAAATGTTATTCTTCTCAGCAACAATCCCTAAAGCAATTATGGCAATTGCCAAAAGATTCATGCCAGAACACAAATTATTAAAAGTTGAGAAAAAAGAACTTACTACTAATTTGACTGAACAAATTTACTATGAGGTAAAACAGGAAGATAAATTTGAAGCTTTATGCAGAGTTCTTGACTATGAACAAGATTTTTATGGAATTGTATTTTGCCGTACAAAATCTGAAGTAGATGATGTTACAAATAAATTAAAAGCTAGAAACTACGATGCTGAATGTATTCACGGAGATATTACTCAAGCGCTTAGACAAAAAGCACTTGATTTATTCAAGAAAAAAATATTAACAATATTAGTTGCAACAGATGTTGCTGCACGTGGAATTGACGTAAGTAATCTGACACACGTTATTAACTATTCTATCCCGCAAGAAGCCGAGTCTTATGTTCATAGAATAGGTAGAACAGGTCGTGCCGGTCAAAAAGGTATCGCAATAACATTTGTAACTCCAAGAGAAGCTAGCAAGCTTGCTCAAATTAAACGTATCACAAAAACAGAAATTAAGAGAGAAAATATTCCAAACGTAGAAGAAATTTTAGAAGCAAAAAAAGAAGCATTAATTGCTTATGTAGATGAAATCATTAAAGAAAAGGATTTTGATGCGTACTCAGAACTAGCTGAAAAATTAATAGATGGAAGAGATCCAAAACAAGTTCTTGCTTCTGTATTAAGACATGTTTATGAAGATGAATTCTTGCCTGATAATTATAATGAAATCGAAGATGTAAAAGTCAAAATTAATGATAAGACAAGACTGTTTATTGCACTTGGAAGTAAAGATGGCTACAATGTAGGAAGATTGCTTGACTTATTAAATAAAAAAGCAAAAACACCAGGAAGAAAAGTAAAAGATGTAAAAATTATGGATAAATATTCTTTTATTACAGTTCCACTACAAGAAGCAGAATACATAATGCGTGCTTTAAATTCCAAAAAAGACGCCAAACCACTTGTTGAAGAAGCTACAGGGGGAAGAAACGGTGGAGAAAAGTCTAGCAAAAAATCAGATAAAAGAAGAGACAGAAAAGGAAGAAAAAAATCTTCCGATAAAAAGTCATCAAAAGGAAAGAAAGATGGCAAAAAAGATAAAAAAACTAAAAAAGCAAAAAAATAGTATCAAAAAAACTCAGAAGATAAATTTGTTTTCTGAGTTTTTTATTTCTTGTTATTTCTAACTTTTATTATTTGGATTATTTCTATATTCCTTTAACAATTCATCATTTTCCATAATAAATGGTCTAGCGACTGGCTGTCCCCAAGCAGTGTCATATTTATTCATAAGATAATCATTCAATTCTGTCCTATTATTAAATTTCAATACTTGGTAAGGCTGCTGGAATGCTAATTTTTCAATAAACATTAATTTTCCATCCTTTTCAGGAATCAAAATTCCAACATGTCCAATAAATAAAATATTTTCTTGCGGATCATCATTAAAATGGAAAAACACAGAAATCATTGATATTTTACTATTTTTATCAAATGTAACTCCTCGCTCTTTCCAAACATTTTTTACATTTTCAACGTGAACTTTCACATCTTTAGTAGCTTTCGTAGGAATTTCTGAAAATAAATTCACAAATTTGTCTTTTTCATTTTTAGAAAATAACTCAAATGGCATATTTTTCAATGATTCTACATCCATAAAAAGCATTTCTCCAGTTTTTACAACAGGTTTTTCTACCTTTACATAATCTTTCATAAAAGTAAATGCAGTTATTCGGCAATTAAATCCTGGAAAGTTTTTATTTTTTTTATCCCAAATTTTCTGTATAGCAACTTCATCATAAGTCGGGTTTATATTATTAGAATTAACAAATCCTGATTTTATAAGCCCTTCATTTTGTGTTGCTTCATTATAATAATTCACGCTTTTGAAAAAGAGATTTATACTATTTGAATCAATTCCAGCATTTTCCAAACTTTCCTTAACTTTTTGCTGTGTGTCTTTATCTGCTAAATTTGAATAATTTATACTTTTTAAATACTCTTTTGTCAAATTTTCTGTAACTTTTTCGTTTTTAGATATATTCTGACTTTTCAAATTATTAATCTTACCATCGTTTTTATTAGAACATCCTACAGTGAGTATAGCCATTAATGTTAAGATTAATACCAATCTTTTATTTTTCATTTTATCACCATTCTATTAGTTTTTTTATATTATTCTATGATTTACTGTTTACATTAAAACTTTTACTATTTGTAAAATAATTTGCTTTATCTTGTGAAATTGATATTTTTAGACTTTCAAGATTTTCCTGTGCAGATTCCTTGCTAGAATTTTTATCTTCAGCAAGTTCTAAATAAAGATATTTCCCATTTTTTGCTTCTACATTGTCATCTATCTTGTCACTTGTGTATATTTTTGAAACTTCTCTATTTATCTTAGTTTCAGTTGTATTAACTATTGGCTCATCTTCTTCATCTCCAATATTATTTTTGGAAATGCTCTTTTGAGTAACAGTAACTGCATTTTTTGATAATTTTTCACTTTTTATTGTTTTATCAAATTCAATAATTACAGCCTTCACCTTTTTTCCAGAACCTTTTTTCTCTGTTACTGCTGTTACATTTTTTATATTATCTAAACTCAAATTTTCCTTATCTGCAATTTTTATATCAATATGATTATCATTACTTTCAGTCAAAATCACAAGTCCAACTAAGCTAATCAAAGCTCCAAGCACTATATTTCCTATATTTTTCATAGTGAGTCCTCCTTTAATTCAAATTTCCCTAATTGTATATTTATACTCTTTAATATTATACACTGTATTTTTGTTAATTTTTTGTTTTTTTCCTTAAAAATTCTTGTAACTTACTATTGTTTTTCTAAGGAAATTTTTTCTAGCAGAACTTCTTAAAAATTAAAACGAAAATTATAAATATTCTATCTAATACCAAATTTTATTTAAATAATAAATTTATTACAAACTTTCTTATTACTAAAATTAGTTTAAATAATCCAAAATAATAAATGCTGTTATCAAGTAAAATAATCTAATATTAAATTATTAACTAAAAAGCAAAAGGAACTATCTCCATAAAGTAGAAATAATTCCTTTAATCAGTATCATTTTTTATTTTGTATTTATAGTCAATCCACTTGAATTTAGAGTAAAAATCTATAATTTATTTTGATTTCTTTTGAAAATCATCAACTTTCTTCATAAGGCTATCCCATAGTTTATTTCCTTCTTGAACAGCCTGCTGTCCAATTTCACTATTTTTTACATCATTTATACCTTTTTCAATATTTTTTAACATATCTAGCATTTTCTCAACATCAATTTGTTTTGAAGAATACAATTCCTTCCCTTTTTCAAGCAGTTTCGGACATTCTTTATCAAAAGTGGCATCTCCAGTTGGATTACATTTTGCTTTTTTAAATAAGTTATTAGACTTTTTAACATTTTCTAAAGCTTTTTCTCCATTTTTAATTCCAGAATTTGTATCTTGCTTTTCCAAACTTTTTTTTAACATTTCTAATAAGCCTTCTGTATCTTTTTGGCTATCCGAAAACATCTTATCAATTCTAGCTTGTTCTCTTTTTACGTTTTCCTGAACTTGTGCATCATTTGGATTTGAGATTATATTATTCTGAATAACTGGCGTTCCTTGATTCTGCTGATTTTGGTCTTGCTGATTCTGATTCTGATCTGTTGTAATTTGAGCCATTGTTCTTTCAGATTGCTGCTGAACTCGCATATTGTCAGAATTTTCATTTTCATATAAATAAAAACTATAAAATCCTCCACCAAGCAAAGCTATAAGCGACAAGTAGAATAATCCTTCAATAACTTTATCATTAGTTGTCTTTGTATCCTTTATTTTCCCGATTGCTTCATGTTTTCCAAGTCCCTGCTCATCCATATATTCTTTCATTAATTTTTTATTTTCAATCATTTTTTTTACAACTGGTATTCCTGTCGCAATAACAATAACCAATGCAAATATTACAAATAACATCATACCCATTCCTCTTTTCTTTTAATTTCAATTTTTAATCAAAAAAGATACAAATCCACACACAACAAGGTTCTTTACTTGTGTAACTTACCCTGTGCCGTTCCCCCTTATTGATTAATACAGTATCTCCTCTTACTAATTGTAGTTTTTTATTATTAGTATTTCTTTGATTTTTCATTATATTTTTTTTATAATCATTGTTTTCAAAATACTCAATTTCAGCTTTACCCTGAATTAAAATTACAAATTCATTTTTATCTGATTCCTGCCAATCTGTAGTCTGTCCAGTTGAAATAATTTTTTCAATTTTAACATTTTCATTCTCAGTCAAAATCCTCACAACTTCCTCTTTTTCAGACAAATCTTTTAAATCAAAAATATTCATTTTCCCCATTTCTTTCTAAAAAAACGCAAATAAAGTTATTAATGCTTATTTCTATCCTTTTCAGAAATATCAATAAATTTATATTCCTTTTTTTCTTTTATTGGTGGAACTTTTCGTCTTTTTTCAAGTTCTTGAACACGTTTTACAATCTCATCCTGCTTTTCAATTAAATCATCTAGTTTATAATGCATATCTTCTATTATAATCTCATTTTTTAAATTAACTTTATAATCATTTTCAGACTTTTTCTCGTCAATTTTCTTTTTTTTATTTTGATTAAAAATTATAATTGAACAAAAAATTAACATAATAAAAGATAAAATAGCATTCATTATTACAAACGAATATGGATTAAATTGACCTTTTAAAAAAAAGAATACATCTATTACAATCCACACTAAAACAAATATTATCACAAAAAGAATAAATCTATTACTTCCTGCAAAATTTGAAACTTTATATGAAAATTTTCTTTTTTCCTCTTCTTCTTCTTTTATAACTTTAGAAACTTTCTGTTCTAGCAGCATGTGGATAATCTCTTCTCTTTTTACCTCATCATCCACTTCCTTTAACATATCTTTTAATGTTTCTTCTTTTCCATTTTTTATTTTTTTTTGGTTTGATTCTATATTTGATGCTATATTTTCACTTCTTGTCTTACTCTTTTGTTCTTCAATATCACTTTTCAATTTTTTACTTCCCTCCTTCTACACTCTCCATCTGTATAATACCATTTTCAGAAAAAAAATACAAGTATATATATTTTTATTAAATTTAAAAGGATTGACCCTCATTTTTTATAAAAGTCAATCCATTATCCATAAGTAAAATCAAATTTCTAAAAACTTCCTTTTTATTTTTAAAATTCATAACCATTTTTATAAATTGTATAGATTCTAAGTTTACCAATATTTAGAATATTCTTATGATTATTTTTTCAAATAGCTTTCTGCTTCATTAAAGAATATACTTGCCTTATTTTCCAAATTTTCCTTGTTAAGATTCAACTCTGTCACGTAAATAATTGAAGTATAACCATTTTTTACTTTAGAATTTTTTCCTGTGATAAGATAAATATACATTTCTTCACTTGAATCATAATATTTGCTAATGTAATGTTTTTTAGTTTCAAAAGAATCCTGAGATTCTACATTCTCATTTATAATTTCACTTTTAAACATATCATTAACATCTTTTGCACTTGAATTTTGATCATAAACGTGTGTTACTGTTTCTACTGCTCCGTCTTCAAATATTTTATAATACGACAGCACCTCATCAATATCAGCAATAATATTATAATTTTTTCTTTCTATGTCCTTCACGTTTACAAAACTTGGTGCCGAGAATGATAATGCTGTTAATCCTAAAAATAACCCTAATAAAATCTTTTTCATAAAAATTCCTTCTAAAATATTTTTTTACTTTGTATATTTTACAGTAAATATTATACCATATTTATATAAAAAGTCAATACTATAAGAAATAAAAGTGAAAAAATACTCTATTTCAATTGATTGGGGTATTTTTTTATGTTATAATACTTTATAAACAAAATAATTAAAAAGAGGTGTAATTATGAATTATAAAAGTACAAGAGGCAGTGAGTTACAAAGCTCTACTTTTGCCACACTACATGGGCTTGCAAATGGTGGGGGACTTTATATTCCTGAAAAATTGCCAGAAGTGAAATTGACTTATGATGAACTGAAAAATTTATCTTATCAAGAACTTTCAGAAAAAATTATAAAACTATTTTTTACCGAATTTTCAGATGAGGAAATAAAAAAAGCTGTTAATAGTGCTTATAATAGCTCTACTTTCAATGATGAAAATATTGTTCCTATACATAAACTAAATGAAAAAGTGAGTTTTGGAGAACTGTTTCATGGAAGAACATTGGCATTTAAAGATTTAGCTCTTTCATTATTCCCGTATTTACTACTTTTAAGTAAAGAAAAACAAAAAGAAGATAAAAAAATATTGATTTTAGCTGCAACTTCTGGAGATACTGGAAAAGCTGCACTTGAAGGATTCAAAGATATTGACGGAATTAACATTGTTGTATTTTATCCTAAAAATGGAGTTAGCCCAATGCAGGAAGAACAAATGCGAAAACAACTTGGAAACAATGTAGAAATAGTCGCAATAAACGGAAATTTTGACGATGCTCAAAGTGCCATAAAAGTCATTTTTTCTAGCGAAGAATTTAAAAAATACGCAAACGACCATAACGTAATGTTTTCCAGTGCAAACTCAATCAACATCGGAAGATTATTCCCACAAATCATATATTATGTATCAACTTATGTAAATTTGGTAAAGGCTGGAACAATTAAACCTAATGAGGAATTTAATGTTGTAGTTCCAACTGGGAACTTTGGAAATATTTTGGCTGGATTTATCGCTAAAAAACTTGGGATACCAATCAAAAAATTTATTTCGGCTTCAAACAAAAATAAAGTTCTAGCTGACTTCTTCCAAACTGGAATATACAATAAAAATAGAGATTTTTATGCAACAAATTCTCCATCTATGGATATTCTTCTTTCATCAAACTTTGAGAGATATCTATATTACGCATTAAATGAAAACTCTGAAAGAGTAAATGAATTGATTACAAACTTGCTTTCAGGAGGAGAGTTGTCTGTAAATGAAGAGGAATTGAAAAATATTCAAAATGAATTTTATGGAGAGTTTGCAAATGACGATGAAACTGTAAATGCAATTAAAAGTGTGTATGAAAATTATCATTATTTAATGGATCCTCACACAGCAGTCGCTTATTCTGTTTATGAAAAATTAAATAATAGTAATTTAGATAAAAACACTCACACAGTAATAATGTCAACAGCACACCCATTCAAATTCCCAACTCCAATTGCAAAAGCATTGGGAATTGATGAAACAAAAGATCCTTATACAATTTTAGATGAAATATCAGAAACTACCGGGGTAAAATTTCCAGAAAAATTAACAGAAGTCAGAAATTCAGAAATAAGATTTTCGAATGTAATTGATAAGACTGATATTCAAGATTTTGTGAAAAAATATATAAAAGATTTAAAATAAAGAAATCAAAAGCAGATTTTTAAAAAATATTCAATATATACTCAAACCTACTTAAAATTAAACTACTAAAAATTATATAAATTTAGGTTCTGAGTAAAATAGTTATAACTTTTGAGTTTAGTTTTAAAGCAGTTTTACTATAAAAAGAGTCGCAATTAAGCGACTCTAATTTTTATCAAAAAAACTTCTAATTTATTTATGCTTTTTCTGCCATCATATCCTTAACTTTCATAAGCCTTGTGATGCTTGATCTTTCATTTTCATCAAGTTTCATCTGAATATAACGAATTGTTTCTTCAAGCTGTGGAATTGTCATGTATTCCAATGCGTTTACACGCCGTCTTGTTTTTTCTACTTCATCTGCCATAAGCTGACATGCCTTTTCGGTTTCTGCCAATTCCAGCAAGTCTTTCATTACTCGATTCAAGCCATCAACAGCATCATCTAAATCAGCAGATGTTTGAGCATATCCATAAGGATAAGATACTTCTGCATTTTCCATATCTCTATTAAAAGTCATTGTTGGAACAATTACGCTCATTACATTTTTAGTTTTTATATCTGCTAAAAGTTTATCTTCCGAATATGCAATAGCATTTTCAAGCATTTCATCAGACATTACTCCTCTTGCAAGTAAAAAATCCTTAAATGAATTTTGTAATTTTCCTTCCACTTCTTCACGCAATTTTCTATTTTGTTTTATTAAAATAATAAATTGACGCATAAGTTCGTCTTGCTTGTCCTTTAACAGTTTATGTCCGCTTTTAGCAGTTTTTAGACGTATCTTTAAACGGCTCAGCTCCATTCTTGTAGGATTTACATTTAATCTTGCCATAGTCTATTCATCTCCTGCAGGTAAATATTTTTCCAAATATTCGTCTCTAATTCTTTTCAACTCTGTTCTTGGTAATATTTTTAGTAAATCCCATCCTAAATTTAAAGTGTCTTCAATAGTTCTGTTATTATCAAACCCTTGAGCTACATATTGTTCCTCAAATGCAGTTGTAAATTTAACAAATGCCTTATCAGTTTCAGATAATGCTGATTCCCCTAGGATTACAGCAAGTTCCTTTGCTTCCTTACCAGTTGCATAAGCTGCAAATAACTGATTCATTGTATCTGCATGATCTTCTCTAGTTTTTCCTTTTCCAATCCCTTTATCCTTCAATCTTGAAAGTGATGGTAAAACATTTATTGGAGGCATTAAGTTCTGTTTGTATAAATCTCTTGACAAGATTATTTGCCCCTCTGTAATATATCCAGTCAAATCTGGAATCGGATGTGTCTTATCATCTTCTGGCATTGTCAAAATTGGTATTTGCGTAATTGAACCTTCACGTCCTTTAATTCTTCCTGCTCTTTCATAAATTGTGGATAAGTCAGTATACAGGTATCCAGGGTATCCTCTTCTTCCAGGAACTTCTTTTCTTGCCGCCGAAACTTCCCTTAACGCTTCACAATAGTTAGTCAAGTCAGTCAAAATTACAAGTACGTGCATTCCTTTTTCAAATGCCAAGTATTCTGCACAAGTAAGTGCCATTTTTGGTGTAGACAAACGTTCAATTGCAGGATCGTTAGCTAAGTTCATAAACAATACTGCCCTGTCAATCGCTCCTGTTTTTACAAAATCTTCTGTAAATGTCTGAGCTTCTTCAAATGTAATTCCAATCGCTCCAAACACTACCGCAAATTTTGAATCTGTTCCCAAAACTTTTGCCTGTCTTGCAATTTGAAGTGCTAATTCTGCATGCGGAAGCCCTGAACCAGAGAAAATTGGTAATTTTTGCCCTCTAACAAGCGTATTTAATCCATCAATTGCAGAGACTCCTGTTTGAATAAATTCTGACGGATAATCACGTGCAACTGGATTTATAGCCGTTCCATTTATATCCAATGTCTTTTCAGGAATTATTTTTGGTCCATTATCTTTTGGCCGACCCAATCCATCAAATACACGCCCTATCATATCTTCTGATACTCCAAGCGACAAAGGTCTACCCAAAAATCTTACTTTTGAATCCTTTAAATTAATTCCAGCTGAATTTTCAAATAGCTGTACTACTGCCTTATCGCCATTTACTTCAAGTACACGTCCACGACGAAGTTCTCCATTTTGTGTTTCAATTTCAACAAGTTCCTCATATTTTATTCCTTCCACACCTTCAACAACCATAAGTGGTCCTACTATTTCCTTGATAGTTTTGTATTCCTTAAGCATTTGCTACACCTCCTTTATTTACAAGTTCATCAATTTCTTTTTCCAGTTCTTTTGCTATTTCATCAATTTTACCTAATTCTGCTTCAGGTAAATATTTTGCTCTTGCAATTCTTTCTCTTACAGGCATTGCGATAATTTCACTTAAATATGCTCCATTTTCAAGCCCTCTTAATCCTTCATCATAGAACTTCAATACTAAGTCAAGCATTTTATCCTGTTTTTCAAGCGAAGTATAAGTATCTGATTCCATAAACGCATTTTGCTGCAAGTAATCTTCTCTTATTGATTTTGCAATTTCAAGCTTAAGCTGATCTTTTTCTGACAAAGTGTCCTTACCAACCAGCCTAACAATTTCCTGTAGGCTATTTTCTTCTTGTAGTAATGAAATTGCACGTGCTCTATTTTTAGAAAATTTAGGCCCTACATTCTGATCCATCCAGTTATCAACTTTTCCTTGATACAATGAATATGAATTTAGCCAGTTAATTGCTGGGAAATGACGTCTATACGCCAAATTGGCATCTAATCCCCAGAATACTTTAACAATACGAAGTGTAGCCTGAGATACTGGCTCTGAAATATCTCCACCTGGAGGAGAAACCGCTCCAATAACTGTCAATGCCCCTTCTCTTCCATCTTGTCCAAGACAAATTACTTTTCCTGCTCTTTCATAAAATTCAGCAGCTCTTGAACCTAGATAAGCTGGGTATCCTTCATCCCCTGGCATCTCTTCAAGCCGTCCAGACATTTCCCTAAGAGCTTCTGCCCATCTCGAAGTAGAATCCGCCATTATTGCCACTGAATATCCCATATCCCTAAAATATTCTGCAATTGTGATTCCAGTATAAATACTAGCTTCTCTGGCTGCAACTGGCATATTTGAAGTATTTGCTATAAGTACAGTTCTTTTCATTAATGATTGTCCAGTTTTTGGATCTATAATTTCTGGAAATTCCATAAGAACGTCCGTCATCTCATTTCCACGTTCTCCACATCCTACATAAACTATAATTTCAGCATCTGCCCATTTAGCCATTTGGTGCTGTACAACTGTTTTTCCAGATCCAAAAGGTCCTGGTACACATGCAGTCCCACCTTTAGTTACAGGGAAGAATGTGTCAATTACTCTTTGTCCTGTAATTAATGGAGCTTCCGGGTTTAATTTTTGTTTATATTTTCTTCCACGTCTTACTGGCCATTTTTGCATCATTTGAACTTCTACTTCACCTTTTTCAGTTTCAATTACTGCAATTGTGTCAACTACTGTGTAACTACCACTTTTAATAGTTTTCAAAGTTCCTTTTATTCCTGCTGGAACCATAATTTTATGATTTACAACAGAAGTTTCCTGAACAGTTCCTAATACATCTCCAGTTTCAACTGTTGCTCCAATAGATAGCACAGGCTCAAATTCCCATTTTTTCTCTCTATTTAAAGGTTTTACTTCTATTCCTTTTTCCAAAAAGTCTCCTGCTATTTCCTGATATTCCTTTAGCGGACGTTGAATTCCATCAAACATCGCTTCAATAAGTCCAGGTCCCAATTCAACACTCAAAGGCTCTCCAGTTGTGAAAACCTCTTCTCCTGGCCCAATTCCTGATGTTTCTTCATATACTTGAATAGAAGCCTGATCGCCTCTCATTTCAATAATTTCACCTATCAATTTTTTCTCCGAAACTCTTACCACATCATATACATTGGCATTTTCCATACCTTCTGCAACAACAAGAGGTCCAGAAACTTTTATTATTCTTCCTGTTTTCAATGAATTTCTCCTTTCATCTAAAATATATTAGATCCTATCGCTTTTTCAACATACTCGTCTATCTTTTTAAGCCCAATTCCCAAACTTCCCTGATTATTCGGAATCAAAATAACAGCTGGAAGCACTTCACGATTGTATCTTTCAATGGTATTTTCAATTAATGCGGCAATTTGTTCAGTCACAAAGATAATACCATAGTCATTACTTGCCATCTCATCAATCGTGCTTCTTGCCTCTTCCTTTGTAACAACAGGATACACATCAATTCCTAGTGCCTTAAACGATAAAATAGAATCCTTATCTCCAACTACACCTATTTTATGCATAAGTTTCACGCAACCTTTCCCTTATTTTATCTGAACTTATGTTGTTTATTTTGCTTACCATTATCATTCTAACTGCATTGATTTCACGCTCTTTTGCAACTAGATATGTGAATAATGGCTCTGGTCCAAATACAACATATTTTGATTCTTTATTTAATTCCATCAGGTAATTATCTGAAATTTTTTCAAGTTCTGACAATCTTTTTGTTTCGCTAAATGCTTCTAATCCTTTTACTAGATATGTCCCCAGTTTTTCTTTCTTAAACTTATTCAAGATAGTGTCTGTGTTATCATTTATTGATGCAACAATTTTATTTTTTGAAATTGTCCCACCTTCAAAAATAACAGTTTCCAGAAATCTTGCATCACGTTTTTGCTTCTGAACCCTAAATAGAGTTATCATATTTTGAAAGTCTATCAATCCTTCTACATAATCAGTAATCACTTTTACGTCGATTTCCTTTGCAAGCCTTGATAGATTTCTAAAATAATGTTTATCTACAATTATATCAATTCTCTGAGGATTATGATTTTCTTCAAAATCCTTCTGAACTTCATCAATTGCTTCCATTATTTCTTGTGGCAAGTCGTTGCTTTGTGATTCAAATTTCACCTTAAATTTACTAGCATCAATCGTTCCAGCCTGCATAAGCAAACTTGAAAAATCTTTTCCTGTTATTTTGCTTTTTAACAACACTTTTAAATTATGATAATCATATTTAAGAGATAAAACATCAACAATTCCAGTGTTTTTTATCATATTTCTTACAATTGAAAATACACGTTCTGTTTCTCTTTTTAAGATTATTTCATAATCCTGGCTTCCATGAATATCAGCCATATCTTGAGAATATTCTGTTTCTCCCAGTAATTTTAGCACTTCTTCGGGAGTCTGGGCTTCTATCATTCGTTCCAGCCTATTTCTAGTCAAAAGCCTTTTTTCCAGTATTCTAATAGTTACGACACTTTGTCCGTAATCCATTCTATCCATTTTTTTCTCCCTTTAATTACAAATTCCAGTTAATTATAAAATTTATTTTATAAAAACAGTCATAAAACTTAAATTTTTATAAATTTTATTTAAATTATGAAAAAAGAAGTCTGGAAATTTCGACTTCCAGTTCATCTCTCATAAAATCCAATTTTACTTCAAAAGTATAATTTTCCTGAATTCCATTTTCTTCAATGATAAATCCTGAACTTACAAACTCATTTTCCTTAACTTTTGCAGTTGAAAACTCTTGTTTGACTTTATCTACAAATTCTTTTTTTACAATTAACTCTTTTCCAGCTATAGAATTTTTATCAATATTCTGATTCAAATAACTGATGTAGTCATTCTCATTCATATTAACAAGTTTTGCTTTTAGTTTATCTATAACTTTGTTAATTACTGTCTGTTTTGCCTTCAATTTTTCATTTCTAGACTTTAAGTTTGCACTTGACTTAATTCTATCTGAAAGCAGTTCACGCTCTCTTCTTGCATTTTCAAGTAATGTTTGTTTTTTCACATCAACTTTTTTTATTTCCAAATCATATTTTTGCTTTGCTTTTTCCTCAGCATCTTTTATGATTCCATCTGCTTTCGATTTAGCATCAGTTATTATTTTTGATGTTAAATTATCTAAATTAGACATATTTACTCCTTTTCCGTTTTTTATGTCATATTTACACTCTGTTTGTTTATTTTATAAAATAAAATTAGAATTTTGCTAATAACATAATTGATACAACAAATGCCAATAATGCATAAGTTTCAACCATTACTGCATAAATAATCCCTTTTGTATTTTGTTCCTCATTTTTTGCTAGCAAGCTAATTCCAGATGCTGCAACTCTTCCTTGTGCAATCGCTGAACCATATCCTGCAAGAGCAACTGGAAGACATGCCATTAAAATTCCAAGTCCATTTTGGAAAGTCATGCTTGCATTTAATTTTCCTAATACCATAAGTCCAATAACGAATCCATATAATCCTTGTGTTCCTGGAAGCAATTGTAATACTAACGATTTACCAAATTTTTCAGGCTCTTCACTCATAAGTCCTGTCGCCACTTCTCCAACTATTCCTACACCTTTTGCTGATCCAATTCCTGATAATAATGTCGCTAACGCCGCACCTAATGTCGCCATTACGATTCCTCCATTTTGTACTAAAAACTGTGAAACATTCATTTTATTTCCTCCTAATTTTTTATATTTTTATTTTAACAATTTAACTTAATTTTTTATTTTTCACAAACAAAATTTATTCAATTGAAATAAATTTATTATTAAATTAATCATCCATGTTTATATATTTACTTTCTGTTCTAAAGTCCTTAAATGGTTTTCCTCCACCTTCGTAGAATTTACCAAAATATTCAACATACATAAGTCTTGAAGTATGGACATAAGCTCCTAAGAAAGATAAGAACATATTAAATAGATGCCCACCTATTAATATTACTGGCACAAATATCATTCCAAACCAATTTCCACTAATCATTCCAGCAATCATATTTATGGCCGATGCGATAAATCCACCAGAAAGACCTAAAGCCATAAGTCTTGAATACGATACAAAATCACCTACATAACTTGAAATTCCGTAAAGGCTGTAAAGTCCTCCACCTAATTTTGCACCAACTCCTTTAGCCTCACGTCCACCAGTAAGTACAATTCCGACCATTCCAGCAATCATAATCCACATCGAAATACTTGTTACAATAGGCGATAAATTCATCAATTTGAATATTAAATACACCATTCCGCCCATAAGTGCCATATACCAGAATAGCACATCATAAACTGCATCCAGCGATTTTCCATCCCTAATCAATAAATATGCTTTTATTCCAAGCCCAATAAATATATGAACTACACCAAATATAATTGAGCCAATTAATAAGCTATTATATTGTTTTGCAGGATTTACAAGTCGCCATACTCCATTTATTTCTGCACCAAAATACGAACCATACAAAATTCCCCAGAAAATAACAGAAAAACTTAAATAAAAGAAAAATTTAACAGATTTTCTCATTTGAGAACTTAAATTAACTACTTTTAAAACAAATATTGTTGCAAGCAATAACACAAGCCCGTAACCCACATCTGCTCCCATCATCCCAAAGAATAAAATATAAAATGGTGTAAATAAAGGCGTTGGATCGATTTCATTATATCTTGGATAAGCATACATCCCTGTCAAATTTTCAAATACAGTTGCAACCTTTCCATTTTTTAACTTAATCGGCACTGTCTCGTCATTTTTATCTGCTTCTGTAACTTTTAGATAATAATTATCATCCGCTTCACTTTTTACAACTTTTTCAAATTCCTCTATTTTTTCTTCTGGAATCCATCCTTTTATTAAAACAGTATTTTCAGTTTGTGCTAATTTTTCTGATTCCACAATACGCAATTTTTTATTTTGTAAATATTCATAAACCGCTTGTAAATCGTTCAAATCTTCACTATAAGTTTTAATTTGAGATTTTAATTTACGTTTTTGTTTTTTCAGCTCTTCTATTTCTTTTTGCAACTTAACTTTATATTCACGTGGAACTGCATCAATATCAAGATTTTCCACACTAAAACTATTATTTCTAAAAATTTCAGATAATTTTTCCTTTTCGTTTTCGTCATTACTTGAAATTACAAGATAATAGACTTCATCTTTAGAAATTCTTAGTTCCTCATAATAAATCTTATCAAGTTCAGAAATTCCTTCAATAAAGTTACCTTTGAGCTTTATTGGTATTGTTCCTAAAAATGTATTTACCTTTTTCAGACTTTTTAACTCTTTAGGATTTACATCTAGCCGTTCCCATAACTCTATTTCATCATAGTGTGCGTATTTTTTTGAAATTTCTGATTTTATCTGTGAATACTGCACTCCAATCGAATTCAATTCTGAAGAAATTTTTTTCCAGTCATAATCCAATGCCTTTTTAGACAATGTATCAAAAGTATAATTATCATTTCCATGAATAATATCTCTTAAACGTGTTTTTCTCTCATCGTACTTTTTAATAAGAGAAATTGCATTATTCAACTGATAAAGTCTTTCGTCAATATGTGTTAATTCTTCGTTGTTCACATATTTTGTAACACCTTCAACTGCATCCTTGTCTATTTCTCCATTTTCATCATGTAATTTAATATCAACAAAATTTACTTCCTTGAATTTTTGAAGTGCCTTCAATATTTTAGCTCTTTGTTCTGCGAAAACAACTAATTCAAATTTACTCATTTTAACTATTGCCATTATTTCACAATCCTCTCCGCTAATAAATTAACAACTTCATCTATTCTCTTTTCATCAATATTAAGAATCCTGTTTACATCCTCCTCTTTACTATTCAAGAGGGAGTTTACTTTTTTTTCAGCATCCTCTATTGACTGATTTTTTAGATTTTCAGCTTCAATACCGGCTTCAGAAATTATTTTATCGCTGTCATCTTTTATCTTTTGCTCAATATTTTTCAAAATATCTTTTGCTTTTTCATTTGCATCAGCAATAATTCTATCTGATTCACTTTCAGCCTTTTTTATTTTTTCTAAAACTTCTTTTGCCAAGATATAACCTCCTTCGTAAATTATTTTTACTATTACCAAATGTTTTATTTTTTTATAAATAAAAACACAAAAACAAATTGACTTATTAGTCATTATATATATTATGTTATCAATTTTTTTGGCTATTGTCAAGCCTTTATTCCTATATTTTACAACTCTTTCTCGTATAAAAAAAAATATAACACTCTTAAATTATGCTATATTTTTTTACTACTAATTTTTCAAATCTATATATGTTGGATTATTTGGAATAGAAAATCCTTTTTCTTTTGCTTTTTGTTCTTTCGTTTTCAAATCATCGCTATTGACATACTTATTATCTAGTCTCTCAACTTCTTTTTTCAATTCTTTCAACTGCAATTCTTTTTTTTGTATTTTTCTACCCAAATTAGCTACATCATATCCAACAAAAGCTCTTAACAATGCTACTGCAGTTACAATTGTAACATAAAACAAAACAGTTTTTATAACCTTTTTATCAAGTCCTGCAGTTCTAGAAAGCTTTCTTTTAATTCCTTTAGGAGCTACTATTCTTTCTCTTCTTGCATCTTCATGAGATCTTGCTGTATTTGTAATTTTTGGAACATCAAGTATTTCCATTTGCATTTTTTTGTTTTTTGAAACACCATTCATAATCTTTATTAACTCCTTTCAAAAATTCTTAATTTTGCTGAATGTGCTCTGTTATTTTCTTCTAACTCTGATTCTTTAGCAATAATTGGCTTTCTTGTAATTATCTTTCCTAGACTTTTTTTGTTGCATACACATATTGGTATGTCTTTTGGACAAGTACATGGATTTTCATATTCACGAAATTTTTCCTTCACAATTCTATCTTCCAGCGAATGAAAAGTAATTACTAAAAGCCTGCCATTTTTATTAAGCAGTTTTACTGCCTTATCCAATGTTTCATTTAAAACTTCAAGTTCTTTATTTACAAAAATCCTGATAGCCTGAAATGTTCTTTTGGCAGGATGTCGCTTCATGCTTTTTCCTATTGATTTTATAACAATATCTGCAAGCTCTGTTGTAGTTTCAATCGACTTATTTTTTCTATATTCTACGATTTTTTTAGCAATCTTTCTTGATTTTGGCTCTTCACCATATTTATAAATAATATCAGCTATTTCCTTTTCAGAAAAATCGTTAACAACTTCATAAGCACTTATTTCCAAGTTATTATCCATCCGCATATCCAACTTTGCTTCAAACCTGTATGAAAACCCTCTTTTAGCGTTATCCAATTGATTTGAGGAAACTCCTATATCCATCAATATCCTGTCTACTTTTTCAAAACCTCCTAGGTAAACAGCCGTGTCGATATTTCTAAAATTATCTTGAAATATCTGGAGTTTATTTCCATACTGTTCAAGTCTTTTTTTAGCAAATTCAATCGCCTGTATATCCTGATCAATTGCAATAACTTTTGAATTTTCAGAAGATTTTTTTAGGATACCTTCTGTATGCCCACCACCACCAAGCGTGCAGTCAACATAAACTGCATCATTATCTGTTATTATATTTTCTATCACTTCATCAAACAACACAGGTTTATGGTATTCCATAAAATTCTCCTTTAAATATTTTTAATTATGAAGTTCAATTTTATACAAAACTCCTTGAAATTAATTCTAAAATTTTAACATTCATTATTAATATAATTTCATTGAATCAATAGTTACAATCTCATTAATTATCAAATTATTTTATTTATTTCATAATTACTGAAACATTTTACCACACTTTTCTTATTTTTTCCATATAACTTTTTAAATTTTTTATTTTTTGTTTTACAACTTTTTAAAGCACAATTTCCTTTGAAACTTTTTCAGCATTTTCTTCACCCAAAAGTTCACTAATAATCATAAGTGAAAAGTCCATTGCCGTTCCAGCACTTCTGCTCGTTACAACATTTCCATCTGTAATTACTCTTTCTTTTACCAAAATAGCCTTGCTCTTTAGCAAATCCTCTTCACAAGCTGGAAAACATACCACCTTTTTCCCCTCCAATATTTTAAGACTTGCTAATACAGTCGGAGCTGCACATATAGCCGCAATTTTTTTGTTTTCTTCATCTTTTGAAAATTTTAGTATATTATCTAAAAGTTTTTGAGAGTTAAAATAATTTTTTACCCCAGGACCGCCAGGTAATATCAACATATCATATTCAGAAAAATTAATTTCATCAATTATCTTATCTGCCAATATTCTCATTTTTCTTGCACTTTCTACAAGATTTTCTTTTGTAATTGAAATTGTATCTACAGTAATTTCAGCTCTTTGAAGTAAATCAATTGGTGTAACTGCTTCAATCTCCTCAAATCCGTTTGCTAAAAATACTGCCACTTTTCTATTTTTCATATCTTTCACTCCTAAACTATAAACTCGAAAAACGGTTATTTGTTAATATTCAATATCAATAAAGAAACAAATAATAATTCTATTTTTAAGGCGAAAAAAGGCTAATAAAACTAACTAGCCTTTTTTACAATTTATTATAATTTTTCTACAACCTCTTCAGGTGTATCTTGCTGTAAAATTAAATCTCTAAATTTTTTTGCATCTGCATAATTACTGTTTCTAATTATCTTTTTGATAGTCAATCCTGATGATGCACTCATACTGAATGAATCAAGTCCCATTCCTAGCAATAATTTAGTCGCTCTTTTATCTCCGGCAAACTCTCCACACATACTAACGTTTATATTAGCTCCATGCGCAGCATCAATTACTTTTTGAATAGCTTCTAACACTGCAGGATTGAATGAATTATATAAGTTTGCAACCATTTCATTTCCTCTATCTACAGCTAGGAAATATTGTGTCAAGTCATTAGTTCCTATTGAGAAGAAGTCAACTTCTTTTGCAAATTTATAGGCAATAATTGCTGTTGAAGGAGTTTCAACCATTATTCCTACTTTTATATTTCTATCATAAATTTTTCCAATTTCATCAAGTTCTCTTTTACATTCTTCCAAAATAGCATTTGCTTTTCTGATTTCATTAACTGAACTTATCATTGGATACATAATTTTAATTTGTCCATATTGAGAAGCTCTCAAAATAGCTCTTAATTGAGTTTTGAACATATCTTTATTTTCTAACGAAATTCTGATTGCTCTATATCCTAAAAACGGATTTAATTCTTTTGGCAAGTCTAAATAAGGTAATTCTTTATCTCCACCAATATCCATTGTTCTTATTGTTACAGGTTTTCCTTGCATTTTTTCAGCAACTACTCTATATGCACGATATTGTTCTTCTTCTGTTGGGAAATGATCAGAGTTCATAAATAAGAATTCTGTTCTATACAATCCAATTCCTGTAGCTCCTGATTCAATTACAGCGTCAACATCATTAGGGCTACCAATATTCCCCCAAATATCAACTTTTCTACCATCAAGAGTTACTGCATCTTCATGAATTAATTTTTTCAATTCCTCTTTTTCTTTTCTCAATTCTTCTTGTTTTTTGATATAGTCCTTTACTAAATCTTCTGTTGGATTCAAGTATAATTCACCTGTTTCTCCATCCATAACAACAACTTCTCCATCTTTAACTTCACTAAGAATCCCTTTTACTCCAACTACTGCTGGTAATTCAAGTGATCTTGCCATAATCGCAGAGTGAGCTGTTTTCCCTCCAATTTCTGTAATAAATCCTATGCAGTTTTCTAAATCTAATTGAGCTGTGTCAGATGGTGTCAAATCCTCTGTTACAACTATTGTTCCTGGCTCTAAATTACTTAGGTCATGTATTTTCATTCCCAACAAGTTTTTAAGCCATCTTTTACCAATATCTTGTAAATCAGCAGCTCTTTCTCTTAAATACGGATCATCCAATTTTGAAATCATATCACAATATTCATTAATTCCATCATGCAGCGCTTTTGCAGCAGGAAGACCTTCCCCTTTAATCTTATCCTCAACTTCCATAATTAAATCTTCATCTTCAAGAAGCATAATATGACCATCGAAAATTGCTGCTTTATCTTCTCCCATTTTTTCCTTTACTTTTTCTCTAATTGCGATTAATTGTATTTTAGATTGTTTCAATCCATCTCTCAATTTCGCTAATTCAGCCTCAATTGTTGAATTCTCAGCTTTAGTTTCTGGGATAACAATTTCCTCTGCGATAAAAAGTAATACTTTACCTATAGATACTCCTTCTGAAGCACCAATTCCTGTCATTCGTTTCATTTTTTTCTCCTCTATATATAATTTTTTTTATTACAAACAAATTTAAAGTGGCTTCTCATATATTTTTTTATATTTGAAATATTTCATAACTAATAATATTTACTTCGATTAGCCTTTATATAATCCCTCAATATCTTAACAATTTCACCTTTTCCAAATTTTGTTGCCATATCCATCGGAGTTCCTCCATGTTTATCAGTAATTGTAGGATTTGCACCGTATTGCAACAGCATTTTTACAATTTTTGCATTTGCTTTCAATGTCGCATCCTCAAGCGGAGTCCATCCATCAATAGTACTTCCAATATTTATAAGTCTTGAATCTTTTTTTAACAAAGTTTCCACAGCCTCTTCATTTTCATAGTATGCAGCTGTTCCAAGAGTTGTTCTGTTAAAAATTGGATGTGTTTCATAAAGATTCGCACCATTTTCTATCAGAAGTTTTAAAATTTCCTGATTCTTTGCTTCAATAGCGACAATAATTGGAGTATACCCATCCTGACTCTTTGCATTGACATCAATCAGTTTTCCTCCACCTTCAAATAATAATGATTCATCTATATTAACTCCATATACTCCCACAGGCCTATTTACAATCTCATCTGCCACTCTTTTACGATTTGCAATATTTCTTTCTGTTGCAAGAAAAAACTGTACATATTTATTATTATGCCCACGTATAGCATCAAGAACTGATTTTAGATGTCTTTCTTTTTCATCTGCCTCCCTTTTTTTTGTCACAAGATTTTCTCCAGTATTGTATTTAAAATTTAAAGGAAACATTATGTGACTGAAAGTTACCAAAATCATAATAAAAATCATTTTATTTTTTTTAAATAAAAAAAACTTTTTCACTTTTATACCTCACTAATAATATTATACCATATCATTTAAAAAGTGCAAACACTTTTTCCTGCTTTACACATTTTTTTGTTCTTTTATCTTTTTTGCTAAATTTATAATAATTTTTCAAATTTATTTTTCATACTATTTTCTATCTAAGCAGCATAGTGTATATTTAATAACTTTTGAATTGCATATATTTTCTAGCAGAATTTGGTATTAATACAAATATTTAAATTATACTCAAACTTATTTAAAATTTAACTAATAAAAATTATATAAATTAAAGGCTTTAATAAAATACTCCTATTTTTTAAGTTCGAGTTTAAGCAAATTTTACTAAGAATTAATAAAAATAGTTATGAAATATACCAAACTCTCTTTAACATAAAACTCCTCAAAGTTATTTTGTTATGTATTTATTCCATAACTATTAATTAATTTATTTTATTCAACTTTTTTACAGTACATCAAAACTCTTTTTTATTTAATCTAATATTCTAAACACTATTTAGAAAGACTGTCGTATCTTTTTGCAAGTTTTAAAGCTCTTTCTTCTGTCATAGAAAGTCCAGTTCCAGCTGCTCCAAACACAGCCATTTTAGGTCCATCCTCTTTATCATTCAACGCTTTTTTTATAGCCACTTTCCTGTCATTTAACCATTTTGCCTGTTCAGCCTTAAATTTTGACTGTTCTTTTGCTGGTAATTTTTTCAAAATTAAATCATACACTTTGTTCATTTCTTTTTCCCATTCATCTGTTAATTCAGAGCTGGCATTCAACATATCTGCTGTGGTTCCTTCAAACTTTGATTCAAGTCTTTCTTCCGCAACTTTCATACGTTCCTTTAACCCATCTTCATATTTTCCAGCAAACGCAATTGCTCCTACAAGTAATAATCCTGTTATTAGTAATTTTCTCATTTTTCATCAACTCCTATTTTTAATTTTTACCTTACAATTTCTATTCTTTACATTGATATTATATCACACAATTTATCAAAAAAAAATAAAAATACATAATTTTTATTTTAATCATAAATCGGATAATCTTTCTAATCAAGACACTACCTTCCTCCTCTATCATTAGCTAAATATGCATCATGTTCCTCTACAAGTTTTGGTTTTACCACTTTTCGCCCCTTCCCATGCAGCGGCTCCAGCTATTCCAGCCAGTCCTAGTGCTGCTGCATTATAAATTAATGTACAACTGTTAACACTAAACATCATCACAAAAATCATAATTCCGATTTTAATTTTACTTTTTACACAATTATCCCTTCCAACTCTCAAATTTTTACGGTAATTGATTTTCTCTTTTATTTCACAACATAATTATACAACACCTTTTTAAAAAAGTCAATATATTTTTTAAATTATATTTATGTTTATTTTTATGGTAATATATTAACTGTTTATTAGATTAAAAAAATAGAAAGATAACAAAAATTTAAAATTAATGTCAACTTTCTATTTAAATATACAAATTAACTTTTATACTTTATTCCATAAAACTTGGTAATTTAAAATTACTTTTTTTCTTTTCACTGTTTTCAGATTTTTCATTTATATCTTCATTTCCTGAATCAGAATCATTATCATTATTTTCTGAAGAATCATTTGGATTATCATCATTATCCTTTTTATCTTTAGTTTCTGTAACTTTTTCCAGTTCACTTTCAGAAGAATTATGTTTTTCTTCATCTGTTTTTTCAGCACTCTCTATTGTTCCTTCAGATGAG
The DNA here is from genome assembly GCF_041538065.1 of Leptotrichia hongkongensis. Lineage (NCBI taxonomy): Bacteria > Fusobacteriati > Fusobacteriota > Fusobacteriia > Fusobacteriales > Leptotrichiaceae > Leptotrichia > Leptotrichia hongkongensis. Next base: position 95,717 of record NZ_JBGORW010000001.1, on the reverse strand, counting down.
TTTTGAGTTTTAATTTTTTCTTCTAACTCTTCAACTTTTTCTATCAATTTTTTTTCTGATATTATTTCTGCATTTTCTTCTTTTGCTTTTTTTTCTTCATCGATATTCGAATTATTATCTTCTTCAATATTTTCAGAAGCTTTTAAAATTTGTTCTGAAGTCTCTCCTTTGATAATTCTTCTAACTTCATCTCCAGTAATTGTTTCTTTTTTCAGTAATAATTTTACTACTTCTTCTAGTTTGCTCCAGTTATCCTGTAAAGTGTTCAAAGTATTTAAATACTCTTCTGTTAAAATTTTTCTTATTTCAAGATCAATTTCCCTTACTGTTTCATCACTTTTATTTGGAGCAAATGAATATTCGTCATCTGAGTTTTCAAAGTTAATTGGTCCTAATTTCTTACTCATACCAACACTTTCAACATAAGCTCTTGCTACCTTTGTAGCACGTTTTATATCAGAATAAGCTCCTGTACTTACATCATCAAGCCCAATTTCCTCAGCTGCACGTCCACCAAACAGCACCTTTATCTCAGCTAGCATTTGTCTGCTTGTAGTTACTAACTTTTCTTCAGGGAGTGGCATCATAAATCCACCAGCATCTCCTCTAGGAATTATTGTTACTTTATGAACAGGGTCAGCTCCTGGTGTCAATTCAGTCATAATAGCATGACCAGCTTCATGGTAAGCTAATAGTTTTTTCTCTTCTGGTTTAATAATTTTACCTTTTTGACCAAGTCCCATTCCAATTTTATCCACAGCTTCATCTAAATCAGCCATTTTTATCGTGTCACTTGCTCTTCTTGCTGCTAAAATTGCCGCTTCATTTAATAAGTTTGCTAAATCAGCTCCAACAAATCCTGGTGTAATTTTAGCAATATCTTCAAGTCTTACATCGCTATCAAGTTTTTTATTTCTCGAATGAACTTTCAATATTGCAACACGTCCTTGCAAATCAGGGGCATCAACAGTAACACGTCTGTCAAAACGTCCAGCACGCAATAATGCAGGATCTAATACATCTTCTCTATTTGTTGCCGCAAGTACGATAACCTTTGTATCTGTTTCAAATCCGTCCATTTCAACTAGCAATTGATTTAGCGTTTGTTCACGTTCGTCATTGCTTCCACTATTTTTTCCAACACTTCTTCTTCTACCAATGGCATCAATTTCATCTATAAATATGATTGAAGGACTTGATTCCTTTGCTTTTTCAAACAAATCCCTTACACGTGATGCTCCAACACCAACAAACATTTCTACAAATTCCGAACCTGAAATACTAAAGAACGATGCTCCAGATTCTCCTGCCACTGCTTTTGCAAGTAATGTTTTACCTGTTCCCGGTCTACCTAGCAAAAGTACTCCTTTTGGAACTCTTGCTCCAGCTTTTGTATATTTTTCAGGGTTTTTAAGAAAGTCAACAACTTCTTTCAGCTCTTCTTTTGCTCCGTCAACTCCTGCAACATCATCAAATTTTACATCTGGTTTTTTATCAATCTTATTTACTCTTGATTTTCCAAACCCAAAGATATTTCCAGGTCCTCCACCTTGAGATCCGCCAACCATCTTTCTAGCAAGATATACCATAAGCCCAATCATTATAATCATTGGTAAAAATTGACCTAATAACAGCAAGAAAAAGTTCCCGCCAGAAGGTTGCAATGAATTTAATCTAACACGTTTCTGTGCAATTGCATTAATAATTATTGGCTCATTTCCAACTCTATCTGTTATTTTTTTGGTAAAATAAAGTACTTCCTTGCCATCTTCCTTTACTTGTGCAATTAACTTATCATCCTTTTCATCGATTTCAGTAAAATCACCTTTTTGTGTCTTACCTACAAATTCTGTATAAGAAATTTCCTTTTTATTTTGAAAAACAGTTTGTATATCACGATGGAATATCGCTGTAAAAACTACCAGCAGTACTACAAAAACAAAAAAAAGAAATCCTGAAAATGGTGGTTTATCTCCATTATCCTGTCTATTATTTTTTCTATTATTATCTTTTCGTAATTCTTCCAGTCGTTTTCTAATATCGTTTTTATCTCTTTCTGCCATTTTTCCTCCCTATTATTAATAGTTTACTTTTATTGCTATTTTCTAAATTTTCAATATCTTTATTTGAGATTTTTTCCAAAAATTTTGAAAACTTTATATCTGAAATTGCTAATATTTCTTTTGTTTTTTTATTATTATCAATTTCTATTTTACTAATTTCAGTTTCTAAACTCTCCAAAACTTGAGCATCTTCAATCTCTACAATGGGAATGAAATCCCTCTCCCATTTCATAATCTTTTCATCAATAAGAATTTTCTTAACTTTTTTATGTCCCAAATTTTTCAGAAAAATTCTATCCCCATCTTTTCGACTTCTGACAATAATTTTTCCATCTTTTATTTTTTCATCATCAAATTTATAAAAAGTATAGTTTATATTTTTTTTGTTTATAAAATAAGTTTTAAAATCCTGAATGTTTTCATATAAGATTATCTCGTAATTATACCATTCAATACTTTGATTTCCCTTTAAAATTTTAATTTTATCAAAGATTTTACTATTTTTATCACTTTTTACACTTTTTTCTGCTTTCTCATCTACAATACTAATAATTTTTAATTCCCCATATATATTTTGCAAAACTTTATTTTTACCTAAATAAAATTCTTTTGAACCTTCATTCTGTAATTTCCCATTTTCCAAAAAAAGACTTTTGTAAATCTGATTAATTTTTTCTCTTGAGATTTCTACATTATTTTGCTTCAGAAGTTGAATTAATTCATCTTTATGATTTATAGTTTCCTCATAAATATTAGAAAATGTCAATTTACAATTTTCTTTGTCATTAATTTCTTTTATCAGAGAATCTATTTTTTGCCTAAAAGTAGGGTTAATATTTTCGAAATCAGGAAAAATTTTATTTCGGATAAAGTTTCTTGTATAGTCATTTTTATTATTGGTATAATCAATTATGTATTTGTAATTTTTATTTTTTAAAAAAGATAAAATTTCACTTTTTTCAAAATCTAAAATTGGTCTTATTATATTTTCTCTTGTCTTTGGAATACTTTTTAACCCTGTTACCGATGTACCCCTTAAAAGACGGAAAATAAAGGTCTCTACATTATCATCCAAATTATGACCTGTAGCAATCTTGTTATATCCTATCTTTTTTCTAATATTCTCAATAGCCTCATATCTCAATTCCCTTGCTGCCAATTCTATTGACTTTTTATTTTTTGTTGCATACTTTTTTACATCAACACTTTCGATATAATAATTAACATTATTGGAATTTGAAAATTCATTTATAAATTTCAAGTCGTTTTCAACATCATGACGTAAGTTATGATTAATATAAACTATTGAAATCTCTATTGAAATTATATTTTTTAGTAAATTAAGAAAGTGATAAAGAAAAACTGAATCAGGTCCTCCAGAAAAGGCAATAAGAATCTTGTCTTTTTCAGATACCAGCCCTTCCTTTATAACTTCCTCTAATTTTTTTAATATTTTTTTTTCAATTTTTTTTACTTTTTCCATCAATTTTATTCCTAATCTTGATTTTCAGGTTTATTTTAACTGTCCGCTTTCACGACGTTTTTTTAAATGTTCCTCATGTGTTTTTGAATAATATGTTTTTCCTTTATATGTGAAGAAAAATAAATTATCTGTCTTTTCTGCATTTAAAACTGCCTTAAAAGTTTCTATTGGTGGATTTCCAATTGGCGTTGGTGGCAACCCTTTAACTTTATATGAATTATATGGTGTATTTTGAGATTTTAACTCATTTCTTGATGCTTGTCTTCCCAGTTCATATTTCAAAGTTGCATCTGATTCCAATTTCATTCCAATTTCCAATCTTTTCAAAAATATTCCCGCAACTTTTGGCTTATCTACAGCATCAGGCACTTCCGCTTCCACTATTGAAGCCATTTTTAAATTATCATAAAACTTTTGTTTATCAGGATATTTTTCAGGTGGAAATTTTTTCAAAAATTCACCTAAAATAGTTTGAATAACCTGTTTCGTTGTAACATTTTCAGAAAAAATATAAGTTTCAGGATAAAAATAACCTTCAAAATTATTATTTTCATGTGGATATGGAAAGTCCATTTCACTAAGGACTTTGTTTATTTCTTCTCTATTCCCAAGTTCTAATGCTTCCATCCTTGCAAACACTTGCTTTGAAGTAAATCCTTCAGGTATTGTCAATCTAACTCCATTAGTTTCACTGCTCTTAATTTTTTTTATAATTTCATATTTTGAGAATTTTCCATTAAATTTATAAGTTCCTACTTTTAATTTTATATTTCCACCATTTAACTTTAAATATATTTTATCTACAATTCCATATTTTAACTTTAAATCTTTGTATATCTGTGCGAAATTTGTTCCTTTTTTTATATTTATATTAACATTTTTATATTCTCTTTTAGCAAAAAAGAAATTATAAAAAAGTGTTAAGCACATAAACAATATTAAAAATAATATTGTATAGACAATTTTTAGTGTATTTTTCATTTTTTCTCCTAAATATTTGTTTTTTATATAATTAAATTGAAATTTTTTATATTTTTTAAAACTTATATTTTAAGTAAAATATTTTACTGAAATAATTTTAAAGTATGATTTTAAAACAATGTATAAATTTTAAGTTTATCAAATAGTATACAGTAAAGCTTGATAATTATTTATTATAATTAATGCCTCTTATTTGTTTCTGTGTCATTACTGTTATTTTTTGTGTTAGTTTCATTTTTTAAATCTTTATCATTTATTTCTATAACTTCTACGTTTTTAGGACCATTTTTTGTTTCAAGTTTAAGTGTATTTTCTTTTTTCTTTCTTCTTTCAAGCTCTTTTTTGGCACCAATTGTGTCAATTTGAAATACACTCGCAGGATTTTCGCTTAATTGCTTTTCTAATTCATCTGTTCTATTCTTCAATTCAGCTTTTTTTCTTTCATTTTCAATTTCCCTAATATTTTTTATTTTTACGTCATAAAAAACATTTTTTAGATTGTTATTATTTCCAACAATTTTTTCAAATTCACCTAATTCTTTATCCTCAAGTGAAATTTTTTCGTTATTTGGGTAACGTGAAAATACTTTTGTAGTACCGTTGTTATATCTTACAACCATGTATCTATAATTTTTATCAAAAAATACAATTTCATTTTTTGTATTTTTAAAATATTTTTTTTCAATATTCAAATACACGTTCCCCTTTTTTTCATTAATCCATCCTCTGTATCTTTCTTCACTCCATTTGTCAGTTTTAGGATCAAAATAACTTTTAATAATAGCGTATCCATTTTCTTGCTGTAAAAAATCATATCTTACATTTTTTAATTCTTTTTCTGCATTATCATCAGTTTTTATCAGATACCATACACCATAACTTTTTGAAATTTGAAATTTTATAATTGGATTAACTTTTTCATCTATTTTTCTAATAATCCGTTCAAATTTATTGACTTTTTCCATTTTTTTCTGTTTTACTTCTTCTTCATCCTCTATCTGATCTAAATATATCAGATTCCCATCTTCATTATTCTCTTCTATATCGCTATTTTCATCTTCAAAATCATTAATATTGTTTTTGTTAATGATAATATCAACTTTTACAGCCTCATCTTCAAGTTTATTTTTACTCACAGAACTTTTATTCTCGTTAGCAAAAGTTAACAATGAGAATATCCAAAAACAAGTGGCAATATAAAGTCTCATTTTTTCATATTGATTATATTTTTTTTTATCCAAAGCATTCACCTTTTTTCATTTCTAAAATTATAATAGTCAAAATCTTAAAACTTAAATATTTTTCATTCTGATTTTAGAATTATTTCAAGAATATTATAACTTTTAATAATTATATCATACATTCCTTAATTTGCAAATTAAATATTTCTTTGTAATTAATCATACTTTTCTTACAAATAACTATTTTATCTATATTTAGTAAGACAGTTTTTTGAATACCGTAAAAAAATATTGTAATTTTATAAATTATATATTGATTTTTTTAAAAAAATGTCATATAATTTTATTACAGAAAAACAATTACCGTTGATAAAAGATAGGAAGAAAATGATTATTATGAAAAAGGGGTTTAAGCTTTTAACAATTATTCTAGCAATGTCATCATTTAGCAGCTGTACAAGCTTAATGGCACTTGCAGGAAGTGAAAAGGCAGATTGAAAACTATGTGGTCATACTATTGAAGAATCAAAACGTTATTGTGCTGTCTCAAGAGTTTCTACTGGAGAATGCTTAGAATGGAGAAAACATAACTAATATTTGTTTTAATTAAAAATGAAAAGAGAAAGAAGGTTTTAAAATGAAAAGTTTAAGAAAAATTATACTGTCATTATTTGTTGTGATGTCAGTATTTACATTTGCAAAAGGAAATTCAGGTTCAAGCATAAGATTTGGAAGTCCTAGAGTTGGATATATAACTGTTCCTACAAACTGGTATGAATTCGGAGATCCCGATGCTTCACCTACAGCCAAACAAGTATCAATAGATAACACAAATATTATAACTTTAGATATTGTTGCAACTAACGGAAGAGGTACTGCAAAAAGAGCAGCTGAAGTAATCATTCAAAAATATATTAATCTAGGAACTCCTGAAGATAACATTTTTGAAGGCAGCGTTAACATAAATGGTTATGAGGGAGAACAAGTGGCAATAGAATATGATGATGGAAGTGTATTAATAATGTACTACATTGAAGCTAACGGAAATATCTATTACATTGCTCAGGAAGGGGAACGTGAATATCAGAAACAATTAGCAAAAGTAATCAAAACTTGGAGTCCAAGAAGATAAATAGGAAAAAAAGACTGTTCAAAACTCAAAACAGTCTTTTTTATTACCATTTATTTTTTTACTAAAATCTTCCACCAATATCTTTTCTAAAATACATTCCTTCAAAATTTATAGTTTTCAAAAGTTCATACGCTTTTTTTTGTGCTTCTTCCAGTGTATTCCCAAGAGCTACAACATTTAATACTCTTCCGCCATTAGTCAACAATTTTCCACTTTCAACTTTTGCTCCACAAATAAACACTTTGTTATCGTCAGTTTCATTAAAATCAAGAACTCCTGTAATTTCATCGCCTTTTTTATAACTTTCTGGGTAACCTCCAGCAGCGGCTACTACGCAGCATGAATGTAATGGTTTCCAATCAACTTTAACTTCCGATAATTTTTTTTCAAAAGATTTTTCTATTAACTCAAGCAAGTCATTTTCCAGAAGCGGTAATACCGCCTGTGTTTCCGGATCTCCCATTCTCATATTGTATTCAAGCAGGTAAACACCTTTTTTAGTAATCATAAGTCCAAAGAAAATTACTCCTTCAAAATCCATTCCTTCAGACTGCATTCCCTTCAAAGTCGGCTCCATTATATCTGACTTAAATTTTTCAAAAATTTCGTCTGTAACAAAAGGATTCGGACTAATAACTCCCATTCCTCCTGTATTTAATCCAGTTTCATCTTCTCCAATCTTTTTATGATCCTTTGCTGACAACAGCGGTACAATCACTTTACTGTCTGTAAATGATAAAATTGAAGCTTCTACTCCGTCGAGAAATTCTTCAATTACAACCTGATTTCCAGCATTTCCAAATTTCTCATCAACCATTATATCTTCCACAGCCTTAATAGCTTCATTTAGATTTTGAGCAATAATAACTCCTTTTCCAGCTGCAAGTCCGCTAGCCTTTATAACCACAGGAAAATCTTTCCAGTTATTCAAAAATTCCTTCGCCTTTTCAGAATTATCAAAAATTTCATAAACTGCTGTCTTTATCCCATATTTTTTCATAAAATCCTTAGAATAAGCCTTACTTCCTTCAAGAATCGCAGCCTTTTTATCAGGCCCAAATATTTTCAGTCCATTTTTATGAAATTCATCCACAATCCCTTGAACAAGCAATTCTTCACTTCCCACGACTGTCAATTCCACATTATTGTCTTTTGAAAATGAAATATACTCATCGATTGATCCTAAATTAACACTTTCAGCATTTGGCAGCATTTCTACACAGGCATTTCCTGGAGCTATAAAAATCTTCTCCACCTTTTCATTTTGAGAAAGTTTCCAAGCAATTGCATGCTCTCTTCCGCCAGCACCTACAATCAATATTTTCATCATTTCCTCCTTCAGCATTTCTAAATTTTTGACTAACCTTTTTTCTCGCATCTTTTGAATATATTTTAGCACATTTTTTGGTAATATTAAATGCAGAAAGTTGAAAATTCTTTATGAAAATCATTTTTACCTAAACCTAAATGTTATTTAACTTTATGAGTTATATTAAGAGGTTTAGGTAATTTCTATATTATTTTATTTTTATTGATTTTAATGATCCAAAAATATTTCTTACTGTGTTTTCAACATTTACACTTCCTGAAATTAATGCAGTTTCAAGAGTTCTGACTCCAGGCATAATTGAAAATATAGCATCAAAGCCATTATCATACAAAATTTCATAGCCATTTCCTAGGTTTCCAGCTATTCCAATTACTGGAATGTTGTATTTTTTAGCAAGTTCTGCAACTCCAAAAGGTGTTTTTCCATAAATTGTCTGTTTATCCATTCCACCTTCTCCAGTTATTACCAAATCTGCATCTTTCAGTTTTTCCTCAAGATCAACAGTATCAATAACTATTTCTACACCTTTTTTTAATATTCCTCCTAGAGTCAACAATCCTGCACCAAGACCTCCAGCCGCTCCTGCACCAGGAACATTGTTTATTTCCATATTCAAGTCTCTTTTGACAATTTTTGAATAATGTAGCAGATTGTTATCCAAAACTTCCACCATTTGAGGAGTTGCACCTTTTTGAGGACCAAATACGTATGCTGATCCATTTTTACCAGTTAACGGATTTGAAACATCACACGCAACCAAGATTTCTACCTTTCTTAATCTTTCGTCTAAATTTGAAAAATCTATTTTTGCTAATTTTCCTAGTTCAAATCCACCAAATCCAATTTCTCTTCCATTTTCATCCATCAATTTAGCACCTAAGGCCTGAAGCATTCCAGATCCGCCATCTGTTGTAGCACTTCCACCTATTCCTAGAATAATTCTTTCCACATCGTGATCTAAGGCCTTTAACATTAATTGTCCTGTACCGTAGGTTGTTGTTATATACGGATTTCTTTTTTCTTTTGGTATCAGTTCTATACCGCTCGTTGAAGCCATCTCAATTATAGCAATATTCTTATCTCCTAATATTCCATATCTTGAAATAATTTTTTCTCCAATCGGATTTAAGGTTTCTTCATTGTAGATTTTACCATTTGTTGCATCTATTAGAGATTCTAGTGTACCTTCTCCACCATCAGCCATAGGAACTTTTACTATTTCCCATTCTGGAAATATTGATAAAATTCCCCTTTCTGCACAATCGCATACTTCTTTTGCTGACATGCTTTCCTTAAATGAATCTGGTGCTATTACTACTTTCATTTTTACCTCCCAATCTATAGTCCAAAAATTCCAAACAATATTGTTGAAACCACAGTCAATACAAATCCTATCAAACTTTCAAATGGTATTAATAAAAGTCTATCCTTTATTTCCATATTAACTGCTCCACCAGTAGCATGGAAAAAACTTCCATGTGGCAAATGATCCAAAACTGTCGCTCCACTGTGAATCATTGCAGCCGCATTTAATGGCTTAACACCCAGCGAAATCATTGATGGACCAAATACCTTACTTGCTACAGCAGTACCTGATGTTGTAGAGGCTGTGGCAGCAGACATCAATATTCCTGAAAGTGGTGCTAATAAGAATGCAGGTGCACCTGTTGAACTTAATAATGCTGTAATTATATCCTTGATATTTGAATTTGAAATTATTCCTGCTAAAGTTCCTGTACCTATCAATATTATTGCTACCATTATCATTTTGCTTAATCCTGACTTACAGTATTCATTTATATTCTTAATTTTTCCCATAGCAATACATCCTATTAAACCACCTACTGGCAATGCAACTAACGGATCTACAACTATATTTGCAATTGGACGTAAAGCAAGCAGCAAGATTGCAAAAAGTGGTCCTATTATTGATGCTGCAAAAGAAGGCTTTTCTTTTATTTCAGTTCCAACTTCTATATCAGAATCAACTATTTTAACACCTTTTCGTGTTAATGAACTTGCAATAATTACTGTAATTACTATCCCAACTATCGATGGAATAATTCCTGCGAACATGACAGAAGTTAAGGGAATATTAAATGATTCTGATGCCGCTATTGCATTTGGATTTGGAGAAATTATATTTCCACATTTCCCTCCACCAATCATTGCGATTAATATTGAAGTTTTTGATATGTTTACTCTTTTGGCTAAAGCTAAAGCTATTGGTGATACAGTAATTACTGCAATATCTATAAATACACCTACGGCTGTTAAAATAAATGTTGATATGACTAATGCAAATATCGCTTTATTCTCCCCCATTTTGTCAACTATTGTCTCTGCTATCTTGTTAGCTGCTCCTGTTTCTATAAGCACCCCTGCAAGAACTCCTGCTGTAACAATCCTCAAAATAGCAGGCATCATTCCTTGAGCACCTTTAATCATAAAACTTACAGTATCTGTCAATCCTGCTCCGCCTAGCAATCCTCCTAAAAGAGAACCTATTATCAAAGAATACGCTGGATTAAATTTCTTTACTATAAGTACAATCGCTACTGCCAATCCTATCATGGCTCCTGTCGCTGTAATCATTTTGTTACCTCCTAAAATATATTTTTATACAATTAGATAATATTACACCTCCTCCAAACTTAATTTATTATTAAACAATCATACTAAAATCCTAAATATTTACAAAATAAATCTTTATTTCCCCAAATTATTTATAAATTTTAAATTTAACTTTAAACTAATTTTACTATAGTATAACTTAAAAATACAAAAAGTCAATTTCTAAATATCATATTTTTATAAAAATTTTAATTTATATTTATTAAATCTTTTCTTATTTCAACTTCTGATGTCGTGGACAATCTATCAAAAAGCAGTTATATAAAAATTTTGGATAAATTTTTACTTCTGGTTTATAATCTGTTTTCAATATTTTTTCATATTCTGCCTTCAAATTCTTTATTTGTCTTTTTATCTTCCTAATTTCTTCTTTTTTCTCAGATTTTGTCCATTCTCTTTTAAATTCACTATTTTTTACATCTTCTATTTCTTCACTTTTAATTTCTAATATTTCTTCAAATTCTCTTTGTAATTTCTCTTTTTGATTCAATTGCTTTATTGAATAAAAATAAGGTGCAATCCACCAAGTTGCAACTTCATAATTGCTATTTTTCACTTTTGCATAAGTCTCTTCACTTTTCTCATATTTTCCAGCCAAATAGTACAATTCTGCAAAAATGTAATCCCAAAAATCTTCATTTCCAACATTTTCCAACATTAATTCATTAATTTCATTCTCAATATTTTCAAATTTCCTTAATTGAATTTTATTTGCAATATAACTATATCTTATCTTAGCAAAATCCTCTTTTCCAAACTCAAAATCTTTTTTTACTAATTCTTCCAAAATTATTTTCGCCTCTTCGTTTTTTCCATTAACCATCAACAAATTCGCATATTCAAACTTATAAATCGGATTATTTTCCAGCTCACAAGCTCTTTTATACATTTCTTCCGACTTATCGTATTTCCCAGCACCATAATAATCTGCCCCAAGCCCATAATAAGCCTTAGAATTATTTGGATTAAACGCCACAGCCTTTCTCAAAGTTCTAATTGCTCTCTTACTACCATCTCTCTGATCATCATAATAATACCCTAAATTAGTATAAATCCGTGATTTTTCCTCATCAGTCAATTCATTTTCATATTTTTTAATAAATTCATTCAATAATTTATAAATATCCTTCCATTGATAAGTTAATTCATTGTAAACTGCTGCCAATTGACAAACAACTTCCACATTTTTGGGATTTTCTTTCAATTTATTTTCCAAAAACATTTTATACTCTTCATAAACAGAATCGTAATCACTATTATTTCTAATTTTTTCTTGAATATATTTTATCCATTCTTTTACCGTTTTTCTTTCTAAGTTTTTTTGTTTTTCCAATTTTCCTCCTAATCTAACTTCTGATGTCGTGGACAATCTATCAAAAAACAGTCATATAAAAATTTGGGATAAATTTTAACTTCTGGTTTATAATCTGTTTTCAATATTTTTTCATATTCTACCTTCAAATTCTTTATTTGTCTTTTTATCTCCCTAATTTCTTCTTTTTTCTCAGATTTTGTCCATTCTCTTTTAAATTCACTATTTTTAACATCTTCTATTTCTTCATTTTTAAATTTCAATGCTTTCTCAAAAGATTTTTCTAATTTATCAAATTTATCTAATCGCTTTAATGAATAAAAATAAATTGGTAGTTCTTCATATGGTACTTGGCAATCCTCTTGAGCGTCTATTTTTAAATAAATTTCTACAAATTTTTTATAATTCTCAGATAAATAATACAGACTCTCTAAATCACTACCAAAAAAATAATCATTATCAATATTTTCTAACATTAATTCATCAATTTGAGCCTCAATATTTACAAATTCCTTCAACTGAACCTTATTCGCAATATAAATATACTTTATCTTAACAAAATCTTCTTTTTCAAATTCAAAATCTTTTTTTATTAATTCTTCCAAAATTATTTTCGCCTCTTCGTTTTTTCCATTAACCATCAGCAAATTCGGATATTCAAACTTATAAATCGGATTATTTTCCAGCTCACAAGCTCTTTTATACATTTCTTCCGACTTATCGTATTTCCCAGCACCATAATAATCTGCCCCAAGCCCATAATAAGCCTTAGAATTATTTGGATTAAACGCCACAGCCTTTCTCAAAGTTCTAATTGCTCTCTTACTGCCATCTCTCTGATCATCATAATAAAAACCTAAATTAGTATAAATCCGTGATTTTTCCTCATCAGTTAATTCATTTTCATATTTTTTAATAAATTCATTCAATAATTTATAAATATCATCCCATTGATAATTTAATTCATTATAAACTGCTGCTAATTGACAAATAATTTCCACATTTTTGGGATTTTCTAAAAGACATTTCTCTAAATAATCCTTATATTCAATAAATGCATGTTTATAATTATCGTAACTATCATTTTTTTGGATTTCATCCTGAATATATCTTGCCCATTCTTTTTGTGTTTGTTTCATAATTTTATTCCTTTCGTATTTCTTCAATCCTCATCAATTATCAAATGTTGTGGACAATCCACTAACCAACATTCATTTTCAAAAAACATAAATATTTCCATCTTAGGCTTAAAATCCGTATTCAATATTTTTTTCGACACTAAATTAATATTCTCCAATCTCTGTTTTTCATCTTCTATCATTTCCAAAAGCTCTTCTTCCATTGTATCTTTCCGATATTCTTCATCAGTCTTTATTTCTTCAACGTTTTGAAAAATCTCTTTTTCAGCTTCTTTCAATATTTTGTCTATTTTCTCAAATTTATTCAATTGTTTCAAAGAATAAAGATACGGTGCCATATAATTTACTTCTAAATTAAAATTAACATTCTCTGCATATTTACAATATTTTTCATAATTACCACATAAATAATATAAATCTTTTATATTACTATTATCAATGGTGTTAAAACCTTCATATGTCAACCAATTCAAATATTTTTTATAATCTGTTTTCTCCAGCATTTCAAACTCTTTTATTTTTTCCAAAAGTTTTTCTATATTTCCAGTATCTTTATTTCCTAAATAAATTTCACAAAGAACCCTGTAAAAATGATATTTAATATTGTCTGAATCCTCCATTAACAAATCGTCTAAAATTTTTTCAGCTTTTTTATATTCTTTACTTTTAATCAAAATCAGTGCATATCCATAACTATATTTTGTTTCATTACTCATTTTGCAGGCAATCTCTATATTTTCAAGAGATTTTTGATACATTTTAGCATAAAAACAAATAGCTGAAAGTCTGTAATAAATGTCTGCATTATTTGAATTAATTTTTATTGCTTTTTCAAGATAATCAATAGCCTTTTCTTCCATACATCCCATATCTTCACACAAATAAGCTAAATTAACATATATTCTAAACTTTTCATCTTCTGTTAAAATATCAAAATTCCTTTTCAAAAATGTTTCTAAAATTTCTATATCGTCGCATTTCCTACTCAAATAACAAACTCCCGCCAATTGACAAACGACTGAAACATCCTCAGGATTTTTTGCAGTTTCCTTTAACAAGTATTTCCTATAATTTTCAAGTGCAACATCATATTCTGTTCTATCTTCATTTCCCATTTTTTCCCATATTTTATAAATATATTTTTTCATTTTCTCATTCAATTTAACTTCAATATCCAATTTATTCTCCCTATTATTTTTCTAAAATTATTATAACATCTTTTACCAAAACAAAAAAGGCTACAATTTTACTTGTAACCTGTCTTCTTTCACAATTTATTTATTCTATTTTTAAATTTCATAATGTGTCCACATGCTAATGATATTTATTCTTTTTTCTTCTTCTATAACTTCATATACTAGCCTGTGCTGTTTATTAATTCTTCTTGAATAATAACCTTTCAAATCTTTAGTTAAAACCTCATAGGACGGTGGTGTTTGAAAGGGATTTTTCTTTATAAGATTTATTAATTTTTCCACATTATTTTTTAATGCTGGAAATTGCTTTATTTTCTCTTTATCCTTATTAGCTTTTTTCAAAATATAAATTTTGTATTCTTCTACCATTCAAAAACCTCGTAATCTTCATCAGAAGCATTTTTTGCGGCTTCAATTTTTTCTTTCATCGATGGGTCTGATAACAAGTATAGAGTTTCTAATAAACCGTTGTATTCAGCTTCGCTAATGATAATAGCATTTCCTTTTTTAGTGTTCACATTGATAACATCATTATAGTCAATTGCTGATTCTAAATAAGAAAATAAATTTTTTCTCAAATTAGTTGCATTTGTATTTGTCATAAAAATCACTCCTTTTATTTATGTACATGATACAGTACATAATCATAAAAGTCAAGTAATTTTTTATAATTTTTATTTTTAGAAAAATTAAAAGGATCAACTCCTGTTTCACGCAGGAATCAATCCTTGTTAATCTATTAAATTACTTATCTAATTACAGATTCATTAATAACATAGACAAGGTAAAAATTTTAGAAGCAATTATAAATTTACTGCTTTAAAATTTAAAAAAATTTATTATGCTTCGCTTACTCTTTCCCCTTTAAAAACTCCTTCATTAAAAGTTCCCATTTCTTTGTCTACAACAGTTGAAACTACCATTGCACCGTTTACATTTATTGCTGTACGTCCCATATCTATTATTGAGTCGATTGGCAGTACTAAAGCTACTGGAGCAAAAGGCAATCCCATTCCACCTAGTACGACTGTCGCTGCAATGTAGGCTGTTCCTGGTACTCCTGCCATACCGAACGACCCTAATGCGATTACTGTTATAAGGCTTATTAGAAATACTGGAGTAATTGCAATGCCGTTCATATTGGCAATCATTATTGCTATTACTGCTGGAAATACTCCTGCACAACCATTCATTCCTATTGTTGTCCCTAGTGTCGCCGTAAAGTTTGCTGTTGGTGAACTTACTCCTATTTCTTTTTCCAATGTTTCAATTGTTACAGGTAAAGTTCCCATGCTTGAAGTTGTTGTAAATGATAGAACTAACGGTGCTGTTACTTTCTTGTAATATCTTAGTGGATTTACACCGTGTATTGCAAGATTTAAAGATTGCATTATTACAACCAGTCCTAATGAAATAAACATTACAATCAGATATGTAACAAGGTTTTTAAATACTTCAAGCCCATAAGAAGCCGTCAAATCAAACATCAATGCCGCAACTCCATACGGAATTATTTTTATTATTGTAATTGTAACGCTTGTCATTACTGAAAACAATGCTTCTGTTACGTCCTTCAAAGGTTTTATTTTCTCAGGATTTTTTAATCCAACTCGGTTTGTTGCAAATCCTAGAAACGCTGTAAATATCACTACTCCAATAACACTTGTTTCTGTCATAGCCTTAAAAATATTTGATGGTATAAACGAAACTACAACATCAACAAGACCTTTATACTCCCCTTTTCCAGTCCATGCTTCCATTCCTTCAGGCAATTTCATTCCAACTCCCAGCTTAAATGTCATTGCAACTACAATTCCAATAATCGCCGAAATAGCCACAGTCGCTGTATAATAAACTACTGATTTTATGGTCAGTTTTCTCAAATTCTCATTATTTTTAGAATTAATTATTGAATTATAAACAGATAGCCCAACTAACGGAATAACTATCATTTTTAAAAGACTCGTAAATCCTCTCCCTACCAACGAAGCTGCATTTGTTACATTCTTTATAACAACCTCATGCTCAGCCGCTCCCACTAATCCCAAAGTTGATTGAAATACAATTCCCGCAACAAATCCCAGTACTGTAGAAATTATCATCCTTGTAGAAAACTTAAATTTTTTCTTTAAATTCACATTTATATGAATCAATAAAAAGAACAGTAAAATCAGAATTACTATCCATATACTTGAAAACACTATCGCTGTCATTTTTCCTCCTAATTTTATTTAAAATTTATTCTTAAAATTTTCATATACAAATATTATCATTAATTTATTTTCATGTCAAGATATTTTTGTAATTAAATCATTTTTATAACAAATTTTATAAATTAAAAGTTTAATTTTAAAAAAATTGAAGTTTATTTCACAATTCTGCAATACTCATATTTTCTATTTTTATCTTCTCCTTGTGAACTATACTCATTATTTACCTTAAAACTTCCAGCATCCGCATAATCAATTCTTTCTCCAAGACAATAAACTTCTTTGCTATCTTTTACATAATACTCATTCAAAACTTTTATTTTATTAACATCCAATCCTTCCAATTTTCTCACTTTTTCAGAAAAATCAAAAGCCGAAATAAAATAAATATTATACTTGTCTTTTGCATAAAATCCATTTAGTCCTTTTACATCGCTAATTGCTTCAAAAGTCCCTGCATCATTAATTCCCTCTAATTTTTGTCCAATGTAATAAACATTCTTTTTATCTTTTAAAATAACATCAGTTATTGCTTTTACACTACTTGAATCTGAATTTTCAATTTTCTGTTCGCCAAAATAAATATAATTTTTATCTTTTCCATAATTTTCTGTCAATTCCTGAAAACTTGCCGCATCTGCTCCTTCGACTTTTAGATTGCCATGATTATTATTATAATAAACAATTTTGTCATCTTTTAGGTAATTTTTCTTTATAACTCTAAACTTATTCGGATTTACTGGTAATTTTTCTACTACAGTCGGCTTAGATACGTTGTAAATATCTATAAAATATACTCCTTTATCATTTTTTACATAATCATTTCTCTCACCAATTAAGGAAAAATTTTTCGGACTTATATTTAAAGGCTCATCAATATTATAAACATTATTGTCATCAACTTCCAAAAGTCCTATAATCGTTTTATCTTTTTGAACTGAATTTTCGCTAGGTGCTTTAAATAAGTTTTTACTTATACCCTTTACTTTTTTCCCTTCTGAATAGAAACTATTTTTATCTTTTGCATACCCAGTTTCCAGAACTTCAAAACTTGAAATATCCGCTCCCTTAATTTTCCTGTTTTCAAAATAGATGTTATTTTTATCCTTTGCATAAGAATATCCTAGTTCTTCAAACGTTTTAAAGTCAGCTCCTTTTATTTTTTGAGCATCATTCAATACATAATAAATTCCATTTTTATCTCCAATATAGCGAACACTATTTTTGTCAGGTGAATTAAATACTTTTAAAGTAGCAGGATCTATTCTTTTTCTCATATTTTCGTTTTCAATATCAATCTCATTTTCATCTTTCAGATAAATTCTATCTCCCATATTGTAAACAAAATTTTTATCCTTCGATATATTTCCTTTGACAACCACAAAACTTGCTAAATCGGCTTCATGTATTTCATTTTTCTCAAAAAAAATCCTATCCTTGTCCTTTCCGTATTCTCCGTTTATATCTTGAAAAGTATCCATATCTGCTGGAAAATACTGAATATCTAGTATTCTATAAAAATTTTCTTCCTTTTCTATTTCTCTAAAACTTTTTTTCACTTCTTCTAAATCAGAGTAAAACTCATCTTGCCTATAATAAACTCTTCCATTCTTTTTAATATATTCTCCAAACCCAATATTTCCTAATAAAATTAACATTACTAATATCTTAAAAATATTCTTTCTCATAAAAAACATTGCTCCTCTTTAATTTTTTATTTTTCACTACTAAACATTTTCTATATTTATTCAATCTTATATTCAAATATATTTTATTCAATAAATTATACCATATTTTTTATTTTAAAGTCTTTTAAAATTTTAAAATAATATAGATTGTATAGTGTATTACAAAAAATCTAAAGAATTTTTCATAAAATCACTTAAAAAAAATTTTAGAAAATATGATAATTAATACTAAATTTATAGCAAAAAAAATAAGAGCCTAAAACTCTTATCACACATTAATATTTTATTTTATAGAAGATGATGGTGGGACTGGTGGGGATCGAACCCACAACCTACCGATTAAGAGTCGGTTGCTCTGACCAGTTGAGCTACAGTCCCATTATATAACTAATTTAACAATCCTCAAGTATAATAACATAATTTTTTCAATTTGTCAATTTAATATTTAATTTCTTTTTTATATTTATGTATAGATGTCAAACATTTGTTACAAAAATATATTAAAAAAAATATTCCTTTCAATTTTTTGTCTTTCATAGTTTATCTATTTCACTCCTACCATCTGTTAATTTCAAAAAAAGAGTTATCTCTATCAAGAAACAACTCTACATTTAATTTATTTACTTTCACAAGCTATACCATCTTTATCCCTGTCTAAATGTTTTGCATATCCTGGCTCGCCTTTTTTTATATTTTTGTATCCTTTTGCACGTGCTTCCTTACAATTCTTAAAATTCAATGTTTCTGAAAATGTATTTGCACTCACAAATACCAATGTCAATATCACAAAAATTTTTTTCATTTTGGTTTCCTCCATTTTTTATATTTTTAAACCAAAATTAACCCTATAAAATCTATTTTTCTCAGTTTTCGATATTGGAGTAGTCTATATTACAATGCTATTGTAGTCAGACAGATAACGAGTTTTAGTCCCCTTCGATATTTGGGTAGTCTATATCAAAAGCGAGTGCAGATAAGTTTAAAAAAGATGTTTTAGTCCCCTTCGATATTGGGGTAGTCTATATCAAAAAGAAATGGATAAAGAGATTAGGCAAATAGTTTTAGTCCCCTTCGATATTGGGGTAGTCTATATCTAAGAATTTATCCATATTTAGTATGTCATATTGTTTTAGTCCCCTTCGATATTTGGGTAGTCTATATCCATAAGGACATTCGCAGAATCCTTTGTATAGTTTTAGTCCCCTTCGATATTGGGGTAGTCTATATCTATTTTTTTTGTTTTAATTTATAATACTATTGTTTTAGTCCCCTTCGATATTGGGGTAGTCTATATCAATAAAAACTTTTGGTTTTATTTCTTCAACAAGTTTTAGTCCCCTTCGATATTGGGGTAGTCTATATCCAATTTTCACATAAGTTGAAATATTTTTTCTGGTTTTAGTCCCCTTCGATATTGGGGTAGTCTATATCCCATCATATAATGGAATAATGTAGTTTTTTAAATTTTATATTGTCCCTCTATTCTTAAATTTTGATATAGATTACCCCTTTTTATGCATTTTAACACAGTTTATCTATAAAGACAAATATTTGTTTAATTTTAATGTTTGAAGTGTCTGATGCCAGTAAATACCATTGTCATTCCGTGTTCATCGGCAGCTTCGATTGACTCTTTGTCTCTAATTGAGCCACCTGGTTGTACTAATGCTTTGATACCATATTTTGCAGCTTCGTCTACACAGTCTCTGAACGGGAAAAATGCGTCTGATGCCAGAACTGCTCCTTCTAGCGATTCTAAATCTCCTTTGGCATGTTCAAGTGCGTGCTGGGTTGCCCAGATTCTGTTTGTCTGTCCTGTTCCAACTCCTGTTGCCGCTCCGTCTTTTACTACCACAATTGCATTTGATTTTACGTGTTTTACGACTTTCATTCCAAGTTCCATATCTTTTAATTCTTCCTCTGTTGGCTGTTTTTTCGTTACAACTTCCATATTGTCAATCATCTTCTGATTTGTCTGCTGAACTAATATTCCGCCATCAACTTTTACGTATTCCACTTTATCCTGCGGTTTTGCAACTTCGCATTTTATTACTCTCAAATTTTTCTTGGATTTTAATATTTCAAGAGCTTCATCAGTAAATGCTGGGGCAATTACGATTTCAAGGAAAATTTTATTCAGTTCCTGTGCAGTTTTTGCATCGATTTCTCTATTAATCGCAACAATTCCGCCAAAAATTGATACTGGATCACAATCATGGGCTTTTTTGTAAGCTGTGAAAACATCATCTGCAACTGCTACTCCGCAAGGAGTCGAGTGTTTTACAGCACAGCAGGCAATTTCATCAAATTCATTTGCCACTTTCCAAGCAATATCCATATCCCTGATATTATTAAATGACAATTCTTTTCCATTTAACTGGACAAAATCCTTCATACTTCCATTTTCAGTAGTTGAAACGTAGTATGCAGACGATTGGTGAGGGTTTTCGCCATACCTCAAGTCAAATTTCTTTTCATACGAAACATTCAAATATTTTGGATATTCCTCTTCCAGCAAGAAATTAGAGATAGCCGCATCATAAGCTGATGTCAAGTTAAACACCTTCCCAGCCAATCTTTTTTTTGTTTCAAATGAAACTTCCCCATTATTTTTGATTTCTTCCATAACTTTTTCATAGTCTTCTGTTTCGCAGATAACTGTAACATCCTTGAATGATTTTGCAGCCGAACGAAGCATTGTAGGACCACCTATATCAATAAATTCGATTTTTTCATCAAAAGTCTTATCTGTCTGAACTTCCCTGAAAAATGGATAAAGATTAACAACAACATAATCAATTGTCTCTATTCCTTCTTTTGCAATCGTATCCATATGTTCCTTATTGTTCCTAATTGCCAAAATTCCACCATGAATATTCGGATGCAATGTTTTTACCCTACCATCCAGCATTTCTTTAAAATTAGTAACTTCTGAAACATCTATCACAGAAAGCCCATTTTCCTTCAAAAACTTGTAAGTCCCTCCAGTCGAAATAATTTCCACACCTTTTTGATTTAAAAACTGTGCAAATTCCAATATTCCAGTCTTATCAAAGACACTAATCAAAGCTCTTTTTTTCATTCGGCATCATTCCTCCAATATATTTTGTTAAATTTATTTTATCACAAACCCTTGTATTTATCAAGGTTGTGTAATTATTAACTTTTAAATAAAAAACTGTCTTAAATACAAGACAGTCTTTTAACACCTTTTTATTTTAATATGTGTTTACTTTTAAAATTTAGCACAAAATTATCTATTATTTAGCTATAAATTCATGATAAGCCCTACTTTTTCTTAATCTTCCTCAACCACTCATCTGCCGCCTTTTCAAATTTATTTTCCCCATGCTCGTAAAACTTGATTTTTTCATTCATATAAATTTGGTCTACATAATGATTTTCATAATTGTGTGGATATTTGTAGTCTTTTGCTCCAACTTTTGTGAGATGAACTGGTACTTCCTGAATTTTTTCATTTTCAATGTGGCTTAGTGCTGAATTTATAGCATTGTAGGCTGAATTGCTCTTGGGAGAAATTGCAAGATAGATTGCTACTTCGGATAAGATGATTCTAGCTTCAGGCATTCCAATTTCCTTTATCGCATTAAGTCCTGCCACAGCAACTGGTAAAGCCTGCGGATTTGCAAGCCCAATGTCTTCAGAAGCCAAAATTACAAGTCTTCTTGCGATATATAAAATATCTTCTCCGCCAGATAGCATTTTCGCCATCCAGTAGACAGCCGCATCAGGATCGCTTCCACGAATGCTTTTTATCATTGCTGAAATTGTATTGTACTTGTCTTCTGTCTTATGATATGATTTTTTTGTATTCAAAATTTCCTTCACTTCTTCCAGCGTAAACTCCACTCCAACATTTGTAATTAGTTCCAAAATGTTTATAACCTGCCTTGCATCCCCTTCAATTATTTCCGAAATATATCCCAAAATATCATCTGAAATCCCAAAATTCTCCTTTTCATTAATATTTCTCAATATTTTAAGCAAATCATCCTCACTCAATTTCTTAAATTCAAATGCCATACACCGTGATAATAACGCGTTATTCAAGCTGTAATAAGGATTTTCAGTAGTAGCTCCAATTAAAATAATATTTCCATTTTCCAAATCTTCAAGTAGTGAATCCTGCTGCAGCTTGTTAAATCTATGAATTTCATCTAAAAATAGTAATGTCTGCTGTCCATTTGTGTGAAAGCTGCTATGTGCCTTATCAGAAATATTCTTTATATCTGTTACAGAGGCTTTTATAGCATTCAAATATTCGTAATGGTAATTCATTTTATCAGCGATTATTTCTGCAAGTGTAGTTTTCCCCGTTCCCGGTGCTCCCCAGAAAATCGCATTCATAAAGTTTCCTCGTTCAATAATCTTTCTCAAAATCCCATTTTCCCCAACCAATCTCTTCTGCCCATAAAAATCATCAAGACTTTTTGGACGGTATCTAAATGCCAGCGGCTTCTTATCTTCATATACTTCGTCAAATAAATTCATTTTTTTATATTTCCTTTTTTATAATCTTGTTTAATTTTCCAAATATTAAAAATACAAATAAAAATTAACTTCTAAATAAGTAATTATTCTTTTTTTCTTTTAATGTTTCTTGCAATCTATCTAAAAAATTATCAGGAAGATTTGTAATTTCAGCATAACTTTTAAATTTTTCTTTATTTTCTTTATTTATAAACATTTCTAATTCCTTTAGCATTTCTATTCTCAAAAATTCATTTCCTAACAACAGTATTACTGACAACATCATCGAAAAAATATCGTTAGGACCTCTTTGTCTCTTGGAATAATCGTTCTTGTTCATTAATTTTATATATCCGTATTCATTCAATATTTTTTTTAAATATCTAAAAATTATATATCTTTCAGCTCTATAATTTATAAAATCCATTGAGTGTGCTATTTCATTTCGATACCTTCTAATTATATAAAGGCTATTTCTAAACAAATTTTTCGCTTGTTGCTTTTCATTATCCTTATAATTAAAATATATCATTTTTTCCTTTAATTTTTCATTTAAAAAATTATACAAATTTATTGTTGTGCTAAAAGTTATTTTTTTTAATAAAATACTTGGATGTTCTGAAATACCTTCTACATCTCTTATTTCCTTTAACGTATTATTTAAAATTAAATTATTATTATTTCTTACCGTATAATTTTCTATTTTTAAATATTCTTGTTTAGTTATTCCAATTTCTTGTGATAGAATCTCTGCCAGTCTATTTTTAAATATTCTTTCTATATACACACTATATTTAAATAATATATTTTGAATCCCTCTATCATAATGATAAAACAAAAATACCTTTTCTATAGTTGTATTTTTGACAAAAACATTATTTACTATAAATAAATTTTTATACACTTTAATAATATCAAAAAAATTAAAATGTTGTAAAATTTGCTTCCCTAAAGCCGTATCTTTTATTATCAATCCTTTTTCTTTTAAAATTTCTATTTGTTGTTCTAATAAATAATTTTCCTCTTTCATTCCCCTTCTCCTTAAAACAAAAAAGTCTTGTCATAACTTATTTAAATACGACAAGACCGATGATCCAAACGATCAATTTATCTTAAATTAAGTATATCACTAAAACATTGATTCGTCAACAAGTATTTTAATTTTTTTTTAAATAAAGTAAATTACAAACACAAATATCATTTTTCAAAACTTTAATCATTAAACATCAATATTTTCAATAGTTTTAAAACTATTCTTCTCCATAAAGTTTCTTTTTATTATCTGAAAAAACATTTAAAATTAATATTATTGTAAATATTACAACAACAGACGATGTTAAATAAAAATAATAATTAAACACTACTTCCTGCATATTTGCATTTTGCATTATTTCTCTTATAAATCCAGAGAGCGTTTCCATTTTCCAGCCTTGACTTGTTTGAAGCAAATATAAATCTAAAAATAGCCCAACAAAATAAAAAATTACCATTAGAATTATTGAACTTATGCCAGCAAAGGTTATTGCAAATATATTTTTTCCCTTATCATTTTCATAAGCTTTAACTGAAAATAAACACATTGTCAACAAAAACCCAATTAACTGCATCCCTTTTATTCCTTCTAAAATTCCTGTTTTAAAAAATATAGTAATTTTATCACTCAAAGAAATACTCCCAATATTTTTAACTATCGAATTTATCATCGAAAAAGTCACTCCAAGTGCAAATAAAACAATAGTTATCACTATTATAACAAAAGTCCAGAATTTTATTTTATTCAAATTTTCCTTACCAAATCTAGTCTTCATCATTTTTATAAAAATAATACTTACTATAATCAGTACAACAAGGCTAAATAACGTCTGAACAAGTGTTACCATTTCTCCAGCTTTCAAATCTCCTGTTTTTGCAACACTATTGAAATAATAACTGCTAAAAATACCTCTTTGAAAAATTAGAACACTCCACGTAAAAATCATTATTCCAACTATTTTAACGATTCCTGATATAGTTCCTACAAGATCTCTTTTTTCAGCATCTTCAAAACTTTCCATAAAATCTCCCCTATTCTGTTTTTAATAATTTACTATATTATACCTTAAATCGCATAATTTAGCCATAATAAAATTATTTTGTTTTAAAATATCGATTAATGTAGTATAATTTAGACTACATGTCAAAATAATTAAAATTTAAAATTCTAGAAAACTTTAATGAAGTTTGATTATATACTCGAACCTATTTAAAATTGAACTGATAGAAATTATATAATTTAGTGTTTGAGTAAAATAGGCATAATTTTTGAATTCTATTTTAAACTAGTTTTACTATAATTAAAGAAAGGCTAATAACAATGAGAAAAAATATCTATTTTTATGAAACCAATACTCCGATTGGAAAAATTGGACTTGCCACAACAGAAAATGATTCTCATATTACTGATGTAATCTGGAATTATGAAATTGAAAAATTTAAAAATGATGATAATTTTCAAATTAAAGAAACTGAGTTAATAAAAAAGGCAAAAAATCAGTTATTTGAATATTTTTCCAAAAAACGAAAACAATTTGACTTGCCACTTCTAAAAGAAGGGACACCTTTTCAAATTTCCGTCTGGAACGCTCTTGAAACAATCCCTTACGGCGAAACCCGTTCCTACAAGGACATCGCAGTTGCAATTAATAACGAAAAAGCAGTCCGTGCAGTCGGAATGGCAAATAATCGAAATAAAATCTCAATTTTTATTCCTTGCCATCGTGTAATTGGTGCGGATGGAAAGTTAGTCGGATATGGTGGAGGACTCCATATAAAGGAGTTTTTATTGGAACTGGAAGGCATTGAAATAAAATAGTTAGATTATCAATAAATTAATTATAATATGTTTGAGTTTTGACATTTTGAAAGAAGGAATATTAATGAATAATAAAAATTATGGATTAAATTTTAATTTTATAACTTTAAGAGTAAAAAATATCGAAAAAATGAGAGATTATTATTTAAAATTGCTAAAAATGAAAGTTTTAAAAGATAAAAAAGAAAACGGAAAAAGAGAAATTACATTGGGAACTAAGACAGCTCCTCTTATAAAAATGATTTCTTTTGGAAATGAAGTATTGAAAAACGATAACGAGACAAATGTATTTCATATTGCTTATTTACTGCCTGAAAGAAAAGATTTAGGAAATTTTTTAAGAAACTGTGCGAAAGAGCTAATTAAATTAGACGGAGTGGGAGACCACAACGTAAGCGAAGCGGTTTATTTGACAGATCCTGAAGGAAACGGTATTGAAGTTTATGCAGACAGAGATTCTAATACTTGGAAATGGGAAAATGGACATGTTGTAATGGGAACAGAAACTATTGATTTAGAAGATTTATTGAGAATTTCAGACAATCTTCCTGATTTTGAAATTCCTGAGAATACAAAAATTGGACATGTTCATCTTGAAACATTTGATCTTGAAAATGATAAAGACTTTTATATAAAGGCATTAGGACTTGAAATAGTATCGAAATTACCAAAAGCATATTTTTTATCAACAGGTAAGTATCATCATCAATTTGGTATGAATCAATGGAACGGAAAAAGAAAGATTCCTAAAAATGATAATTCTACAGGTGTTGAAGAAATACATCTATCATTAGTTAAAGAAAAATTTGAAAAAAATTTTCCAAATATAAAAGAAAATACAGTAACTATTGATACTCCAAATAGAATAAAATTATTTGTATCCAAGGAAAACAAATAAATAGAACAAAATATAAGAAATAATATTTTCGTTGATTTTTATTATTTTTTATGTTAAAATTTTATTAACAAAAATAACAAGAAAGGGTGTGAACTTTATGATAACCGTTTCTATAAATGCTCATCCTGACATAGAAGATAAAATAAACAACTATGTTAAGGAAAACAATATCAATTTAAACCAAGTAATGTTAGATTTAATTCTTGAAAAAATCGAAGATGAAGAGGACTACAAATCGGCTGTTGAAGCTTATGAAGAGTATAAGTTAAACAAGGAAAAAGCAATTTCATTTGAAGATTTAGTAAAAAAAATGAGATTGGAAAATGAAATATAAAGTTATCATTAGACAAAAAGCTGAAAAACAATTAAATAAACTAGATGATTCTATGAAACTAAAAATTATGCGATACATTAAACAAAATCTTAATAATACAGATAATCCAAAAAAATTTGATAAAGCATTAAGATATAATCTGAAAGGATTTTGGAGATATAGAGTTGAAAACTATAGAATTATTGCAAAAATTGAGAAGGATGAATTAGTCATTTTAATTGTTGAAATAGATAAAAGGGATAAAATTTATATTTAGAATTATTTCTAAATTTATTGGGTTAATTGAGAATTAAAACTGTCTGATATTCTTATTTTTAGGAATAAAGGGCAGTTTTATTTTAATATTATTTTATTTAATTTTATACTAAACCCTGTTTAAAAAATAAAAATTATATCTTAAATTATTTTAAAATATTGGGTTTATATCCTTTATTAGAGAAGTTTATAATAAATCCGTTATTTAAATGGAGTTTAGTATTATTTAATTGTATTATCCAATAAACAAAAAATTCTTTTAAAATCTTTCATTTATTTGTTAGGATAAAAAAAATTTTTTTTATGGGTTGTAAATTTTTCAATAAAAAGTTAAAATATAGTATATTTTACAAATTTGAGAAAGGAGGCAGTATTTTATACTGTAAAAAAATCTATGAAAAAAATGGGATTAACAACTAGGATAATGGTTGGGCTAGCACTTGGGATTGTATTTGGGCTAATATTAAGTCCTTTTGCAAAAAATCCCTTCGTAAAAGATGTTGTTATTGATTCAGTCCTTGCTTTTTTTGGAGGAATGTTTATCAATCTTATGAAAGTTATGATTGTACCGTTAGTTTCTATTTCTCTTGCAATGGGAGCAGCTTCTATTGGAGATATAAAAAAACTTAAAAGAATTGGTACAAAGGTTTTGGGTTTCTATTTTGCAACTACTGCTATTGCTGTAGTAATTGGATTATTTGTAGCAAAAGTTTCTGGAATTGGAATGGGAATGGTTCATGGAGAACTTCCTAAAGGTGAATTTAAAATTGCGGAGCAAGGTAAACTTATTGATATTCTTCTTGATATGATTCCAAAAAACATTATTAATGCAATGTCAGAGGAAAAAATGCTTGCAATTATAGTATTTTTTCTGCTGTTAGGAGTTGCAATTTCAGCTTTAGGAGATAAAGTAAAAAATTTAAAAGCTTTACTTGAAGAAGCAAATGAACTTGTGTTAAAAATGGTGGAACTTATAATGGAAGTCGCTCCAATAGGAGTATTCGCACTAATTTCAAAAGTTGTTGCTTCAACAGGTGTGGATGTGCTTGTAAAATTGCTTGGATTTGTGGCTGCAACATTATTTGCATTTGTTATTCATACAGGTGTTTATCAAATAATGCTAACAACTATGGCAAAAGTAAGTCCATTAAGATTCTTCAAAAAATTCTTTAATGTAATATCAGTTGCATTTTCTACATCCAGCAGCAATGCAACGATTCCAGTAAATATTGAAACTTTAACAGAAAAATTTGGTATATCTGAGGAAATAAGTTCATTCACAATTCCTTTAGGAGCAACTGTAAATATGGACGGTACTGCAATTATGCAAGGTGTTGCTGCCGTATTTATTGCAAATCTTTATAATATTCATTTAGGTCCAACACAATATTTGGGAATTATTTTAACAGCAGTACTGGCTTCTGTTGGTACAGCAGGTGTTCCAGGTGCAGGTATGCTAATGCTTTCACTTGTATTAAAACAAGCAGGATTGCCACTTGAAGGAATTGGCGTTGTAATCGGTGTTGACAGAATAATAGATATGTTCAGAACAGCAGTAAATATAACAGGAGATGCTGTCTGCACAATGGTTGTAGCTAGAAGTGAAAATGAAATTACAGATCCCCAAAAATTCTATAACTAATTTTAGTAAAATTTCGCTAAAATTAGACTGAAAAATCACATTATACTCGAACCCATTTAAAATTGAACTGATAGAAATTATATAATTTAGGGTTTGAGTAAAATAGTCATAATTTTTGAGTTCTGTTTTAAATTTATATAAAATTATTATTTTTAAACAAATTATTCAAAAACTGTCTTTTAATCTTAAAACAGGACTATTAGACAGTTTTTTATTTCAAGTTATTCTTTTCTATTTTTCAATTTACTTATTTCATATAATGAAAGTGCATAAATCTCTGTTATTTTCTCTAAATCTGATAAATCAAGCCACTCATCAGGTAAATGTGCTATATCCTTCTGACCTGGAAAACTTGGGCCATATGCAATAATATTAGGAATTATCTTTGCATAAGTTCCTCCTGTCGTTGTGACAGGTTCTGCATTAAAGCCTGTGACATAATTATATACTTTCTGTAAAGTCTGCACATATTCAGAACTTTTATCATATAGAACTGGATTCCAGTTGGAAATTTCTTCCAGCTCTGTTCCTTCCGTCAAATTACTTCTGATTAAATCCATAAGCTGATCTTTTTTACATATTGCAGGATAGCTCATTACAAATTCAAAAAAATGTCTGTTTTCAGCAATTCCAAATCTGTACCCTCTTAATATCATTTCTCCGAAATCATCATCCTTAAAGTTTATTTTTAATTTTACACCATTATTAGGTGCTGATAATATATATCCATTTACAAATTCATATAATTTCTCTAAATCTTTCATTTCAGAATATATTCTTACCTTAAGCCTTCCCCTTTCGCCGTACACAACTGGCCATTTACAGTCAGGAGTCCAGCCAAAAATAGGAGCTTTTTTCTTTGTCAGATAATGTTTTACACATGCAAATCCTGTTTCTTCATTTGCTCCGAAAACTATTCTTACAGGAACATCAAATTTTATTCCTAATTTTTTCAGAATATGAAGTGCAAAAAGATTTGACAGAATGGGACCTTTATTATCTAGAACACCTCTTCCATATATGCGATTATTTTCTATTTTTCCGCCTAATGGAGGATACTTCCACCCTTCACCAAGAGGAACAACATCTACATGCCCAAAAATCCCTATATATTCCTCATAATCCCTTATTTCTTCTGATACATATTCTGCATAACCTATTTTATTATCTATATTCACTGTATTAAATCCCAGTTTTTCTGATATTTCCAAAGCTTTATCCAGTGCCTCAGCAGGCCCTTTTCCAAATGGGGCATTTTCTTCAGGTTCCGTCTGAATACTGTAAATTGAAACTAATTCACGTATTTTCTCTATTAATTCAGGCTGTATTTTTTTCACTTCTTCTTTTATTTTCAATATTATTTCCTCATCGGAAATATTCCTTTTTTTATCATATTTTTTATTATCATCCGTATTTTTATCCATTTTCTACCTACCTTATTTTTCTATAAGAGGTTTCGTTCTTTCATTGATATACTCCTGTAGCCACTCTTCAGTCGCTTCTTCGTGTATCATTTCATTGCCTTTTCTTTTTGTCCTGTATACTTTTACAGGAGTCTTTTCATTTCCTGCAACAAAGGAAAAATTTTCAATATTTGTAGCCACTCCCCATTCCCCTTTGTTATTCATGGCAATTACAGAAATATCTCCTGCTTTTCCTCTTTTTCTTATCAATTTCTTCTCAAAAGTGAAGACAGCCTTTTCACATGCTTTCTGGGGAGAAAGACCACTTTCCATAAGTTTTACTATCTCGTATGAAATTATCCCCTTCATTATATCTTCTCCAAGCCCTGTTGCACTTGCTCCTCCAATCTCACTGTCAGCATAGAGTCCTGAACCGATTACAGGCGAATCTCCCACTCTTCCTTTCTTTTTCATGAAAAGTCCGCTTGTAGAAGTTCCTGCAACTATATTTTCTTCTTTATCAAGGCACACCATACCAACCGTATCATGTCCTGAATAGGGCTTTATTTCTATTTCTTTTATATGTGCCATATCCTTCAATCTGTTTCTGTAATGTATTTTTGCCCTTTCTGTAAGCATATTTTTTCTTTCAAAACCTTTTTTATGCGCATATTTTTCTGCCCCTTCACTTACTAACATGCTATTTTCATTTAAATGACTCAAATCTCTGGCAACAGATATAGGATTGGCAAAATCCTTAATGGCACATACTGCTCCAAAATCAAAGTTGCTTCCATCCATGTATGCCGCATCCAGTTCCACTTCCATTTCTTCATTTGGAAGTCCACCGTAACCTACAGATTTATAAAAAGGAAAATCTTCAACATTTTTTATTGCAGTTTCTATCGCTTCTCCCGCTTTTCCATCATTTTTCAGTATTTTTGCAGCTTCTTTGACACCATCATGTGCCATGCACCATGTTGCGATTATTCCCCACATCTTCTTACCTCCTCAAGTTTTTTCATCTTATTCACTGTAATTATAATTTTCCTTCAGTATTCTGTCGTACTTTTCAGGAGTCAGATCTTCTACTATCAGTTTCAGCAGTTTCAATGTTGCAATAATATCATCCTTATGTACGACTCCAAGATGAGTATGCATGTATCTCATAGGTATAGATAAAGTTGTGGCTGGTATTCCAGTTCCTGACTTATGAATATTTCCTGCATCAGTCCCACCATCTGTAAAACAGCTCAGCTGATAAGGAATGTCATTCTTTCTGCATAGATTTTCAATATAAATAAGCAGTCCTCTGTTCATTATGGTCATTGAATCAATAACATTAATAGCTACTCCTTTTCCAAGCTTTATATTATTTTTATTCAAGGGGGTATCTCCTGCCAAAGTAGTATCTACAGCTATTGCCAGGTCAGGAAAAACTTTATGTGCTGTTGTTCTTGCACCCCTAAGTCCTACTTCCTCCTGTACCGTTGCCGCAAGAGTAACCTTATTGCCTGTATTTTCTTTTTTCAGCATATTCATAAGCCATATTCCTGTCGCTACACTTACACGATTGTCAAAGGATTTCCCTGCAAGGTATCCTTCCTCATTCAGCTCTATCATTTCTCCATACGGACATATCATATCTCCTACTTTTATTCCAAGTTCTTCAATCCGTTTTTTACTGCTGACTCCCATATCAATATACAGTTTATCAATCGGTAATACCTTTTCTCTTTCCTTTTCCTTTATTGAATGAACTGCAGGTCCACCAATAACACCATAATATATATTCTTTTTTTCATTTATAACTGCCACTTTCTGATTGAGCAGAACATGCGACCACATGTTTCCTACATTCTGAAAATACATGTACCCCTGCTCATCTATTTCCTTTACAACAAACCCTACTTCATCCATATGAGTGGCTATCATTATGGAAATACCATTTCCTTCCTTTCTAAAAAGGCAGGATCCAAGACCATCCTGAGAATATGGAAGATTTATATGCTTTTTCAACATATCTACAATATCCTCTTCAAATCCTGAAATTGCATAAGTTTCTGTCAGCTCCTTCAAAACTTCCCATCTTATATCAAAATTCATTTTTCTCACCCTTTAAATCCGAATTTTTCTATTTTTTCAGCAGTCAGCCCCTTAATAAACTCTATGATTACATCACTAAGATTATTTATGTGTTTTACTTTTAACGAATTTAGAAGAGCCTGTTTATGTTTTAAAGGCAGTACAAGCACAACTGTTGGAGTTCCCTCCAATGACTTATGGATAAAAGAACCGTCTGTTGCTTCCAGCTGAACATGCCCTTCAGGAATATATCCTTTTTTCTTTGCAGCTTCATAAAATTCCTGTTTTAACATTTGATTTGGAAGCATTGACTTATCAAAACTGCGAATATATATGGCATTTTCTTTAGATTCTTTTACATATGCTGCATCAATAACAATAGCTATATCAGGTTTTACAGCAGTCGTTGCCGTTATTGCACCACGCTGACCTGTTACTGAATGGGATATCCCGCCTACTGCTACATCAAATGAAAGATTTTCGCTACCTTCTTCCAGTTTATCCAGAACTGTAAGACCAACCTCAAGCCCTGCCCTGTTAGAAAGATTTTTAGAAAGTATCTCTCCTTCTGGAAGGCATAAAGTTGGAATATCAAGTAAAAAAATATCTCCAATCTGAATTCCTGCCTTTAAAACTTCCGCTTTACTTCCATATCCTGTATCAAGTAAAAGTTCATTTTCATTTTTTACTATAAACCCTGTATATTCTTCATGTCTTCTATTAAGCACTTTTACTATTCTCTGTTCAAACAGACTTTTTTCATAAAGTCCTATTGTTAAAAATTCCATCAGTCCGTCTTCTCTAATGTCTGAAATCATTCCTCCACTTTCATCCATGTTGGAACTTATCATTATTTTATATGACGAGTTGTTTCCTTTTTTAAGACCAAAAATAGAGCCAAGTCTGTCCTTTATTATTGAAAGGTTTCTTTTTTTATATTCATTATATAAAAAATCATATACTTCCTTCTCATCCCCTGAAACTCCATTTAACTGACATAATTCTTTTAGTCTCATATTTACTCCATTTCTTTTATTTGACAATACAGATAAATTAATAGATAAAACTATCCCAAAGATATTCAAAAATAATGTAAAAATTTCTGCTTTTTATATATTTTATTTAATTTTGCGATAATTTTTTCCTATCTATTTATATATATAATCGCTCACTTCTGATAAATTATCCCCATCGTAAACCTTCTTAATTACTTTTGCCATATTCTGAAGTGATTCACGTAATCCTACTCCACCTTTTTTTGGCATTTTTATCATTACTAAGTCATTTTTATATTTATCTATTATTTCTTTATTTTCTTCTGAACATACAACTACAGGTTTACAATTTGTTTCCTTTTTTACATGTTCTGCTAGAATAGAAGACATTTCTGCATAGTTGTAATAGTTAAAACATGGTCCACACAAAAGAATATCCGCTTTTACCTTATTCAGAAGACCTGTCATTTTTTCAAGGACAAGCTCCTGATTTTCCTTAAAATAACTATCGCTGCAATATGTTGTTGCAAGCACTGTTCCACCTATATTTTTTATATATTCAGAAAACATCATGTACGAACCCATTCCACCTTTTTCCAGCGCAAGTTCTACATTAGCTCCTTCTTTTCCACCTGTTCCAGATTGAATCTGATCAAAAAACAAAACTATTTTCATTATCTTTCCTCTTTTCTGTCAAAATTCTGCTTTCATTTTTCTGTATTTATTAACAATAATACTTTTTTATAGTAAAACTTATTTAAAACCAAACTCAAAAGCTATGACTATTTTACTCAAACAATAAATTTATATAATTTTAGCAGTTTAAATTAAAATAGGTTTGAGTATATCTTGAATAGTCTTTAATAACAAATAAAACTGCCCCAAAATCAAGTTTTATAATTAATTTTGAAACAGCCTTATTCAATATAAATTTATACATTAGAACGAGATATCATCAAGAGAAATATCTTCTAAATCATCTTTCTCATTTTGTTCTACTGGTTGAGTTTCTTCTTTCAAGTACTGTGTATCAAGCACTTTAAAGAATGGATAATAAATAAGGCATCCAATTATAACCAGTATTATTTGGAAAAGTCCCGCAATTATACTTCCTGTAGCCAACCATCCTGAAAAGAACATTGGTGTTGTCCAAGGTAGTAAAACTCCAGTTGTACGAGGTATAATATTTAACAAAGTGGCAGCTGTGGACAAAATCGTATTAACAAGTGGAACCAATAAAAATGGTACCGCGATAATTGGATTTAATACAACTGGAAGTCCAAATATAACCATTTCATTTATACCAAAGATTCCTGGAACTATAGACAATTTACCTAATTTTTTCATACGTTCTGATTTACCTTTAAATATCATAAGTAATACAAGAGATAGTGTACTTCCTCCACCACCAAAGTTACAGAAGAAGTCTCCAAATGGTCCTGCGAATATATTAGGCAAAGGTTGATGTGCATTATATGCAGCCAGGTTTTCAGCAGTCAATGCTAAATGTATAGGATTGAAAATAGTATTCGTAACTGCTGGACCGTTTATACCAAAGAACCAGAATAATGTTGACAAAAATTGATAAATAGGTTCAAATATAAGGCTTTGACCAAATCCCATCAAAGGTGCCTGTAATACTTTATAAATAAAATCATGAGCATATCCTTCTTTTGTAAAAAACAAGAACCCAAGTCTTATTATAAAGAATGTAAACATAACAAACATACTTGGAATCAATGCTGCAAATGAATTCATTACCGCAGGTGGCACACCATCCGGCAATTTTATTGTCCATCCTTTATTTTTAATTGCCGTAAATATTGTTACAGAAACCAATGCTGTAATCATTGCTAAAAATAATCCTTTTGTTCCTAAATTTCCTGATGCAAATCCGCTAAAAGCTTTACCTTCCTTGTCTACAAAAAGCGGATGTGTCTGAGGACTTATAATCAGAAATGCAACTAATGAAACTGCAGCTCCCGCAATACCTTCTATTCCTTTTTCTTTACCATAATAATAACCAATACCAATAACTCCAAGAAGAGCTATTATACCAAATGTAGAATTAATAACTGCATCAAGGTGTCCATCCCATCCCTTTCCCAAAAATTTTGCAATAAATTCTGTATATCCAGGAATTGGAAAATTCCCAATAACTAAAAATATTGAAGCCACTATAATTAACGGTGTACCTACTAAAAATCCATCACGGATTGCTGTTAAAACTTTATTACTGCTTAATTTAGTAGCCAAAGGTCCTAAAATTTTCTCTAATTTATCAAACATCTTCCTTTACCGCCTTTTCTTTTAGTATTTTTATTGCTCTTTTTAAAATACGTTCTCCATCGATTTTTCCATAATCTTCCAAATCAATTACTGCTACAGGAATTCCCTTTGGCTCATATTTTGAAGCTGTTTCTTCAAATTTAAATTTTACTTGAGGCCCAAGCAATATTATATCTGGATGCAATTCTTCAACAATAGCATCTATTTTACCATCAGGAAAAGCTTTTACTTCAACAGGTAAATTATGTTTATCTGCAACTTCCTGCATTTTTTTTGCAACTAAACTTGTAGACATTCCCGCAGCACAAAACAAATATATTCTTTTCATAAAATCCTCCTCCAATTATGTATAATTTATAATATTTTTTATTTTTATCTATCATTTGAAGCAGCAATCATTCTAATTGTGTGTCTTACACCTCTTATGGCGATTGACAGTTCCATTATATTTTCATAATTTGCAACTCCTGAATATCCAGCATCTCCAATATGTTGAATATCCACTCCAGCTATTTTATTCATTATTGCTATTTGTCTTATTGTTTCTCTTGTGGAGCTTTCTTGACTTGTTCCTATCGCAGACATTGATAATGCTCCATTTTCCTTAATAAATCTTACAGCCTTTATCATTTCATCTTGAGTAAAGCCAGGTACTGTTCCAACAGCTGGAAGCATAATAACATCTGCACCGCTTTCAATAAATTCTTTTACAACATCTAAATTTGCGACAGGTTCATCAACTCCTGCTGAATGCATTTTCCCTGCTATTACCATTCCACTAAAATATTTTTTGGCCTGTTTTATTCCTTCTGAAATTCGATTGTTTGTAACTCCTGTACCAGGATTTCCTGTAAGACATACAAAGTCAAATCCCATTTCCTCTATTTTTTTTAATGTTGCTTCAGAACACATTCTTCCTTCAGGAATAATCTCTATTTCCTCCATCATATCCGCATTCAAGTCTACAGGCTCAAGATTCAGACCTACTGGTCTACCTGTAAGCTTTTTCAAAAGCTTTATTGGTTCATCACTTTCAGGCAAAGCTGCTATAACAGGATTATACACATCCAATCCATTCAGTAATATAAGATCTGCTCCAAATGCTCTTGCTAATTCGCTATTTGTAACATCTCCTGTAACGCTTCTTCTTCCTGTAACATTTTCTGAAAGCACTGTTCTTCCTTCACTTGCTTTAATTGCATTCTTTAAATCTTGTCCTGACATTTTACTAAAATCACTAGTAAAACAACTTAATAATCTTTTTCCCATCTTATTTCCTCCAATTTTAACTCTATCTTTAAATTCTTCTGCTTTTCACTATCGTTATACCCCACATTTTTCATTTTGTCAAAAAAATTTTTAATTATTAATTTAATATTTTTTATATTATTTATTAGTTGATTTTTTCTTTAATTTAAGATATAATTAAAGAAAGACGAATAATTATTTAGCTTTTTCGTCTAATTATAAATACTTTATAATAAAAAAATTTTAATATAAAAATTAAACGAAACTTATAAATTTTCTTTCGTCAGTTAGGAGAATAGAATGGATATTTATTTTTCAGAAAAATTTACAAATTTAAAAAATACTATTAATCTTAAATTTTCAAAAAAAATAACAAAAAATGAAAAAAATTTTTTTAAATTATTATTCTTTAGAATTGCATCAGATTCATCATTTTTAGAAAAAGCTGAAATTAGATTTGAAGAACTGCTTTCCATACTCGATTTTCCTTCAATTAATGATTTTACCCCATTTTTTAATGCTTTAATAGAAAAACATATATTTTTTTCTACAGATATGCAATTTTCAGGCTCCTTTGGAATCATTTCATCTTTTGTTTTATATTCTGATTATTGTCACATATTTTTTACTGAAGAATTTAAAAACTGCTTTTCTCTCAAAAAAAACTTTTTTTCCCTTCTTGAAATTGAAAAATTTATTTTTATGAATGATTCTTTCTCATTCAGTTTTTATAACAATATTATTAAAAACTTTAAAGATAAGAACGAAATCACTCTACCAGTTTCGTTAGTAAAAACTTACCTAAACTCAAATGATAAATATGAAAGATTTTTTGATTTTGAAAAGTATATTTTAAAAAAAGCTATACTGGACATAAATACTTTTACAGATTTTTCAATTGAATATGAAAAAATAAAAGAACACAAAAAAGCAACAAATAAAATTACCTCAATAAGTTTTTCTATAAATAAATCAAAACAATCCTACAAACCTTTTGATAATAAAATTTATAAAATGCTGGAACTTATTAAAGAAAAAATTTCCAATCCTGAAGAAATTTACCGTTTATTTGTACTTTATGTATCAAAAAGAGGATATAAATACGTCTACGACAATATAAATTATGCCAAAAATTCTAAAGATTTTGAAAAAAATTTGAAAAAGGCTCTTATGCTTAATCTAGCCTCAAACAATCTAAAACTTTTTGTAAATGTATCAAAAACTGTTAAATCACCAATAGTCCTATTTTACACACTTACAAGAAAACTTAACAAAATTAAAAGACATTATCCAAAAATTGAAGAACTTATGTATGACTTTAAATTAAAAAATATTGATTCTATCAGCTATTTCAACGATAATGACTCTTTTGAATTTTCAAATAAATATATTAGAATTTTTGTAAAATATTATTCTAGCAAAAAGTCCATTATTGAAATATATCTTCCAAGCAATATTATCGAAAAAATGAGACTAGAAAAGGAAATTTAATCTCATTAAACCATATAAAAAAACTGTCCAATATTGCTTTTTTAAGAATAAAAGACAGTTTTTTATTTTATACATTTTTCAAATTATACTCGAACCCATTTAAAATTGAAATGATAGAAATTATACAATTTAGGATTTGAGTAAAATAGTCATAATTTTTGAGTTCTGTTTTAAACTAGTTTTACTATACAAATTATCTATCGATATTTCCGTAAAATCTTTATAACATGTGAATTTCCACTAACAAACTTTGGTATCCTTCCAAAATTAGCGCTTTTCCATCATTTTCAATATTCGCATAATTATTAATCAGAATATCTCCTAGCTTGATTTCTGTTTCATCAATATTTTTAGCAATTTCGCTTAGATCCACTCTCTGTTTTTTATCAGAAAAATTATTAATGCAAAGAACTTGCTGATTTTTATATTTTCTTATATATGCGATTATTTCATCATTTTCTAATTCTACTGGAATAAATTCCCCAAAAATCAGACAATCTGAATATTTTCCATTTTGTCGTAAATCAATCATTTTTTTATAATGGGCAAAAATTGAATTTTCATTATTTATTTGAGATTCTGCATTTACTTTATCTTGACTTCCAGTTAATTCTATCCATGCTTTTACATCTTCATTTTTTGAAAATCCAGCATTTTTACTGCTATTCCATTGGAAAGGTGTTCTTGAATTGTCACGGCTTCTTTTGTTTACAAAATATAGCGCTTCTTTAGGAGAAAAACCTTCTCCCAATGCACGTTGATACTGATCTTTGCTGGCAATATCATCAAACTGTGCTATATCAGTTCTCTCAAAATTGTCCATTCCTATTTCCTGTCCCTGATAAATAAACGGTGTCCCACGTAAAAAGAAAAACAATGTCGCAAGTAATTTTGCATTTATTTCATTTGCTTTCTTCCCTAAAAATTTATTCAAACTTCTTGGCAAATCGTGATTTTCTAAAAATGGTGCTCCCCATCCATATTTCTGCTGTGTCAGCTGACTTTCAAAAAATTTTTTTCTCAATTCATTAATTTTCACATCCTGCACTGAATAGTAAAAACCTTCTTTCGCCATATCTAAATCAGAATAGCTGAAATCAAAAATCATTGAAAAAAATCCATCTTCACCAATAAAATCATTGTATCTTTCGTATTCCAGCAAAGGTGTTTCAGCTACAGTCATGCAGTTGTACTTCTTAAATGTTTTTTTTGCCAGTTCTCCTAAAAATTCCTCAATTCCTGGCTGATTTAACGTATATTTTATGCTAAATGCAAAACCATCCGCTCCGTCAACAGGCAAATCTAAATAATCCTTATCTTTTTTTATTGAATTTATAGCATCTACCCTGAAACCTGCAATTCCTTTTTCCAGCCAGTAATTTACCATTTTATAAAGCTCTTCCCTAACTTCAGGGTTTTCCCAATTTAAATCAGGCTGTTTCTTTGAAAATAAATGTAAATAATACATTTCATTCCCATTTTCATCAGTTTCCCCTTCAACTTTTTCCCAAGCAGAACCTCCAAAATGGCTTCTCCAGTTTGTTGGTGGCATTCCATTTTTTCCTCTTTTAAAAATATAATAATTTCTATACTTACTTTCAGGATTTCTTAATGCTTCCAAAAACCACTCATGCTCATCTGAAGTATGATTAATTACCAAGTCCAGAATTATCTTTATTCCTCTTTTTTCCGCCTCTACAATTAATCTTTCCAAATCTTCCTTTGTTCCAAATTCAGGATTTATATCATAATAATCAGAAATATCGTATCCATTGTCATCCATTGGTGACTTATACACAGGACAAATCCAGATAAGAGTTATCCCCAGTTCTTTTAGATAATCCAATTTTTCAATAATTCCATTCAAATCTCCAATTCCATCATTGTTACTATCATAAAAACTTCTTGGATATATTTGATATCCAACTTCTTTTTTCCACCATTTTTTATCTAATTTTTTTGTATCCATATTTTCTCCTTTTTCAGAATTTTTTTATATTATCAATAAAAAGATTATCTCACAAGTTAAGTGTATTTTTTAACCTTTTGAGATAATCCTATAAATTAAGTATATTTGTTAATTATTTCAACACTGGCCAGAAGTCTTTATTTGCTTCAATTAAGTCATCCAATATTGCTTTTGCAACAGATGCACTTGGTACTGTTCTTGACAATGTGATTGCTTGCCATAATTTTTGATATGAACCTTCAATCCATGCTTCTACTACCAATTTTTCAACTGATACTTGTTGTTCCATTAATCCTTTTTGGAATTGAGGTATTTTACCTTGAACAATTTTTTCTGGTCCATTTGAACCTACTATACAAGGTACTTCAACCATTGCAGTTGGATCAAAGTTTGAGATTGCTCCATCATTTTCTACTATTAATAACATTCTTTCTTTTGTATCATAAGCGATTGCTCTTGCCAAGTCAACTATATATGAGGCATGATCGTCAACGTGTAGTTTGCTATCTTTTGCTGTTCCTTTTTCAGCGATTGCTCTACATTCTCCAAATACAAATTTTTCTCTTCCTTCCATTACTTCATTTGCTCTTGTGTGATTAGGGTCTGAGTGTTCTACTACATAATCAGGGAAGAAGTAATATTTTAAGTAAGTATTTGGCATTGTTGTAGGGTCAATTGCAAATACATCTCTTGCTTTTGTGAATGTATCATTCCAGCTTGCTTCTGTATTTTCTCCTTCAATTTCTACATTGTATCCAATTTTTGCCACTTTTTCTCTTAATGCAGGCATTAAGTCATTTCCTTCTTTATCTCTAATGTCTGTCCACCATCCAAAGTGATTTAATCCAAAGTATCTAATTACCATATCTTTTCTTGATTTAAGCCCAAGCATTTCAGCCATTCTTATTTCGATTCCAATTGGCATGTCACAAATATTTAATATTTTAGAGTTTGGACGTAATCTTCTAGTTGCTTCTGCTACGATTGCTGCAGGGTTTGAATAGTTTAACATCCATGCATTTGGTGAATATTTTTCCATATAATCAACTAACTCGATAACTCCACCAATTGAACGCATTCCATAAGAAATTCCTCCAGGTCCGCAAGTTTCTTGTCCTAATACTCCATGTCTTAAAGGTATTTTTTCATCTTTTTCACGCATTGCATATTTTCCAACTCTTATATGTGCCATAACAAAGTCTACATCAGTAAACGCTGTTTCAGGATCTGTTGTATAAACAAAGTTAATATCAGGCGCTTTTTCCTTTATAATAATGTCACAAGCTTTTGCTATAATTTCTTGTCTTTCTGCATCGTTATCATAAAATTTTATTTGTCTAATCGGAAATTTATCTAAATTTTCAAGTAACATCAACACAATTCCTGGAGTAAATGTACTCCCTCCACCAGCTACTGCAATTGAAAATTTCTTCATAAATAATCATCTCCATTTCTATATTTCTATTTTTATTTCTTATTTACATCATTATAATAACATACTTTTTTAAAAAAGTCAACACTTTTATATAAATCTTTTTGAATGTTTTTAAAGAATTATATAAATCTTTTTTATTTTTGTTGATATTTACTCTCATTTAGTGTATAATTACAGTAGTAATATTGATATTTATAGTAAATCTAATTTAAAAAGGAGCAAAAACTTAAGTTATATCTTTATCTAATTCATGTGTTTTCTCCAAATTATGTTAGCTATAATTTCAAAAATTACAATTATTTTACTTAAATCTTAACTTTATTCAATTTTTATCAGTTTAGATTTCAAAAGATTTAAGTATATATAAAATATTCTAGGAAAGGTTTGTATAAATGAATGAAAAAATATGAAAAAGTATATCACGATATTAAAGAACAAATTAAAAATGGAACTCTGAAATCAGGAGATTTTTTAAAAAAGGAAGATGATTTAGCAATAGACTATAATTTTTCCAAACTTACGGTAAGAAAAGCACTTTCTATGCTAGAAAGAGAAGGTCTTATACAAAAAATAAAAGGGAAAAAGTCAATTGTACTAGAGAAAAGAAATCTAGAAAACATCTCTATAACTTCGATTCAGACTGTACAAGAAATTAGCAAACTTCAAAATATCAATCTTGAAACTAACTTAATTAGTTTATATATTGTCCAAGGAGTAGAAAAGTTGATGGAGGAATTTCAAGTATCTGAAAGCGCTGATTTTTACAAAGTTGTACGTACTAATTCGT
This sequence comes from Leptotrichia hongkongensis, assembly GCF_041538065.1. NCBI lineage: Bacteria > Fusobacteriati > Fusobacteriota > Fusobacteriia > Fusobacteriales > Leptotrichiaceae > Leptotrichia > Leptotrichia hongkongensis. Next base: position 53,195 of record NZ_JBGORW010000001.1, on the reverse strand, counting down.
TAGAGGGCGAAACTTTAAATTATTCTACTAGTTTTTTTGACAGAAGAATTGTACCTTTTCTAAACGAAGAAATAGCAAAAAAATCAATATATGAGTATCTAGAAAACGAACTTAAGTTAAAAATAGCTTATTCACGTAGAGATATTAGTTTTAGAAAAATTACTCCTGAGGAGCAAAAATACCTTAAACTAAAGGATATAAATATGGTTGTAGTTATTGAAACTCATGCATATCTCTCAAATGGAACACTGTTTCAATATGAAACAATAATTCATCATCCTGAAAAATTTACTTTTAGTGCTATTGCCAAACGATAACTTGTTTTTAAAAATAAATATAGGAAAAAGGGTTGTCTTAAAATTTAAAAATATGAAACTCTTATTTCAATTTTTTGAGATAACTCTATCATATTACATAAAAATTTTACACACCAAGTTTATAATTTCTCTCATATTTTATTAAATTTAGCATTTTTTTTCATATCATCATTTGTAATTCTATTAATTTCAATTCTTTCTCTATGAATGTGAAAAAAGAAAGAACTTTCATAAGGTCTAAATAACTTTTGAAAATTCTTTCTTATTTTTATGTTTATTTAATTAAGTTTTCGATTCTTTCTCTTACTTGCGGCACTGTTAATCCAATGATTACTTGAATTGCTGTACCTTTTCTAACTACTCCATGAGCGCCACCAGCTTTAAATGCTGCATCTTTTGCTAATTTTGCTTCATCTTTTACACTTACTCTAAGTCTAGTTGCACAGTTATTAAGTTCTTCAATATTTTCTTTTCCACCTAATGCTTCAAGAATTATTAATGCTTGATCCATATATTGATCGTCTGAAGAACCAGAAGCTGCTCCACCTTCACCGTGTTTAGCTTTATAATCAGCTTTAGTATAAAGTTTCATTTCTTCATCTTCATCTTCTCTACCCGGAGTTTTTAAATTCATTTTTTGAATTAAGAACTTAAATACAAAGAAGTATATTACTGTGAAAATTAATCCTATTATTATTTGAGTAAATACTGTTCCAGCATGATTTTTAAACATTGGAACCCAGTTTAGGAATAAGAAGTCAAGAAGTCCTCCACCCATATTTCCAACTACTCCAAAAGCATACATTGTTGCTGCCATTGTTGCTGCCAAGAAAGCATGAACTGCAAATAATACAGGAGCTATAAATAAGAATGTAAATTCTAATGGTTCTGTTATACCTGAAACTACTGCTGTAAATACTATTGGTATCAATAATGCTGCTACAGTTTTCTTTTTCTCAGGTTTAGCAGTAGCATACATAGCAAGAGCTATTCCTATTGCACCAAATATTTTTGAGTTTCCGTGTAAAGCAAATCCTCCTTGTGGGAATAAAGATTTTAATGATTGAGTACTTTGAGCAAATTCTTTTATATGTTCAACCCAGTAAACTTGAATTCCTCCAGGAACTGCAGCTGGTCCAAATATAAACGGTGTATAAACAAAGTGATGTAATCCAGTTGGAATTAATATTCTTTCTAAGAATGTGTAAATCCATACTCCAAATATTCCTGAAGCTTTCATAAATCCTTGCATTGCACCAATTCCCAATTGAACTTTAGGCCAAATTAGAACTGTTAAGAATGCACAAGGGATTAAAACTACAAACCCTACCATGTATACGAATACTGATCCTTGGAATACTCCTAAGAAATCAGGTAATTTCTTATCAAAATATTTATTATGCAAATATACTACTAACGCCGCTATTAAAATACCACCAAATAAATTTGTATCTAATGTTGGAACTCCACCTATTGCAGAATATCCTGTTACTTTATTAGCTATTTGTTCAGCTGCATCTATTTTATAAAATACTTTCAATATTGCCGCTACAAAATAATTAAATGTTGTGTATAACGCAAATGTTTCCATACATGCTCTTGCATTTGTCTTTGTTGCTAAACTGATTGGCAGTCCTATAGCAAATAATATAGGCATTTGTCTAAATACTGTCCAACCACCTTCTTGTACTACATACCAGAAGCTATGCCACATTGTCCCTTCTTCAGCAATACTTCCCATAACTTGTGTATTAGTAAATACAGAAGACAATCCTACGACTATCCCAGTGAATGCAAACAATAGAACTGGTGCCATCATCGCTCCACCGAATCGTTGAATTTTTTTCATCATAGTTGAATACCTCCTAAAAATTTTTATATATTTGATTTATTTTTTCCTTATTTTAAATATACCACACTTTTTTAAATTGTCAATACATTTACGTATATCTTTTTTTAAATTTTTTTCCAAAAAAATAATCGCTGTATAAAAAAACAACGATTATTACTGGGTTTATGCATATATTTAGAATTATAAATTCATTTTAAAATTATTATTTTTTCATTTAAATTTAAATTTCTATTTCCACTTCTACACCAAAATGATCTGATACCACACCTTTATTTTTTCCATTAAAGATAACTTTGCTTTCTTTTACTTTGATTTCCTTAGTAGAAAATATATAGTCTATTCTCTTTTTCGATTTATCTTGAGCCCATCCGTGTATTCCTTTATCTACTGTCACACCACTGTCTTTTTTCTCAGCAAGTGTATACGTATCAAATAAGCCTTGATTCAAAATATTTTGATAATCTTCAGGATTCCCATTGGCATCTGTATTAAAATCACCCATTAATATTTTTAAATTATCAGTTTTAGATCTGTTCAAAATATTTCTTAAATTTTCTCCCATATCTTCAGTTTCACAATTTGGTAAATTCATATGACAGCTGTAAAATTCAACATCCTGTCCATTATAATTAATAGTGATACTAACTATCCTTCTTGCCGATATTGTTCTTACTGACTGTGCAAAAGTACAGTAAAACTCATCTTCCTCTTTAATTTTATGCCTTGTTATTATTGCCACACCTTCGTTATATTTACTAAATCCAATATGTGAGTTACTCCAGTGGTAATAATAGTCAGTGTCTGTATATTCCTGTAATTTTTCCAGAAGAACCCATCCATAGTTTTCCTGTCTTATATCATCAAAAATTACAGGATTGTTCATAAGCTGATTTACTTCCTGCATTGCTATTACATCATATTGCTTTTCAGCTATATCTTTTGCTAAGATATCAATTTTTTCCATTTGATTTTCTTCCAACCATGCGTGTACATTTATTGTTAATAATTTCATAAATTATAACCTTTCTTTCTATTTTTATTATTAAATTTATTCCTCTTCCAAATAACTATTTACTAAGTCATCACATTTTTTTCTGTTTATTGTCATTAATTCAAAAATTTTGTCCCTATTTTGCTTTAATTCTTCTAAATTGACTTTTTCCTTAGTTTTAAAAACATATCCCAAAATATCCAGATTACATTTTCTTCTTAATATTGTTTCATTGGAAACTAACTTTGAAATACCATTTATTTCCTGTTTTTTCTTGATTATTTCAACTAATTCCTTATAATTTTCAGGCTTTATTTTTTCGCTTCCTTTTTCAAAAAAGTGCTGCGATTGAACAAATAATATGTTATTTTTGCTTTCTTTTTCTTCGTTGAATATTATCACTTGATTTTTTAACGTGTTGTTAAAAGGAATTGCAACTACATATTCTATTTTATCAGATTTTACAAAATCTTCCATTTCTTCATTTTTTAATAAGTAAAAAGCATCTTTTTCTATCATTCCCTTTTTACTTTCCTTTAAAAAACTGTATAAGAATTTACTAGTATCTAAATTTTTTGTCAAAATTACTGCTGAATCCCTATTAGAAGCTGAATTTTTTAATGAATATAAAATTTCAGTAATTGTATTTTTTTCAATATCTTTCATTTTTTCACGATAAAAATTATTTTCTTCAAAAAAATCAACACTGTATAATATTTCACTATTATTTATTTCTAAAATATCCAGCGATAATTGATTAACGCTTTCATCACGTGTAATTGGCAAATTAATTACGTTATCGATATAGTTTTGTGTGATTTTTGCATATTTTCCTCTTAAAATGTTCAGTTTTAATTCCATTTCCATTTCTGACAAGCTTTCAATAAATACCTGTTTATCTGGATGTTCTTCTATAAAGTCATATATCTCATTAAATACAGTTATTCTACTTGATAAGTTTTTCATATTTTCCAAATACGTGCCATTCAAGTCATATTCAAATCCCAAATTATTTAAGTATTCCAGAAATAAATAATTATCGTCTCTTAAATCTTCCAATTCTTCGTAAACAACCTTGCTTACGCAAATAATATATAAAAGCAGAGACATTTTTAAAATCTGTAATTTTTTCTGATTTTTATTGTTTTCCAACTCATCTGTTACAAGTTCAAAGAATTTATTCTTCATTTATTATCACCTTATTTTTCGCTAGAATTTTTTCTTCGATATATTTTTTCTTTATTTTCAGATATTCTCTTGTATTTTCTTCCTCTTTTTCAAAACTTGTTATTATTTCAACCATTCTGTCCTGTTCTTTTCTATCAGGCAAGTCTATATCAAGCTCAACAATATCAGTCTTATTTACAGCTCTGACAGCACTCATAGTTTTATATTTCTTTTCAAAATAAAGCAGCAGCAGTTCTGTCTTTAAAAGCCATTGCAAATATTTAGGATTTATTTTGTCATTTGCCCGCAAGATGAAGTAAAGTGTTGCAGGAAGTACATTTTCATATTCCTTATCAACATATACAACTTCTATTTTACTCCCTTTTGCCTGAAACAGCACATCGTTCTTTTTTACAAAGTATTTTTCATTTATTTTATTTTTTCCATTTTTATATCTTTCAGGAACTTCCGCATTTTCGAAGCTTTCTATCTTACCATTATTTACAAGCGTCGGATTTAACAAAAGATAACCTGTTTCCGAATCGGCTGTTTTTACATTTAATGGTGCTATTATATCTACATTATCTCCTAATTTCATATTTTCACTTCCCTTTCCTTGTAAATATTATACCATAAAAAAATGTGGAATACCATATAATAACCTTTTATATATATAAAACATTTTAATTTAAATCTTATTTTATTCACTAATTTTTACTTTCAATATCACTTCTAAATTTTGTAAAGCATCCTCCATTACTTTTAAGCTGCTTATCTTCTTCCATCTGTTTTTTATCCTTGTAAATCATTATGTCTTCAGGATTTTCAACAAATAAAGTAGTTCCTGCTGCTTTTATTTTAGCATCGCATCTAAATTTGAATATCCTGTCCTTAACACCTTTTTTCAAGAGAATGTTATATCTTTTTTTAGGAAACTTTTCAATAACTAAAAAGTCATAATCTCCTGAACTACTGCTTCCCTTTATACCTGCCTTTTCCAAGTATTCATCTTTTTTAGTGTTGTAGTATAAATTATTATCAGTAACATAAAAACTCGTATTTTTGTCAAGCGAGATTGTTTTCTCCGCTTTTCCATCCAGAACTATATTTCCATCATCTACTGCCGTACTTTGAGATGTTTCCGGATTTAACATAATCAAATAAATTATTGCACAAAACATTATTGCAATAATTATAAAAATAATTATATTCCGACTTTGTCCATTTGATTTTTTTTTCTTAATTGGATGCACTACTTTTCGCTTTTTCAATGATTCTTTTTCTGTTTTCTTGTTTTCAATCCATACCTGCCTTGTTTCATGCAACTTTTCCTCAAGAACTTCGATTGAATCGTTTTCAGGCATAACTTTGCATCATTTAAGTATTTTTGAGCTTCTTCAAATCTGGACTCCTTTATCGCTCTCAATGCTTCTATACATAGATTTTCTGATTTTTCAGCATACCTATCTTCTTTTTCTGTTTTCTGTCTTAAGTTATCATTTTGCTTATATTCTTTCATTCCACTTGATTTTTTATAGACAGTATACAGTATCTTTTTCTCCTTGCAAAATCCTATAAAAATACTTTTTGCTTCTTCCTTGTTTTCCACAATTTTCTGTATTTCATTAATAAATTCTTCAGTTGGAATTTTATCATCTGTCAAATTGTAAATTTGTTCCGCCCTATCAAGTATTTTTAATACTTTTAAGTACTGGAGATATTTTAAATACTCATCATATTTATTTAATTTGTCTTCACTTTTTAATATTATTTCACATGCACTGTATAATTTTTTCTTGGCAGAAGTTTCGTTATCAAACTTTATCAGATTTTTCCTTTTTTCATCAATTTGTTTTTGAGTCAACGTCTTTATATCCAGCCCTTCAGAAGCTAAAAATTCATACAAATTCGTTTTACCTAAAATTTCGAGATATTTTTCAAATACCAAAAATTCAAAAAATTCATCTTGATTTTTATTAATATTTTCATAAAAATTTTTGTACAATTTTTGGTTATATTCACTAGGTAAAATTTTTCGACCGCTAATTTTTATTCTCTCTATTACCAGATTTTCCTGTCGTTGTGTTCTTTTGGCAATTTCTTTTACAATTTCTTCTTTAATCTCTGTATTTTTTATGTATTTCAGAAAATTATCTATCGGATCGAATAGTTTTTTCTGGGCATCTTTTATCAGTTCTTCTCTTCTGGCTTCATTCAGCATTTCTTGCCTTATAATCCCATTTTTTGCAAGATTACTGTATTTTCTGTATTTTTTCCCGTCAAAAGGGTCACTTTCCTTTGACAGCCAGTATCTCTTTTTTTCTTCTATTCTTGCTTCTATTTTCTTTTCGTCTTTTTCAGGAACTGGATAATATTCAAGCCCAAGTATTATATACCAATTGTTTATTATTCGACTATCTTCTGCCATTTTTGACTACTTTTCCTCCTTTACATCAAATTTTTTTCTCAACTAAAATTATTCTTATATTTTTAAAGTACTGCAATTCCTTGTGATTTATTTGTCAATTTTTCTAATTTTTCTTTAGATATTACGCTTTTTGTTTCTAATTTTACATTTACTTCCTTGTTTCCAGACTTATCTCTTCCTCTTATTTCCAAAATTCCTTCTTTATTAAGTTTAAGAGTTATTTCTACTAGAGAACCTGCTGGAAGGTTTTCAGGCAGTTCCAATATTGTATTACCTATTTTTAAGTCCTCATCTACATCAAAATATTTATCCATATAGTCATTTTCATAAATTTCTATATCTACTGTCTCTTGATTATCATTAAGCGTTGTAAAATTACCCGAAACTTCTAAAATTCCGCTTGGCATAGGCTCATTTTTTACAATCATATTAAAACAGCTCTTAACTCCATCTTTATTTTCAACTTTTACTGCAAAGCTCTTTGTTGTCGCAATGACAATTTCTCTTGTGTTTCCACCTATTCCCATCATTTCAGGAGAGAATGTCAAATCTTCCTTATAGTCCTTTGCTTTTAATTCCTTTTCATCTCCATTAACCATTACCTTTACTTCCGTGTCAGATTCAAAGTCCTGTCCTGCAAGGCTCTTCTGATTATTTACATAAACATTTACAGCATGAATTGCCGCTCCCTTTGCAACAGCTTCATCTGGCTCAAGAATTTTTATTTCTATTCCTCCAAAGTTTTCTGTCAATGCCCTTTTTATCTGTGGCATTCTTGTAGAGCCACCTACAAGAAGTATTTCATCTATTTTTTCATATCCTTTTCTTTTAGCTACATCAATTACTTCTTTCGTTTTTTTCAAAGTTTCATTTAGCAATGTAGAAGTTATTTCTTCAAATTCATCTCTAGTTATAGAGACTTTTTCTCTGTTCCCCATAACTTCCAGTAAATCTCCAGCCTGACTTCGTGAAGTTAGCTGTTTTTTTATTTTTTCTGCCTTCAATCGCAAATCCTGTTTTGCATATTCATCAAACTCAATATCATAGCCTATTTTCTTGACAAATTGGTCAGCAAGGTATTCTATCAATACTTCATCCCAGTTTTTTCCACCTAAATCGTGATCTCCGTCTGAACAGATAACCTGAATCTTATCAGAACTGATACGCATAATCGTAACATCAAAAGTTCCGCCTCCTAAATCATAAACTAGAATTGTCTTTTCATCCTGCTCCTTTGCACATCCATAGTATAGTGCCGCCGCTGTCGGCTCGCTTATGATTTCCAGTACGTTAAATCCTGCGATTTTTCCTGCATTTTTAGTCGCTGTACGTTCTGCTGTTCCAAAGTAGGCTGGACAAGTTATCACAACATCTTTAACTTCCACTCCAAGCTGTTCCGAAGCATCTTGTGTCAATTTTCTTAAAATAAATGCTGATATTTCTTCAGGAGTCTTGTCTTCCCCGTTATAATTAATTGCAAAATCTGTCTTTCCCATAAGCGTTTTTACAAGCATTACTGTATTTTCTGGATTTAAAACTGCCTCAGATTTTGCATCTGCTCCAACAATCACGTTATCTCCGTCAAATTCAACTACAGACGGCGTTATATTATCTCCATCATTATTTTTAATTACTTCAGCCCTTGCTGTATCATCTACACGGGCTATACAGGAATAAGTTGTTCCCAGATCAATTCCAAAAACGTATTTTGACATTTTCAATTCTCCCTTCAATTCTTCTCTTCTTCTTTTTATAGGTCTTAGAATTATATAAATTTTATGTTTTTTATAAATTTTAAATGTATTTTAATATATTATTATGATTTTTATCAATAACTGTCTGTATTATATCACATTCACTATCAAATTTCATTAATTTTTTTATAAGATATATCTGTAATCTTTTAAATATAATCAGTTGAAATCAATTTTAATTCCTTGATAATTTTACATTTACGTATATGTTGACTTTTGGCATAAAATATAGTATATTTAGTATGAGAAATGAAAATTAATTTTATTAATAAATTTTAAGGAGGATATAGAAATGTTTGAGAGAAGTTCTGGTATTTTGTTACATCCTACTTCACTTCCTGGAAAATATGGAATTGGAAGTTTAGGAAAGGAAGCATATAAATTTGTGGATTTCTTAAAAAAAGCAAATCAAAAATTATGGCAAATTTTCCCATTAGGTCCAACTGGATACGGTGATTCACCTTATCAATGTTTTTCGACATTCGCTGGAAATCCATATCTGATTGATTTTGACTTATTAATTGAGCAAAATTTATTATCAGAGGAAGATTTGAAAGATATTAATTTTGGTGACAATAAGGAATATGTTGATTATGGTGCTATTTATAATCAAAAATATCCTTTACTAAGAAAAGCATTTGAAAATTTTAAAGCTAATGGAAATGATGATTTAAAAAGAAAATTAGAAACTTTTAAAGCTGAAAATAGCGATTGGTTAAATGATTACAGCTTGTTTATATCTTTAAAAAACCACTTTAATGGACTTCCTTGGACTGAATGGCCGCACGATATTAAAGTTAGAGAAGAAGCCGCTATTAATAAATACAAAGAAGAATTAGCTGATGAAGTTGAATACAACAACTTTATTCAATGCCTGTTCTTCGACCAATGGAACAATGTAAAAAAATATGCTAATGATAATGGAATTAAAATAATTGGAGACATACCAATCTTCGTTGCGGTAGACAGTTCTGACGCATGGGCAAATCCAGAAATTTTCCTTTTCGATCCTGAACTAAAACCCGTTAAAGTAGCTGGTGTTCCGCCTGATTATTTCAGTGCTACAGGACAGCTTTGGGGAAATCCTCTATACGACTGGGATAAATTAAAAGAGTTAAACTACAAATGGTGGGTAGACAGAGTTAGAGCTAACCTTTCCACTTGCGACATCATAAGAATTGACCACTTCAGAGGATTTGAAGCATACTGGGCAGTTCCTTATGGAGATGATACTGCAATAAATGGTCAATGGGTAAAAGGACCTGGAATTGACTTATTTAATAAAATAAAGGAAGAATTGGGAGAATTACCAATTATTGCCGAAGACTTGGGATTAATGACACAAGGTGTTATTGATTTGAGAGAAGCAACTGGATTTCCTGGAATGAAAATCTTAGGTTTTGCATTTGATTCAGAAGAAGAAAATGACTACTTGCCTCATACTTATACAAAGAACTGTGTAGTTTATACTGGAACTCATGATAATGATACATTAATCGGATGGTTTACAAAAGCAAAAGAAAAAGATAAACAATTTGCAAGAGATTATTTAAACTCACAAACTGACGATAATATCCATTGGGATGCAATAAGAGGTGCATGGAGTTCTGTTGCAAACATGGCAATCGCTCCAATTCAAGATTTCTTAGGATTAGGAAGTGAAGCTAGAATCAATACTCCTGGAGTTGCTAGCGGAAACTGGCAATGGAGATTAAAAGATGGTGTATTAACTGATGAATTAGCTGAAAAAATTGCTAAATTTACAAAAGTTTATTCAAGATAATTATAAAATTTTTGAATTTGAAAAATCAGGATAAATAAAAATAGAGAGAAATTTGAAAATATTATTCAAAAAACTCTCTATTTTTTAATCTCCAATTCTATTCAGTATTTGTATCTCCTGTAAATATTTTGCAATATTTAATGCACTTGATACTTGAATATGAATCAATGTTTTTCCGGTATTACTACTATAATTATTATTATCTGGAACAAATTTTATATACATCAAAGTTCCTGAATTATACAAAAATGTTGCTGAAGCATATGCATTTTGAAGTTTTGTATATCCTTTTCTCTTAGAATAAAGTTTTCTAATTTCAGCATCCATTTTTTTATGTTCTTTTACAGTTGTATCATATTCAAAAATTGAAGACATAAGTATATTTTTTGCAAAATAAAAACTCCCTCTTGCATAATTTCCAAAAGGATCTTTTACTTTTTCATAATAAAATACAGTATCGTCTACCCCATCATTATCACGATAATATTCCTTTTGCGGAACTACTTTTTTAAATTCTTCATAACTCATCAAAAGACTAATATCATCTGTAACTTTATGCATTGTCTTAAAATCGCTCCATTTATCTGGATTTGTAAATTTTGGTTCAGTAATGTATCCAAATCCTGTATATGCTGAATATGATAATGAATTAAAAATCAATACTGATAAAATTATTGTTTTTTTCATATTCCTCCATTAAACACCTAAATCCTATTTTTTTACTTTCTTATCAATTTCTTCCAAAAGTTTTTTTACTTTATTTTCTAAATTTTTATCATCTTTTATATAATTTAGTGCTTGTTTTAAATATTTTTCAGCTTCCGAATACTTTCCTTGAACAAAATAAAATGCTCCTAATTTAGAACTATATATTGTATCTTTTGGAAATTTATCCGCTAAGAATTTGAACATATATTCCGCTTTATCGTATTCTCCAATTTCAAGGTCCAATTGCCCTAAATTAAATATTGTTGCCGATATTAATTCAGTATCTTTTCTATCTCCTTTTTCTAACACATCAAGATAATATTTTTCAGCTTTTTTATATTCTTTTTTGTTTAAATATAAAGTTGCTAAATTATAATTTGCTCTTATATTTCCTTTTTTTATCGATTCCAAAAACATTTTTTCAGCATTAGAATAATCATTTTTCTTGTAATATTCATTCGCCTTCAAAAATTCTTCATCGCCATTTGCTGCATAAATTATTGAAAAACTAAAAATTAGTATCATCAATACTAAAAATTTATGTTTCATTTTCATCTCCTCTCAGTTTTTGTATAAATTTATATTTTTCAATATTTATCTTTAATCAAAAAAATTTATCTTTTCACATTGTCATATTTTTGCATAAAAAGTGTTGCGACATATTCATTTTTATTGTATTTTACGCCTCCAATTTCCACTTCTCCTGCCACATCTTTTAAATCAGAATATTGATTATATTCCCAGCCATTTTTACTTGTCTGTTCCAAAATTTTAGCATTCTTTTGATATGATAATTCAATTACTTCAACATTACCTCTATATCTATATTTTTTCAACAGTTGTAAAATCTGAACCATAGTATTTTCTTCGTTTTGTTCTATCAAAAAAGTTAATTTATTTGGAAGAGATTTGTTCATTCTCCAAATTTCTTCTATCAACTTTTCTGCAAATTTCTTCTCATCACTTTTATATCTAAAAGTAACCATGTCTCCTAATGATAGAGCTTTTGTTAACACCCCGCTTTGCTCTACAGTTCTTGCAATAGGATTTTTGAAATTATCATCCATTATAGTTATAACCACTTTCGGCATATAAACTTTTTTTTCTTTTGAAAAAGATAAAATTCCTAGTATTAAGAATAACAATAATATTATTTTTTTCATTTCTCCTCCTTTAATTATTTTTCTTTTTTATCTTTTAATTTTTTCTGAATAAACTTCACCATCAAGAATCCAGTTATTCCTCCTGCAATCATCGCAACAATTACTAATATTTCTTCCATATTATAGTTTACCTCCAAATCTTTCTAAAATCAATCATCTAATTTTTCTTCTTCTAATTTATCTTTGCTTTCAATTTTTCCTAATTTTCTAAAAAAAGCTAATATTAATCCTATTCCAGCTACCCCTCCAATAATTATCATGATATATGTTAATATCACTAAAATAGTATAATCTGTATCCATATTTAACTCATTCCTTTGCTTTTAAAATTATTGTCCTAATAACTTTTTAATCCCTTCAATCAGCAGAATATGCTCTTTTTCCAGCACTCTCTTTTGCAAAATTTCAGGCGTGTCATTCTCATAAACAGGTACTTTCACATTTGTTATAATTTCTCCTGTGTCTATTCCATTGTCTACAAAATGAATTGTGCAGCCACTTTCTTTTTCCTTGTTTGCGATTACAGCTTCGTGGACTTTTATTCCATACATTCCTTTTCCACCGTATTTTGGGAGAAGTGACGGATGAATATTTATAATTTTACGATTCCATTTGTTTATGAAATTTTCTGATAAAATTGACAGATAACCTGCAAGTACGATGTAATCTGTTCTTTCTGTATCATTTTCCAAAATAGCGTTTATTTCATCTGATAAATTTTTTCCAAATAATTTTTTATCGAGCATTATACTTTTTATCCCATGTTTTTCAGCTCTTTCCAGTCCAAAGCATTCCCTGTCGGCAATCACGTAGGAAATTTCACAGTTTAAGTTTCCATTTTCGATATTGTCGATTATTGACTGTAAATTTGAGCCTGAGCCTGATATAAACACTGCTATTCGAGTTTTTTTATTTTCTGAATTATCTTTTGAATTTTCAATTATTTTAGACATATTTTTTCATCACCTTTTCCAATATGTCCAATTTCATAAGCATTTTCACCATTTTGTCCTAAAATTTCAATCACTTTTTCCTTATCTTTTGCATCCACAATCAATACAAATCCTATACCCATATTAAATGTTCCCCACATTTCCTCTTCGCTTACTCTTGAAAATGCATCGTGCTTAAATAACTCGTGAATTTGAATTTTTGATTTTTGTATATTTGCACAAAGTCCGTCAGGTATTGTTCTTGGTACGTTTTCGATAAGCCCTCCACCAGTAATGTGAGCCATTCCGTTGATTTTTACTTCCTTCATTACAGCCTGAACTGGTTTTACATAAATCTTTGTTGGAGTCAATAAATGCTCTCCAATTGTTTTTCCATTATAAACTTCAGTAAAGTCAGTAAATAATTTTCTGATTAATGAAAAACCGTTACTGTGGGCTCCACTCGATGGAATTGCAATTAAAACATCATTTTCCTTAACATCTGAACCATTCACAATTTGATCCTCTTCTACCGCCCCTACTGCAAATCCTGCAATATCGTATTCACCTGGAGTATAAAATCCTGGCATTTCAGCCGTTTCTCCACCAATTAAGGCAGCTTCTGACTGCAGGCATCCTTCCACAACTCCGCTTACAATTTCAGCCGACACATTTGAATCTAATTTTCCGCAAGCTAAGTAGTCTAGGAAAAATAAGGGTTTCGCTCCGTGACATAAAATATCGTTTATACACATTGCTACGCAGTCTATTCCAACTGTATTGTAAATTCCTGTTTCAAATGCAACTTTTAATTTCGTCCCAACTCCGTCAGTTCCAGAAACCAGCACAGGCTTTTTATAATCTCCAAGTTTGTATAAAGCTCCGAAACTTCCCAAATCATTCATAACATTGGCATTATATGTACTTTTAGCACCATTTTTTATTTTTTCTACACTTTTGTACCCTTCTTCTTTATCTACTCCCGAATCTTTATAAGAAATTGACATTTTTTCCTCCTATTATATCTTTTATTCTACAAATATTTTAAAATTTTTATTATATTTCGTAGGAAAAAATTCCGTAATTTCATATTCTGCAATTTCATTTACATTAAATGGATCTTCTAAAATTATACTTTCTACTTCTGCTAAACTTTCTGCATTTAATAAAATTACACCGCCTGTTCTAGGATTTTTTCTTCCTGAACAAATGAATTTTCCCATTTCATAATATTTTTCCAAAAATTTTACATGTTCTTCTAAATATTTTTCAACTTCACTTACTTCTTTTATATAATTCAAACTTACAATATACATTTTTTCACCTCACTTCTTTAATTTCTCTAAAGCCTCTTTCTGAATTGGTGTCAATGAAGCATAAAATTCTTTTTCGTAATCACCCAATCCAGCTGGATAATCTCCATTAAAACATTCCATGCAAAGCCCTGTATAAGGTGCGTCAAAATCAAGCCCTATTGACTCAATCAGCCCATCTATGCTAAGAAATGCAAGCGAATCTGCTCCTATATATTCTCTTACTTCCTCAACAGTTTTATTTGCCGAAATCAATTCAGACGATTTTGAAACATCTATTCCATAAAAAATAGGAAATTTAAATTCTGGAGATGCAATACGGACATGTACTTCCTTTGCTCCCGCTTCTTTTAACAGCTGAACTATACGGCTTGAAGTTGTCCCACGGACTATTGAGTCATCTATCATAACTACAACTTTATCTTTTACAACGCTTTTTACAGCTGACAATTTCATTCTGACACCTTGCTCACGTAATTCCTGAGTTGGCTGAATAAAAGTACGTGCTACATATTGATTTTTAATTAATCCCATTTCATAAGGTTTTCCGATTTCCTCTGCATATCCACTTGCTGCTGACAATGATGAATTAGGAACTCCAATTATAATATCTGCATGTTCGACTGGGGCTTCCTGTGCCAATCTTCTTCCACATCTTTTACGTGACTTATGAACGTTTACTCCAGAAATATCTGAATCAGGACGTGCAAAATACACATATTCCATTGCCGCAATGGCAGTTGAAGTGTTTTCAGTATATTTTTCTATTCTATATCCACTTTCATCA
Organism: Leptotrichia hongkongensis; assembly: GCF_041538065.1. Lineage (NCBI taxonomy): Bacteria > Fusobacteriati > Fusobacteriota > Fusobacteriia > Fusobacteriales > Leptotrichiaceae > Leptotrichia > Leptotrichia hongkongensis. Next base: position 38,000 of record NZ_JBGORW010000001.1, on the reverse strand, counting down.
ATGATAGCAACTTCTCCAGATCTTATATTTCTAATAAATTCTGCTCCCACAATTTCCAATGCACATGTTTCACTTGCCAAAATATAAGCTCCATTTTTTGTTCTTCCTAGAATTAAAGGACGAAATTCAAATGGATCTACTGCCCCATACAATTCTGTCTGAGTTTGAATTACGAAAGAAAAGCCACCTTTTACTTGACGCAATGCATCTTTTAACTGGCTCAGAAAATCTTTTTCCTTGCTTCTTCTTATCAAGTGAACCAATACTTCAGTATCAGACGAAGAATGAAAAATTGCACCGTGTTCTTCTAGCTCTCTTTTTAACGTCCTTGCATTAATCAAGTTTCCATTGTGTGCCAAAGCAATGCTTCCATCAAAAAATTGGAATAAAAATGGCTGAATATTACGTTCACTGCTACTCCCAGAAGTTGCATACCGCACATGCCCTATGGCACTATTCCCTTCCAGACGATTAAATATTCTGTCATCATTAAATACTTCTGACACTAATCCAGGCCCACGATGTCCATTTACACGTTTTCCATCACTTACCACAATTCCTGCCGCTTCCTGCCCTCTATGCTGAAGGCTATGAAGCCCGTAATAAGTAAGTCTTGCCGCATCAGGATGTCCATAAACTCCAAATACTCCACATTCCTCATTCAAACTCTTAATCATTTGTAATTTTCCTCCATTTTTATTATAAACTATTCTAAATTTATAATTCTATTGATATTTTTATTATATCTCCTATTTATCCGACAACAAGTATTCGAGACTCTCTTACTAATATGTACTTAAATTCCTAAAAAATTTATTTCAGCACTTCTTCCAAACGACGTAAAACTTCACGATATGCTCCCATTACATCTCCTAAATCCTGTCTAAATCTATCCTTATCCAATTTTTTAAGTGTATCCTTATCCCATAATCTCATTGAATCTGGACTTATTTCATCAGCCAGCAAAATATTCCCATCCTTATCTCTTCCAAACTCAATTTTATAATCCACTAAAATCAAGTTCATTTTATCAAATAATTTTGAAAGCAAGTCATTTATCAAAAAAGTTTGCTTTTTAATCTCAGCCAATTCATCTTCAGTTACCAATTCCAAAGCCAAAGCATGATCATCGTTCAATAGCGGATCTCCTAAATCATCATTTTTATACGACAGTTCAAATGTAGGTCTTTTAAAAATTTTTCCTTCTTCCGCTCCATATCTTTTCACAAAACTTCCAGTCGCCCTATTTCTAATAATCACTTCCAAAGGCACAATTTCCACTTTTTTACAAAGTTGCTCCCTTTCATTCAAAGTTTCAATCCAGTGAGTTTTCACACCATTTTTTATCAAATATTCATAAATCAACGTAGAAATTTTATTATTCAAAATCCCCTTATCTTCCAACTGGTCTTTTTTTACCCCATTAAAAGCTGTTGCATCATCCTTAAAATACATAATTATTTCATCTGCTTTATCTGTTGAAAAAATTGATTTTGCTTTTCCTTCATAAATTTGTTCTCTTTTTTCCATTTTTTATTTCCTCCTAATTTCCACTTTTTAATATATTTTCTATTTTTTCTCTAATCTTTATAAATTTTTTAAATACTAATTTTTATTCAACTAACTCAACATTCATTAATTTAACCAAATTTATAATTCAATTTTTTTCTCATTATCCGCAATAAACTTAGCCTTCATTTCTTTTCTGAAATTAATCAGTTTTTCCTTAATTTCAGGATATTTCACCGCTAAAATCTGCACAGCCAGCATTCCTGCATTATATGAATTATCAATTCCAACTGTTGCCACAGGAATAGACTTTGGCATCTGTACAATTGAATAAAGTGCATCAAGCCCTCCAATCGCTCCATTTAAAGGTACGCCTACAACTGGAAGAATTGTCTTTGAAGCAATAACTCCTGGTAAATGTGCCGCAAGCCCAGCTCCAGCGATAATCACTTCAGCCCCTTTCTTTTCCACATCTGCAAGAACTTCCTCCAATTTTTCAGGAACCCTGTGAGCTGACAGTACATAAGCCTCGTACCCAATCCCAAATTCCTTCAGACAATTTGCTGCACCTCTCATTTTTTCAGTATCCGACTGACTTCCAAAAAATATTGCTACTTTCATTATAATTCCTCCTTCTAAGTTTATTATTTTACTATTAGATTTTGCCGTATATTTATATACATTTCAAGCGTGTTTACAACATTGTCAACTGCAAGTGCATTCAAATTATCATAATTTTTATTATCTATTTTATCCAATATTTTTTTAGATAATTCCACACCCTTATCCCCTTGCTCAAGTATTTTTATATACATATCTTTTTTTAAATGCATTGAATGTATTTTAGAATCCGTTGTTAATTCTTTTGTTTTTTTCAATTGTTTTTCTACTTCTGCTAAAATTAACTCTAATTCTGCCCTATATCTCTTCTGATTCTTTATATCAACATTAAATTTCTCATTTTTTCCAATAGAAATCTCATTCCAGTCATATAATCTGTCATCAAAAATTCCCATTAATAAATTTAATTTTCTTAAATTCATGTATAAATTATCATCAGATATGGAATTTGATATTATTGTTTTTTCTTCTTCGTAGTCTTCTTCTTTCACTTTCTTATTAAATGTTCTAAATATTTGTTTTCTTTTATATAAAATTTTTAAATATTCATCATTCAAAACTTTGCCTTTTGAATAATCATCTTTTTTATATTCTCCAGTTTCATAATAACTTCTAATTTCTTTTATTTTTGTCCTTTCTTCTCTTAGAACATTTATCCAATCCTGTACATACTTATCAAGTTCTGCTAATTTAGGCTCTTTTTTTTCTACTTTTTCAAGATTATCAATCTCTTTATAAAAAGTTTCTAATCCAACATCCATTACTTTTTCATATACAAGAAAATCCTCAATATTCTTAGGTGTTCCTTTTATAAAATTACCTTTTTCATCTAGGAAGCTCGACCTGTAAACATTATAATAGGCATCTTTATCTGGTGAATAAGCATAACCTGATAAAATCAGGCTATACTCACCTTTCTTGTTTCTTATATCTTGTTCCTTTAAGTATTCTTTATCATAATAGTTTGTCTTCTTATTTTCAGTTTTTTCTGGAAAATGTAATATTTTTTCTATCGTTATTCCATCTTCCTGATTTGAATGACAGTTTATAATGAATAGAAAAGTTATAATCACTAAGAATAATCGTTTTTTATTCATAATTTTATAAAAATTCCTCTCGATTAAAAATTTATTATTTATAAGAAAAAAGATATTATTTATTTAAAAAATTTTATTCCATTTCTAAAAATATTCTGCTCTTTATTTCCGTAAATATTTTTATAAACATTCTTTCCTTTTCTTTCAGAATGTCCCATTTTCCCAAAAATTCTACCATTATGAGCAAGCATTCCTTCAATTGCATAATATGAACCGTTTGGGTTAAATTGAGAATCCATAGTTGAATTTCCATCTAAACCTACATATTTTGTTGCAATTTGATTATTTTTGAATAATTTTTTGTATTCTTCCTCTGTAATAATTATTCTTCCTTCGCCGTGAGAAATCGGAACAGAGTGAATATCTCCCTCTTCCATATCAGAAAGCCACGGAGAGTTATTTGTTATAATTTTTGTCTGCACGATTTTTGACATATGTTTATCAATTGCGTTAAAGGTTAAAGTTGGTGAAGTTTCGTTCAATTCACGAATTTCCCCGTAAGGAAGTAATCCTGATTTTATAAGTGCTTGGAAACCGTTACAAATTCCTAAGATTAGTCCATCTCTCTTTAGTAAATTTTCCACAGCTTCTTTTACTTTTTTATTTTTTAGGACAGCAACCATAAATTTAGCAGAACCATCTGGCTCATCTCCTGCACTAAATCCTCCTGGCAGCATTAAAATCTGTGAATTATTAATTTCTTTAACAAAATTATCAATTGAATTTAAAATATTTCTATGAGACAAGTTGTTAAACACTCCTATTTTAGAAATTCCTCCTTCACGGTTAAATGCTCTTTCTAGATCATATTCTGAATTTGTTCCTGGAAATACTGGTATAAACACTCTAGGTTTTGCATAAGTGTTTGAGATATTACTAATTATATTTTCATGCTCAATTTTAGCAAGTTTTTCATATTTTAAGCCTTCACAATGTGCAATTTCATGCTCTTTTGCCACTTCTTTTTTTGTTGGGAAGATTTTTTCAAGTTTGTTTTCCCAATTTCCGATTAACTCATCCAATTCAAAAGTTATTCCATTTACAGCAATTTTGGCTTCATCAGTAACTTTTCCAAGCAACATCGCATTTTTATACTCAATATTTTCAGCAGTTTCCACAATAAATGCTCCGTAATTTACTTTAAACCAGTCATTTTCATCAATTTGTGCCAAAACATCCACACCCAGTTCATTTCCAAATGCCATTTTTGCAATGCTTTCTGCAATTCCACCATTTTTCACAGCCATAGCAGATACAATTTTTTTATTTCTTATATTTTCAGTTATAAAATCAAAGTTTGCCTTTAATTCATCAAGTTTTGGCAAGTCATTTTCATCATTTGGCGTTGTAATTAAGTACACATTGTTTCCAGCCTTTTTAAATTCGCTAGAAATCACATTTTCGGCATCTGTAACGCTTACTGCAAACGATACCAATGTTGGCGGTACAGAAATTTCGTTAAATGTTCCGCTCATTGAGTCCTTTCCACCAATTGACGGCAATCCAAAGGCTTTTTGAATGTGCAATGCTCCTAATAATGCTGATAATGGTTTACCCCATTTTTTAGAATCCTGCCCCAGTCTTTCAAAATATTCCTGGAATGTAAATCTGATGTTTTTGTAGTTTCCTCCACCAGCGACAACTTTTGCCATTGACTCAATTACAGCGTAAGCACCGCCATGGAATGTACTTTGTTTTGCAACATAAGGATTATATCCATACCCAACCATTGAAGAGACATCTGTTTCCGCATTAATTACAGACACTTTCTGTACCGAAACTTCCGCAGGCGTCAACTGATATTTCCCACCAAATGGCATTAATACAGTAGTTGCCCCGATTGTTGCGTCAAAAGTTTCAACTAATCCTCTTTGTGAAGCTACATTCAAATCTTTCAAGTTATTTACAAATTTGTTTCTAAAGTCATTTCCTTCAATTTCCCTGTTTAAATTCAATCTTGGTGTATTTTCAATTGTGATATTGATATTTGAAGCAGCTCCGTTTGTATTTAGGAAATCTCTTGAAATATCTACAATCGCTTTTCCATTGTATTTCATAACAAGCCTATTTGAATCGTTAATTTCAGCCACTTGATACGCTTCCAGATTTTCCTCATTTGCAAATTCTATAAATTTATCCAAGTTTTGTTTTTCAATAACAACTGCCATTCTCTCCTGCGATTCTGAAATAGCAAGTTCCGTACCATTTAGCCCAATATATTTCACTCTTACCTTATTCAAGTCAATTTCAAGCCCGTCAGCCAGTTCCCCGATTGCAACTGAAACTCCTCCAGCTCCAAAGTCATTACATTTCTTAATTAATTTTGTAACATTTCTGTTTCTGAAAAGTCTTTGAATTTTTCTTTCAACAATTGCATTTCCTTTTTGCACTTCAGCGCTTGATTTTTCTGAAGATTCTGTTGTATGCTCCTTAGACGATCCAGTTGCTCCTCCAATTCCGTCTCTTCCAGTTCTTCCTCCAAGTAAAATTACAATATCCCCATTTTCAGGCTTTTCACGAATAATATTTTCAGCAGGTGCCGCTCCCACAACTAGCCCCAGTTCCATCCTTTTAGCCTTATATCCTTCATCGTAAATTTCATTCACGTGAGTTGTCGCAAGTCCAATCTGATTTCCGTAAGAAGAAAATCCGTGTGAAGCTACTTGCGTAATAACCTTTTGTGGCAATTTCCCAGCCATTGTATCCTCAATTTTTTCAGTCGGATCAGCAGAACCGCTAATTCTCACAGCCTGATAAACATAAGTTCTTCCAGATAATGGATCACGGATTGCTCCACCAATACAAGTAGAAGCCCCTCCAAACGGCTCAATTTCTGTTGGATGGTTATGAGTTTCATTCTTAAACTGCAAAATCCATTTTTCAGTAACTGTATTCTTTTTCCCATTTTCATCAATTCTTTCAATTGGCACATCAATATAAATCGAACACGCATTTATCTCATCCGAAACTTCCAAATCTGGCAAGTTCCCATTTTTTCTCTGATCTTTTCCAAAAATTGTAGCAAGATCCATAAGAGTCATAGGCTTTTTAGAAATTCTGTCAGCATGAACGTACTCCCTGCTTTCCAAATACTCATTAATAGCCTTTTCAATAATATTTTTATAAGTTTCATTTTCAACTTTTATATCATCAATAATTGTTTCAAAAGTTGTGTGTCGGCAATGATCGCTCCAGTAAGTATCAAGAACACGAATTTCAGTTTCCGTAGGATTTCTTTTTTCCTCGTTTTTAAAATATTCCTGAATAAATAGCAAGTCATTCACAGTCATCGCCAGTTCCAATTCATTTTTAAGACTTTCGATTTCCTCTTTTGTTTTTTCAGTAAATCCTTCATAAACAATAACATCATCCGTATTTTCAGTTTCGACATTTTCACTTAGAACATTTAAATCTTTTTCTCTTGCCTCAACCTCATTTATATAATATTTTTTTATTCTCGCAAGTTCATCAGGAGAAATTTTTCCGTATAAAATTATCAATTTTCCGCTTTTTACGTTAATATTATTATCTTTGTCAATCAATAAATTTATACATTGAATTGCAGAATCCGCTCTCTGATCATATTGGCCCGGCAAAAACTCCACTGAAAAATACACATTTTCTGAATCTTTTTCCTTAAACACTTCGTCAAATGACCTAAAAACATTGTCAACGTTTATTTCCGAAAATACAGTTTTTTCCAATTTTTCCAAATCATTTTCACCCAAGTTAAATACATCATAAATATTCAAGACTCTTACATCAACAAGTCCATCTATCCCGATGTTCTCCTTCAAGTCACTAAACAAATTCTGTGCTTCCACTCTAAAATCTTCTTTTTTTTCCACAAAGATTCTATAATTCATTTTTTCTCTCCTTCTTTCTGCTATATTTTTTTATTTATATTAACTAATTTAAGACCTTTATTGTTTTTTATTAAATAAAGCTAAACAGTTACCATTGCCCTTCAAGATTAAACTTTTCTAAATATTTTTTAATATTTAATCATAATAGTTTATTTGAGTAAAATAAATACCAAGCAAAATTTCGTTAAAAGAAAAAGAACTGTTTGAGCTTTTACAAAACATTTTTAAAAAAATCTATTTTTGGGTATTAAAATAATTTATTCTCAAAAGCGAGTTTTCTTTTTCTTTTATAAGAAAGTTTTGCGTAAAGCGGGAGTGCAGAGGTATGGCGTATGATACCTCTGCATAAAAAAAGATTGTTATAAATAATAAATTAAAATAACTGTTATTAATCAAAATAATATAAAAAATAAAAAAATCTAAGTAAACAAAATTCACCTAGATTTCTGACACAAATTTATATATTTAATTTTTTTACATTTTATACATAACAAAGCAGACAATTTTACAATTTGTCCTGTAAAAAATATCTTGATTGCTCTTCTGACAAAAAAATTTTTTTTCATCTTTCCTCCACAACAAATTTAACTTTACAAACAATAATAAATACTTCACTTAAAATTTTGATATTTTTCATAAAATCTTCCACTTAATAAAAGTATAACAAAATTTTACTATTTTTTCAATACCTAAAAAATTATTTCCAGCACTCATCTTTAAACTCAGATTTTTTCATTCCTGAAACATATTTATTCCCTGTAACAAAATATCGTAATTCCTTTTCTGTCCAGATTCCTTTATTTGGAATACCTATTCTTGCTGAACTCTCGATATTTTTAGGTATTTTACTGTTCTCAAAATCAATATAAAGTATATTTTCTTCCATATTTTCAATATCATAAATTGATTTTTTTGATACTTTCTGAAATTTTTTCGTGATTTCACAAATCTTACTTTTGTTGAACACATCTCCGATTCCCATCGCCTTTGTCAATTTTCCAGGTCCATTGCTAATTAAAATTCCCTCTTTTCCTCTATTTTCAATCATTCTTTCAACATTTATCACAGGCTCAATTCCTCTAATTAATACTGCCTGTGGATTTCCTTCTTCACAACTTACAATATTAAGCATTTTATGTGTATGCATAGTATAAATATAAACTGTTCCCGCTTTCCCAAACAAGGCCTCAACCTTTGGAGTCAATTTTCCTTCAAATCCGTGACAAGCCCTATCTACTACTCCCAAATAAGCTTCCGTTTCTACAATATATCCTCCTAATAATTCATTATTTTTTTTTACGAGTATTAATTTTCCAAGTAAATTTTTTGCAAGCGAAACTGTATCCTGTTCAAAAAATTCTTTCATATTATGTATATTATTTTTTTTCATTTTTTCACCTTATATTTTTTAACTTTTAGATTAATAAAATTTTATAACATTCTTTTTAAGATTTCAACAAATAATTTTAATTATTTTATTTTATCTATTGACATTTAATTTTTTCAAGGTACAATATTATTGACATAGATGAAAGGATGTGATGATTTATGAAAATCATTATTAGCGGAAAACAACTTAAAATTACAGATGCAATTAAAACTTATACTGAAGAAAAAATAAGCAGAATTTCTAAGTATTCGGAAGCTATCACAGAAGTCGATGTTGTTCTGACAGTCGAAGACACAAAATCTGAAGGGCCAATTCATAAAGCTGACGGATTAGTTTATGCAAGCGGTACAAAGATAAAAATAGAAGCTGAAAACAAAGATCTGTATGCAGCAATTGATGACTTAGCTGACAGACTAGAAAGACAAGTCAGAAAATATAAAGAAAAACAAAAAGATTATAATAAAAAAGGTTCGCATTAATTATAATTTTTAAAAAATATTTTAAAAGTAAAAAAGTGTGATATATAAAAAAAGACTATTTTAGAACTTTAGAAGTTTTAGATTAGTCTTTTTTATATATTTTTGAATTTATCATAATACATCATACACTCAAACCTATTTTAAATTAAACTGCTAAAATTATATAAATTTATGGTTTGAGTAAAATAGTCATAGCTTTTGAGTTTAGTTTTAAATAAGTTTTACTATATAATCTATGTTATAAAAAAGAATATATTTTCTACTTGTGGAAAACCTGTAACTTTTTGATAATATTTATAAAAATAGTGAATGTTTCCAATATATTAGAAGTATACTTTCATTCTTCTGTGTTTTAATTTTGGTAACCTATTCTAATATTAACTATTTTTAGCGATATTAATTTTTTAAAAAATTATTCTCATATTATACCAAATCGCATTTCCATGCGTTGAGTCCGACAATCCTTCATTCACGAATCCAATTTTTTCATAAAATGAAACAAGTTTATCTTTACAAGTCAAAACAATGCCTTTCCTACCATCTTTTTTCGTATCTTCCACAACTCTTCTCAAAACTCTTTCAGCATAACCTTTCCTTCTAAACTCTGGAAGCGTATTCACTCCAAAAATCATTTGCCAATCGCCATTTTTATTATGTAAATCAGGATTTTCAAATATCTCATCCGTAAGAATCTCATTATCTATAGCCATGCCATTTACAAATGAAACAATTTCCCCAGCCTCATTTTCCAAAATCCAAAAAAAATCTGGATAAACTTCCAGTCTCTTACAAAAAATTTCTTCAGTTGCCGCTTCTGCTACAGGAAAACATTCCTGCTCAATTCTCGCCAATTCTTTCAAATCATTAATTGTAGCTTTTCTAATTTTCATCTTTTATCCTTTCTTTTTTATTTAAATATGAATTTTGTATATATTTATTATTTTTAAAAAGCTAACAAAAATAGTATTTTCTACTTTAAAAAAATATATAATATTTATGTTTATAAAATTTTTTTCAATTCACAAAATAATTTTTTATACAATTTCTCGTTTAATTTTTAACATCCACAATTATCTCTAATCAAAAATCACTTTCCATTTATCTCTATTTTCATTAGCTTTAAAACACATCTGTATCTGCTCAGCGGTAGTTTTATTAGTTGCAAGCTCTGGCAATTCATCAATTCCAAAATATTGACTATCAATTGTTTCTATATTTTTCTCAAATTTTCCACTAACATATTCACACAACACAAAAATTTTTGTTATGCCATAAGGAATTGCTTTTCCTTGATTTTTTGTTACATCCAGTAAGGCTACTATCATTTCTGCACTTGCTTCAATTCCAGCTTCCTCCTTAACTTCCTTTAGCACATTTTCCTTAACTGAAAGATGAACATCTGCCCATCCGCCTGGCAATGCCCATTTTCCATTACTCTCCTGAATTAGTAAAATCTTATTATTTTCAAAAATTGCAGCTCTAGTATCAATTTTAGGCGTCTGATATCCAACTTCATTGCAAAACAGATTTTTTACTTTTTCTATCGAAATATCAGTCTTATGAGCTACCATCTCTGCTGAAATCTCTCTAATTCTCTCAAATCGCTCAATATCAAACTTATCCTTTCCATACGCAAGTCCCGCTTGAGCCAGACTTTGCAATTCAATTGCCCAATTTAACCATTTTTCCTCTTCCACTTTTTTCTCTGATTTTTTTCCATCTTTCACCAATCATCACCCTCTATCAAAACTCTACTCCTCAACATCCACCTTTATTACTTCCCTCATAAACATCAAATACAAAAATAAAATTAAAAAGATAACACTAAAAATTGTTCTCAAAAGTGAAAGTTTCGGAAAAACAAAATTATTTATTATTAATTGCAGTATCACCATCATTATTGGTAAACTAACATCAATCCTTACAGAAACCTTTGCTTCTTTTCCCATCACCTTAATTTTCTTCACAACCTTTTTAAGTCCAGTCCTAAATATTGTAACTTCATGTTCTCCTTTTGAAACTTGGATTTCCAAATATTTTTTCCTAAATTCTATCGGATTCCCACCATCTATTCTTACTCTGTAACCAGTTGTACCGTTTTTATCAGCATTTTTTTCTTTTATATTCAGGTTGTTTATTATTAATTTTGGCATTTATTTACCCTTTCTTTTAAATTTATCGCATAATCAACTGCAAGCCATGTTTGAACTTCATTTTCTACATTTACATTTTCTAGAAAAGAAACTCCAAAACTAAAAATTTGATTCCTTGTTTTTTCAAAAATTACAATTTCAATTCCATTTTCCAAATACTCAATATCAAAATCATTATTATTCCCATCAGATTCTGCCATAGATAATCCAGAAGTTGTCCCTATCGTCAATTTCTCGTTATTAATTTCAAAAGAAATCGCTTCCAATCTCTCGCCACTCTCAACATAACTTTCATATTCAAAATCTGTTTCTAAAATACATTTTAAAAAATGTTTGTTTATTTTATCTACTTTTTCCTTTTTAAATTCATACTTCAATAAATATGTTTCAGTTTTCAAAAAAGATTTAGAATTTCGAATTTTAGAAAAATTAAACTCAACTTCTTTTTTATCCAAAAACATTCGTATATTTCCAAAAGGTGTTTTCAGCATAACTCTCTCACTTCATCTAATTTTCAACCTCAATTAACCCATATTTATCTATTTTTTAGTCTTCCAAAATTTCTTTTGCAAAGCTTCCTTCTTTTTCAGTTCCCAATAAAATTTCCTCAACAGTTGCCGCAATATCCGCAAAAGTTTTTCTAGTTCCAATATTTACATTCTTTTTAACATTTTTACCATAAATCATTATAGGTATATATTCTCTCGTATGATCTGTCCCTTTGTATGTAGGATCGTTTCCGTGATCAGCTGTGATAATCAAGATTTCATCATCTTTCAAGTTTTTCTCGATTTCAGGCAGCCAGTTATCAAATTCAATTAGAGCCTTTACATATCCTTCAACATTTCTTCTGTGTCCGTAAACAGCATCAAAATCAACTAAGTTAGTAAAAATCAATCCTTTTGTATCTTCCTTCAATGCAGCTATCGTTTTCTTAATTCCGTCTAGATTATCCTGATTAGCTTTTCTATTATCTGTAATTCCTTTTCCATTGAACAAGTCGCTCGTTTTTCCAATTCCCACTACATCAAGTCCAGCTTTTTCCAATCTTTCAAGCATGCTTTCTTTTGGAGGATCAATTGAAAAGTCGTGTCTATTCGCAGTTCTCTTAAATTCTCCTACTTTTTTACCAACATAAGGTCTTGCAATTACCCTTGCCACAGGTGATTTCTCATTACAAATTTCAAGTGCAATTTCACACGCCTTGTAAAGTTCTTCCAATGGTATAATTTCTTCATTTGCAGCAATCTGGAATACAGGATCTGCTGAACCGTAAACTATCCAGTTACCTGTTCTAATTTGCTCTTCCCCATATTGATCAATTGCGACAGTTCCTGAAATTGGCTTATTTAGCATAACTTTTCTTCCAGTTTTTTCTTCAAATTCCTTTATAACCTCATCTGAAAATCCATCTTTATAATTTGGAAATGGACGTTCTAGCGGTACACCAGCAATTTCCCAATGTCCAGTTGTTGAATCTTTTCCATGCGATACTTCAATCGCTCTTCCATAAGCCCCTTCAGCTTTCTCCACAGCTGGAGTCCCTTCAATCTCAGTAATATTTCCAAGCCCCAATTTCCCCATATTAGGCAAGCTCATTCCACCATACGCTTTTGCCATATTTCCTAAGGTATTTGACCCGCAATCATCAAATAAATTTGCATCAGGCAATTCTCCTGCTCCAACACTGTCTAGTACAATTAATGTAATTCTTTCTATTTTTTTCATTTTTTATCTTCCTTTCTTTTTTATTTAATTATATCTTTTATCTATTTTAAAAACAATTGATTTTAAGATTTTTTATAATATTTCTCTGCAATATCTGTTACATCTATGCTTACATCTAGTTCTGTATTTAAATATATTTTATCATCCTTTTTCAAAAATGCTTCCCAAATTTTCCCCGTATTCAAATAAACCATAACAATTTCAAAATCATTTTTTAAAATTTTTACTATTTCTCTATTTCTTAGTTTCGATATTTCTTTAAAAAAATTTTCAATATTATCATCTAATTTATCTATATCAACAAAATATATATCATAAAATAATTGTTTTTTATATTCTTCAAATGTATCAAAATATCCTTTAAAATTACTCAATCCTAACCACTGTAACAAAATATCTGAACAAGAAATTTTGTTTATTAAACTTATTTCTTCTTTAGACATCAACCTTAATAACTGCTGTTTAGTAAATTTTAAAGGTAAATATTTGTAATTGTGTTGATAAACTTTTTCTCGATACGGAACCATCAAAAAATTATTCTCAAATTTTACTATACCTGTATCACATTTATTTTTTATATCCCCATAATTAAATTCAAACACAAACTTATATCGTGCTTCTTCATTATAAGAAATTAATTCATACCAATATCCATAATAAACAATTTCATTATTTTTCATAATTTGAAGATAATCCTCATAGCAACTATCATAATAATTTTCATCCCAAGTAATTATACTTATATCCATTTTATCTCATCCTGTTTATATTAATTAATTTATTCTTGAATTATCATAATTTTTTATAATTCTTAAATATTTAAAAATTTAAATTTTATTTCTTCCTATACTTTCTCCCTTTCTTCTCTCCAAATGCCTCCAAAATACCATTTTTCACAAGTTTATTCAAAAATCTTCTAACTGTTGAATCTGAGATGTTTAAAATTTTTTGAGCCTCATTATTCTCAATATAATTATTTTTCTCAAAATACTCTTCCAGTATTTTCAGCCTTTGTAACTCTTTATCAGTCATTTTATCAGTCAAAATATCAGTCATTTTTAAGTCATTTTTTTGCAATTCTTCCAGAGTTTCTTTTATGATTTCGAGAATAAATGTAATAAATGGTGTAGATTCTCGAATATTATTCGATAAATTTATAGCTTCATAATACTTCTGCTGTTTTTTCTGAATCAAAGTTTCAATCGGAAGCCAAGCAAAAAACTCCTTCCACTTTGATAGGATTAATGTATTCCAAAGACGTCCTAACCTTCCATTTCCATCTTGAAATGGGTGAATAAATTCAAATTCATAATGAAATATGCAAGCCTTTATTAGTGGATGAACTTTACTTTTTTTCAACCACGAAAAAAGCTGGTCGATTAATTCAGGAATATATTGAGGTGGTGTCCCTGCATGAATCAGCTGACTTCCCTGATAAACTCCTGCTCCTTTTGTACGAAATGTACCACTTTCATTTATTAATTCAGCTGTCATTATTTTATGAGCCTTGAGTAAATCTTTAATCGAATATGGATTTAATAGATCTAATTTTTCATATATTTCATAAGCATTCTTAACTTCTTTTATATCCTTTGGTGGAGCTAAAATTCTTTTCCCATTAATCACATCTGTCACTTGCTCAAATGTCAGTGTATTTTGCTCTATCGCAAGTGATGAATAAATTGTTTTTATTCTATTTTCTCTTCTCAAAACTGGATTTGAAGATAGTTTTTCTGAAACTATAATCATTCCTGTTAATTCAGTAATCTGAGCTACAAGCTCAATTATCTCATTTGTAATCTCAAATGGTGGACTATAACTATATTCTTTTCCCATTTTAAAACTATTCCTTATCATTTTTTTTCACAATATTTCTAATTTCTTCTATTATATACAATAGTAAATTTAACAACCATTCTTCTTTTTTATAATCATTCATTGATATTCTTGCTGATATTTCAAGATTATATTTTTCTTCCATCAACAAAAATTACAACGATACTTTGTCATTCTATATTATTATCAATCAATTCCAAATATTCATTTCCCCAATCGCATAAAGTTTTTAATACAGGCTCAATAGAACTGCCTATTTCAGTCAGAGAATATTCAACTTTTGGAGGAATTTCAGGATAAATAGTTCTTTTTATTATTTTTTTATCTTCAAGTTCTCTCAATTGCTCTGTCAAAGTTTTTGTAGTAATATTTCCCAGGTTTCTTTGCAATTCATTAAATCTGACCACTTTTTTAATATACAAATTCCATAAAATCCTTAATTTCCATTTCCCACTGAGTATGTTTATTCCTAACTCCATTGGACAAGCGTTTGAAACTGCTTCTGTTTTTGACATATTTTTCCTTCCTTTAATAAAGTATCAAAAAAGATACTTTATATCAAAAATGTGCGTACTTGTATTGATTACAAGAGGTATGTTATACTTTATTATATCAAAAATAATAGAAAGATGAAAGGGTGAGAAGATATGATAATAGATAGTCACCAACATTTAATATTGCCAACAGAATTACAAATTGAACAAATGAATAAAGCAGGAGTAGACAAGGCAATACTTTTTACAACGACTCCACATCCTGAAAAAGCTAAAACATTGACTGAATTTAAAACTGAGATGTCAATTTTATTTAAAATTTTAGGAGGAGAAAATTCTCTTGAAAATAATAAAAAAAGATTTAAAAAGGATATTTCTGATTTAATGAAAGTGATAAATAATTACCCTGATAAATTTTATGGCTTTGGAACCGTTCCACTTGGATTATCCCTTGAAGAAACTCAAATCTGGATAAAACAATATATTATTGACAATGGATTAAAAGGCGTTGGCGAATTTACACCTGGAAATGATGAACAAGTAAGCAAATTGGAAACAATTTTTAAAGCACTAAAACAATATGAAAACTTTCCCATATGGGTTCACACTTTTAATCCAGTCACTCTAAACGGTATAAAAATTCTTGAAAATCTCACAAGAAAATATTTCAAAACACCAGTAATTTTTGGACATATGGGAGGCTATAACTGGATGGAAGTAACAGATTTTGTAAAAAATACACCAAATGCCTACATTGATTTATCCGCTGCTTTTTCTACACTCGCATTAAAAATGATAATAACAGAAGTTCCTGACAAATGTCTATTTAGTTCTGACGCTCCTTACGGTGATTCATTTTTAAATAAACAGGCAATAAAATATTTAAGTCCATCTAAAAAAATATCAGATAAAATACTTGGAGAGAATATCATAAAATTATTGGGATTAAAATAAATTTTAACAGGGGTATTCTTACCATACCCCTATTTATCTTCAAAATTTTTCTACATTGACTAAAAATTTACTCCTGATTTAAAATAAAAAGCTTTTTTAAAATTTAAATAGGCGTATAAGGATATAAGTTGTGTCTGAAAACTCAAAATCTATGTTATTTTTAATATTTTTTGATTTTAGAAATCACACAAAGTACAATAAAATCAGTATTTATTATTTTTGAATTTAGAAAAATTTATTAAAAATTCATCATTTTGAGAGTTTTAAGACATACCCTAATTCAAAAAATCTCAAAATCATTTCCAATAGATTTATTCTACTTCCAACACCGCCATATACGGCAAATGATCCGACAATTTTGTCCATTCCTGCGAATCATCATTTATAAAAAAACTTTGCTTAGTTCTGTAATTCGCATCTTTTTTTGCCATTATATAGTCAATTCTCTGGGTTTCAAGATTTCTGTTTTCAAGATTTGATTTATTTTCTAAATCCTTGCCTTCAAAATAAGTGTCATTCCAGTTTTCAGTAATTTTACGATAATGCTCTGTTGTTGGCAAAAGGTTAAAATCACCGCATAAAAATTTTATATCTCCCTTAAAATAATCTATAACTGTCATCAAATCATCAATTTGGGTACTTTTTACTGTAGGTTCATAATCTAGATGAGTATTTATAACCAAAATATGTTTTTTATACTTTGAACTAATTTGTGCCGCCAAAACCTGTCTTTTTTCATTTCCAGCAGACGGCAGCTCGTGAACATATATATTTTTCACATCATATTTGGAAACAAACGCAATTCCAAACTCCCCTTTGTCAAAATCCATCGCCTTTTGAAAATAATAATAATTATACCCAAGTTCAAGTGCAAAATCCTGCGTTACATCACGAAAATTACTTCTTTTCGTATTTTTATCAACTTCCTGCAATGCAACAAAATCAGGCTTATATTTTTTTATGCTTTTTGCCAATTTTTTCCCATCCGCAAGCCTTGCTCCATAAATATTGTAAGTCATTATTCTAAATTCCATTTTTTATTTCCTATCCTTTTTATTTTATCTGTATAATCAATTAGTTCCCTATTGATTAAAACCATTCCAGCTCATCTTTAGTCAAATATTCATAACTTTGATTTTTATCTTTTCCATCTCCATTTGAAAGCACTTCAAATGTATTGTAATCAGCATCTTCTAAAATTTTTCCCTTAAAATAAATATTTTTATCATCTTTTATAAACCATTTATTCAGAACTTCTACTTTATCTTTATTAATTCCTTCTACTTTAAATCCTATCCAAGTATATGTACCAAAACTACTTAAAAATATCCTATTTACATAATAAACATTATATTTGTCTTTTCCATAAAATGAATCAGTATTTATAGTATCTGATAAAAATTCGAATGTTTCAGGATTTTCTATTTTATCAAGTTTCCAAAGTCCTATGCTGCTATTTCCTATATACACATTATTTTTATCTTTCGCAAAATCTTCATTTAAAACTTTAAAGCTCATAATATCAGCATTTTCTATTTTTTTATCCCGATAATAAATTTTATTATCATTTTTCCAATAATTCTGCCCTAATTTTTCAAAATTTTTAATTTTTACATCTTTTATTTTTTCACCCATGTAATAAACATTCTTATCATCTTTTAAAAGATAAAATCCTATCAACTCAGCAGTTTTCGGATTTGCTCCTTCCAAAATTTTATTTTTGTAATAAACCTTTCCTTTATCTATCGAATAATAATCTCCTATAATTTGTGCAACATCTCCAAATCCCACATTTGCCAAAATTAATAATAATACTATTTTTTTTAAAATTTTTTTCACAAGTTATCCTCTCTTCAAATCCAAAATTTATTTAATAAACTTGTTTCCCAACTTAATATTTTTTATCTTTAACAAATATTTTCAAATTTTTTTACAAAAACACTCTAATCAACATGCTTTTTCAACTGGCTCTTATGGATAAATCCTCTATATTCTTTAACTTTCCACTCTTTCTCAAGGTCAGAAGGATAATCAGCAAAGTAAACATAATACCAGTCTCCATATTTTGTAACATATTTTATAACTGTTTCATTGTTTAATTTCAAAACAATTTTTGAATCTGTAGTCGGCTTTTCACATATATTGGCATATCCGTCCTTTGAACTTATTTCATATTTTTTCAAGTCACCTACTTCATCTAAATACAGTTCATCAAAATCATCTAAGTCATCCAAATTTTTTTCACTTCAAGTTTTGTAATTTTTGATTTTGTACCATCAATTTTTTTTATTTCAGTAACTTAAGCATAAACTGTCGTAAAATGACATTCAGTGTATGGAGTTACTTTTTTTATTTTAACAAGAATTATTATCTCCTCGCTTTATAATCCTTCTTTTATTAAATTCTAAAAATATATAGTTTCTCAAGAAGTCTATTATTTATTCCTATTTACTGACTAAAATTTAATAGCCAGCCTTTTCACTTTCCAGTCCTGTTACAATAGCGATTCCTGAACTTGTTCCTAGTCTTGTTGCTCCTAATTCAATATATTTTTTTGCAGTTTTAAGGTCTTTCACTCCACCACTTGCCTTTACTTCCGCTTTATCTCCAACAGTTTTTTTCATAAGCTCTACATCTTCAAATGTAGCTCCTCCTGTTCCAAATCCTGTCGAAGTTTTTACAAAATCTGCCTTTGCATTAACTGATAATTCACATGCTTTCACTTTTTCATCATCAGTCAAATAGCAAGTTTCGATTATAACTTTCAAAACATTGCTTCCAATTATCTCTTTTATTTTTCTAATTTCATTTTCCACTAAACCATAGTCCTTATCCTTCAATGCTCCAACATTAATAACCATATCAATTTCCGAAGCACCGTCTTCAATCGCTTTTTTCGCTTCAAACACCTTCACATCAGTCGCCATCGCTCCCAAAGGAAACCCAACTACTGCTGCAACTTTCACATCGCTGTCCTTAACTTGACTAAAAGCATATTCAACATTCGCCCCATTTACACAAACTGAATAAAATCCATATTCTTTCGCTTCATCGCATAATTTTTTTACATCTTCCTTTGTAGCTGCTGCTTTCAAAATTGTATGATCAATAAATTTGTTTATTTCCATTATTATCATTCCCTTTCCTTAATTTGTTGTTTATTATTTTTATTCTACTATAAGTATACCGAGTTTTTCTCCTTTTAGCAACTTTATTTTAAATAAACAAAAAAATACCTCCAAGCCTTTCAGTTTTTTGGTATTTTAATTAAAACAAATTACATTTTATTTTTAAATACTCCTGCATTATTTAAAACTTTATCTTTTACTTCATTTGTAGCATCTATTTTTTGATATAACGTAGGAGTCCAATCTACTTTTGTTAAACTTTCATCAAATTTATCAATCTTCTGTCCATTAAATATATTATTAACAGTTGTAAGTTCTTTTCCACCAAAGACTTTTACAAAATCTTTATAATCTCTGCCTTCTATATCTGCAACATTGTTTTCAGCATATATTTTTGAATTTTTTCCAACTCCTAAAGAATAAGAATAACTATACTCGCTATTTTTGTTGTCTGATTGATAATAATTATTATACACATGAACCTTTCCAAATCTTACTCTTGGTACTCTCTGAACTAAATTATGAAAATAATTATGGTGTAAAGTCACATTCAATTTCCCTTCATCCGCTACTTTTGAATCACTACTACCTATCAAAATTGCTTTATTATGATTTTCAAAAATATTATATGATAAAGTTATGTAATCTGATTGATTTGTTATATCAACTAAACCATCTCTATGCTCATATTTACGACCAAAATATTTTTCAACAGTTTCAGGTCCATCTTGAAAATGACAATGATCTATCCAAATATGAGTACCACCCTTTATTGAAATACTGTCATACTGAGAATTCCAGTTCCCTTCTTTTCCATCTTTCGGATCCCATGATGGAAAATAATCATAAGGAGATTCGAACATTATATTTCTTACAATTACATTATCAGAATCTATTATTAAATCTACACCTTTTAATTTTGCATTTTCAATTCCAATTATACTTGTATTAGCAGGAACATGAACTGTTATATTTTTACTTTGATTTTTTTGAGATTGTCCTCTTTTTGCTTCCTGATCTTCTTTCAAACTTTTAGATGCTGAACTTTGAGAAGCATGAGTTTCCAAATATTTTTCAAAATCATACCCTTTAGCCATATAATCATCCCTCTTTAAAGTCTTACCATTATCATCTGTATCAAAATCTATCGTCCCATATATCATCAAAATCTTAGGCTCCGAATTTTTCCTATTTCCAATTGCTGCAACAAACTCTTTCTTATTTGTAACTTTAAATATATTTTTCTGAACAGCTTGAGCTCCACCCGTAGTTCCTTTACCTTCTGAAGCAAATCCATCATTTTTAGCTAATACTTCTCGTATAAAATCAGTTTTTTCAGCCGAACACAATACTGAAGAAATCATTAAACTAATTACTAAAATTATTTTTTTCATACTTTCATCTCCTTTGTATTTTACTAAAATATCCTCTCTTTGTATTTACATTAAATCATTATAATCAATTGCTGATTCTAAATAAGAAAATAAATTTTTTTTAATTAGTGTCATTCGTATTTGTCATAAAATCAATCTTCCATATATGTACATATATAATATATAGTACACAAAAAAAGTCAATACTTTTTTCATATTTCAATTTTTAGCAACTATCTTTTAGCAATTGCAGTAAAAGTAAATTTATCAGGATGATAAGTTATTGTTTCATATTGGAAAAGATTTCCGTTGGATAAATAGGCGTAAGTTTCAATGACTACAACTCTGTCAATATTTTCAAGATTTATATGACGTCTTTCCTCATCTGTTGCACTTCTGAACTTTATTTCCCGTCTTGAATACGATATTTTTAAATTTAGTTCATTTTCCAGATATTCATAAATAGACTTGCTGGCTATTTCATCATTTAGATAAGTGACTATTTTTCTATCAAAATAAGAAGTGGCGTACTGAACAACTTCGCCATTCAAGGAATATGTACGGACAACCTTGTAAAAATCAGCAGTTTTAGAAACATTAAATTTTTCCATCAGTTCCTCGACACCTTGTACTATATATAGACTAACTAAATTTGCCTTGACATCTATATTTTTTATCTTATTCAATTCCTGAAATGTCTGTATTGAAGTAAGCGAAATATTTTTCAAATCCCCTTTTTCAACCACAATTGACCTTTTACCTTTTATTTTTTGAATATATCCTTCCGATTCCAGCAAAGCAAGTGCTTTTCTCACAGTAAGCACAGAGCAGGAATATTCTTTGGCAAAATCTGCTTCCTTTTGTAAATAATCTTTTGGCTTTAATTTTCCATCTTTAATTTGTTTTTTTATATTGTCATATACTTCTTTATATTTACTCATTTTTTACCTTTCCAAAATTATAGTCAATTCTTTTAAAGTTTGAAGCAAGAATATGTAAAAACACGAAATTGTCTATATCCAACCTTCTACTCTCGTTCTAAACTGGAATACTATAATCCCTTTAACATCGTATTTCTTTTTTATAATTTGAATGAAATAACTACAACTTTTAAAGTTAATTTATTATAATTATACTTTAAAATATTAAAAATAACAACTATAACATATCATTTATTTTTTACAATAGATATATATAGACCTATTGACTTTTTAAAAAGATATGATATAATTTGATTGTATAAAAATTAATTATTTAAAGGAGATGATTTAAATGGCTGTTAAAAACAAAGTCGTTATTGTTACAGGAGCTTCTTCAGGAATTGGAAGAGCTACTGCGAAATTATTAGGAGAAAGCGGAGCAAAAGTTATACTTGCTGCAAGAAATGAAGACAAATTACAGGAAGCTGTTGCTGAAATAAAGGAAAAAGGAGGGGAAGCCGCTTACAAAGTTACAGATGTATCAAAAAGAGAGGAAGTAAAAGCATTGGTTGATTTTGCAATTTCTGAATATGGAAAAATAGACGTTATTTTCAATAATGCTGGATTAATGCCAAACGCACCGTTGTCAGAACTAAAAAATAGCGAATGGGACGAAATGATAGATGTGAACTTAAAAGGTGTATTAAACGGTATTGAAGCTGTACTTCCACATTTTATTAAGCAAAAATCTGGACACGTTATCAGCACATCTTCTGTCGCTGGATTAAACACATATCTTGGAGCAGGAGTTTACTGTGCTACAAAACACGGTGTAAAAGCACTAATGGAAGTACTGAGAAAAGAAAGCGCCAACGAAAAAATGAATGTCCGTACAACAACTCTATATCTAGGAGCATTCAGAACTGAACTTGCAACACGTATTACAAACAAAGCGATTAAGGAAAGAATTGAATTTCTTTATGACACAATTGGAGCGGATCCAATGATAGTTGCCGAAGCTGTGAAATTTGCTATTGATTTACCAGAAGAAGTAAGTATGAATGAAATCACTCTTTATCCTACAGCACAGTTGTAATTTTATTAACTTTTCTATCTAAAGAATTATTTTGATTATCAAAATTATTTATTTTTATTTAAATAAAAATATTTCTTGAAAATGTATCATAAAATATGTTATCATTTTAAATGTATGATTTTTTTAAAATTGAAAAATAATTATAATAAATAATTTTTTAGGAGGAAAAGAAAAAATGGTTATAAAACCTAGATTAAAAGGTGGTTTAGCACTTACAAACCATCCAATTGGAGCAAAAGAATTTGTAAAAAGGCAAATTGACTATGTAAAATCACAAGATAAATATGAAGGTCCAAAAAAAGTTCTAATTATCGGTTCTTCATCTGGATACGGGCTTGCAACAAGAATCTCGCTTGCCTTCGGTGCTGGAGCAGAAACTATCGGAGTAGCATTTGAAAAAGGGGTAGAAGGAAAAAGAGCAGGTTCTGCTGGTTGGTGGAATACAATTGCTTTTAACGAAGCTGCTAAAAAAGAAGGTTTAGTTTCTAAAAACTTTATTGGTGATGCTTTTTCAATGGAAATGAAAGATGATGTAATAAAATTCATTAAAGAAGAATTTGGTGGAAAAATCGACTTGTTAATTTATAGCTTAGCAAGTGCAGTTAGAACTGATCCAATTGACGGCGTAACTTATCGTTCAGCATTAAAATCTACAACAAAGGACATTACAGGTCCAACTATCAACTTTGAAAAAGAAGTTATGGAAGAAACAACAATGGGTGTTGCAACTCCAGATGAAATCAAAAGCACTGTAAAAGTTATGGGTGGAGAAGACTGGAAATTATGGATTGAAGCGCTTGATAAAGGTGGCGTTCTTTCTGAAGGCTTCAAAACAGTAGCTTACTCATATTTAGGCCCAAAAGTAACTTACGGAATCTATAAAGAAGGTACAATTGGAGCTGCAAAAAGAGATTTGGAACATACTTCTGATGTTTTAAATGACTTTTTAAAAGAAAAATACAATGGAGAAGCATACGTTTCATTAAGTAAAGCCTTAATGACAAAAGCAAGTGCAGTTATCCCTATTTTCCCATTATACGCAGCATTGCTTTACAAAGTAATGAAGGAAAAAGGTATCCACGAAGGTACAATTGAACAAAAACACAGACTCTTGACTCAAATGGTTTATGGAAACAATCCTGTTATTGACGAAGAAAGAAGATTACGTCCAGATAACTGGGAAATGCGTGAAGACGTTCAAGCTGAAGTAGAAGCTCTTTGGGACAAAGTTACTCCAGATAACTTTAAGGAAATAAGCGATTACGCTGGAGCAAGAGAGGAATTCATGCAATTAAATGGATTTGATTTTGACAATGTGGATTATGACGCTGATGTTGATTTAGATGAATTAGCTAAATTAAAACCTTAATTTTAAAAATTTACAAGATAAATAACAAAAAAATTAGACTATCTTTTAGAAAAAATATTCTTTTAGATAGTCTTTTATTATACATCATAAATTTACTTTAAAATTATAATTATGTTTATACATCTTTATTTTGATTTTTTTATTTTAACAAAAATAAACTACTATAATTTCTATTTTTACATTATATACTCAAACCTACTTAAAATTATATAAATTTAGGGTTTGAGTAAAATAGTCATAACTTTTGAGTTTAGTTTTAAAGGAGTTTTACTATAAAACTTTCTTTTTCATATATCTCCACAAAACTAGCATTAGCAACATCATTATTATAAAAATTATTACTAATGCCCAAAATCCCATATCTTGAAGCGGCAACTTCACGTTCATTCCATAAAATCCAAAAATCATATTTGGAACTGTAACCAATATTGTTACTGCAGCTAAAAATTTCATTGTGATATTCATATTATTTCCAATATACGATGAATATGTTTCTCTTGTAGTTTTACAAATTTCACAGTATGAAGATGATAAGTCTAGTGTAAAATTTATCTCCTGTAAAATTCTTGTCATATATTCTTCATATTGTTCAAATTGCTCATCTTCTTTCAAATTCTCAACAACATAATCCAAATTTCTCAATGCAATATTATAAACATAAAATCCTTGTTCTACTTCCGCAAGAGAAATTAATTTTTCGTTACTTTGCTGTTCCCTCAAAACAGTTTCTATCTTGTCATGTTCTCCAATCAAAATTCTCACATATTTATAAAGGCTTTGAGAAATTTTATGAAGCATATTTAGGAAAAAACGATTTTCTTCAAGAACTTCATCTCTTAATTTGGCATACTCTTCAACAAATTGATAAAAATCGTTGTAATAATCGTCATCTAGAATAACAATTTTATCTTCTTTAAAAAAAATTACAATTGGATTAATCTCATATGATGTAAATTCTTTATCTTTTGTAGATTTTTTAACAGCTGGATAATACAGTTTATAAATCTCCCAGTCTGATTTTGAAATTCTTGGAGTAAAAATTTCCTCGTCAATAACATTCTTTATCTTCTCTTCATCGATTTCCAATCGTTCTGATAAAATTTTATAATCTTCATCCTTCAAATTATATACATAAGAAATTATTTTCCCACTTTTCGTATCTATTCTTTTTATCATAATTACCTTTCTAAGCTTCTATTTCACTCTATTTATATTATACTAAATCCCATTTTTAAATAGAAATAAATTTTTATAATAGTGCTATTTAATAGCTAATTCATAATCATTTAGCTAAATTATTTTTCAAATATTTTGATTAATAAATATTTTTTCATATTTTTATTTTTTATTTCTTAAATCTCCACTACAACTTCACTTTTTAAATCAACTTCCATTTCTGAAAACTTTTTCCAGCCTTCAAAAACTTTTCTATATTCTTCAAACTTACATTCCCACAGCGGATATTCCTCACAAATTCCAAAAATTGTATGCTCAAATTCAACTTTTTCCTTACTAATTTTATGCTGAAAAGCCTGTCCATCCCAAAGAGTTTCCTGCACTTTTCCAGTTTCAACTTTTTCTAGCTGTGGCAAAAAAATATCAATTATTTCCATATCTGGAAAATCTTCCATTATTCCAGTTATCAGATATTTTGTATACACTGCTTTCTTTTTTTCTAAATATCCATTTTTTTTATTATTTTTTGTTATTTCTTTTTCAGAAAATTTTATTTCTGGAAATGCAGTCAATCCAAAATCTTCATCATCATAATAACCAAATTTTATAATCATTCACACTACCTTTCCTATCTATATTAAGTTTTTAAAATCTTCTCCTGTTTTACAAACATCATAGTTTATTTCTTTAGAAATTGCTTCAAAATGTTTTTCTCCACATCTAATTTTACCATTTTCGCTGTCTCTTCTGTCATTTTTATTCTTTGAACCTTTAGTTTCTATTACAAAATAAAGTTTTTCTTCTTCTTTATTTATATCAGGTTTAGCAAGTATAGCCCAGTCAGGATTATAATTTCCCAGTGGAGTCGATATTTTAAACCATGATGGAAGTTTTGCATAAACAATAACATTTCCATATTTTTCTAAATTTTCAGCAAATTTGCTCTCTATTTCTGAATCCACAACAATACTATCGTAAGGGTTTTTTTTAGTTTCAATCATATTTCCTTTTGAAATTTCACTTTTTAAATACCCATATATTTCACTATCTTCAAACAGCTCCTGTGAATAATATTCTGTATTTCCTATTTTTTCATATTTTATACCATCAAGTATAAAATTTTTCATAGTATTTTTAATTATCTCACTGACTTGTTCTAAATAATACTGTGGATTTTTCCTAAAACTCTCTAAGGTTCTAGATCCTGTCAAAATCTTTACTATACTTCTTCTTGTAAGATTAGTTTCATTCTGTAAATAAGTAATTATATCTGGAAGCTTAAATCTATTAAAAGCGCTTATATCTTCACTTATTTCGTCTTCACTTTCCGATTCTATTCCACCTTTTGTAATTGATAATGTTTTTTTATTAAACAATAACTTTTCAGAAGGTATATAAATTTCATTATCCAGACCTTTTATACATTCCTTTATCAGTTCTTCTTCATTAAAATTAACCTGATATGTAGTTTTATATTTTATTTTATCCCATAATTTTTTAAATTCATCACTTAAAAATACTTCTTTATTTATTTCTATTTTCTTTTTATCATCTGCATTTTTAATAACTAACTTTCTAGAAATAGGTTCAAGTTTTTTTATAATTGATTCTTTTATATTTTCAAATTCTTCAGATATTTCTAAAATCCCTTTTTCCAAATCTTTTTTTAGTTTTTCTTTTGAATTTCCACTTTCATCAATATAATTTCTTTTGATTAAATCTTGATATATTTCTTTTGATTTTTCATGACCAAGAAACTTTTCTTTTCCATTTTCATCACTAATTACAATATTTGCAAAAATAAAATCTTCTACAATTCTAAATTTTATATTTTCTTCTTTTTCCATTTCTTTCTGTAATGATTCTACAAACTGTTCATAAGATTCATTTGCCATTACTGTCAGTGTATTTACATTGAAACCTCTGACTCTTTCTCCATCTTGGTTTACAGCTATTCTAAGTCCTCTACCTATTTCCTGTCTTTTCTTCATTTCAGAAACTGTTTCATTCAAAGTACAAATCTGGAATACATTAGGATTATCCCAACCTTCTTTCAATGCAGAATGTGAAAATATAAATGCTAAAGGCTCATCAAAACTTAAAAGTTTTTCCTTATCTTTCATTATCTTCTTAAATGTATCATTATCAGCATTTGTATTACCTTTTGTATCTTTAATTTCAAAATACTCTTGCCCATTTTTAGACTTTTTCTTATCTTGTGAAAAATATCCATCATGCACTTTGGACGCTTTCCCCATTGATGAATATTTTTCCAATTGTATAAGTTTATTATATTCTTCTTCAAACATTAAAGCATATTTGCCTTTTTTAGCTTCCCCTGTCTCTGAATCATATATTCTATAATTTGAAACTTTATCTATAAAGAAAAGTGATAAAACTTTTATTCCTTTACTTTTTAAATTTAACTGCTTATCAAAATGTTCCTGTATTGTTTTTCTTATTTGTAATCTTTTTATAAAATCTGGTTTTTGTCCTCCATTTACCTGTCCTAAAGTTAATCTTACTTTTCCAAAGTCTATAAAAGAACTGGCAGGATTAGATTCATTATATGTAATTTCATTTACTATGTAGCCGTCATAGATGTCTCTTCTTGCCTTCTCGCTTAAAACATCTCCATGCTTTATACTAATTTCTTTTCTAGTTACTCCTGATTTACTTTTTACATCAAGTTCTATTTTCGCTGTAATACCAGATTTACCAGTTTTTATACTAATAACTTTTATATATTCTGTATTTGAATTTTTAGTGACACCGACAGTAGCAACTTCTATTTGTTTTACTAGCTGTTTTTCGTAAGCATCTATTGAATCTAGTTTAAACACAGGATTATATTTTTCTTTATGAGTTGCTGAGTATCTTAACGTACACAAAGGATTTAGCTCTTTTATAGCATTTTTTGCTATATCAGTTTCCATATTTTGAGGTTCATCAACTATTACTATTGGATTACATTTCTGTATATATTCAATCGGACTATATCCACTAGTTTGATCTCTTTCTTGATTAATGACATTTGTATCTTTATTAAAAGAATCTATATTGATTATCATAATCTCTATATTATTATTCATAGCAAAATTTCTTATCATATTTATTTTTTTAGAATCATAAATAAAATAATCATAAAGTGTATTTTCATACATACTCTTAAAATGTTCTTCTGTAATTTGAAGTGTTTTATACACTCCTTCTTTTATCGCTATTGAAGGTACAACTATAATAAATTTTGTAAATCCATATTTTTTATTTAACTCCATTATCGTCCTTAAATATACATAAGTTTTCCCTGTACCTGTTTCCATTTCAACAGAAAAATTGTAATCTTCCTTTTTTAATACTGTTGTTTTTTCCAAACCATTTCTAATTTGAATATTATTTAAATTTTCTGAAATTTTTTCAGAAGATAATAAAATTTTATTTCCTATCCCTAAATAATTTTCTCTCTTAAACTTTAATTGAGGATTCATTGCTTTCTCAACTGTAAATACTGTTCTACCTGTTTCATATCCTGAAAATACGCCAGTTACAGAATTTATCGCTTTTAACTGATATTCTAAATTTTCTTCAAATCTAATCTTCATAGTTTCTCCCTATATACTTCTAATTTCACTTATTCCAACTTGTTCTAATCTCTTTAATGCATTTGTCTTATCTACATCACTTTTAAAAGAGTTATCTTTCAATATTACTGTCGTTTTAAATTCCTTGTCTATTTCTAATATTTTTTTATATTCTTCACATATTGAATTTATCACATCTAAATTAATTTCATTATTTAAACTTACTAAAAGAGTTCCTCCTCCTATTGAGTAGAAATTTTCAGTTTCCTTTATTGGAATATTTAAATCTAATCCATATTTTAATAAAATTTCGTATAG
Organism: Leptotrichia hongkongensis; assembly: GCF_041538065.1. Classification (NCBI taxonomy): domain Bacteria; kingdom Fusobacteriati; phylum Fusobacteriota; class Fusobacteriia; order Fusobacteriales; family Leptotrichiaceae; genus Leptotrichia; species Leptotrichia hongkongensis. The sequence goes on along the minus strand of NZ_JBGORW010000001.1, from coordinate 8,912 downwards.
AACATCTAACGAATTTCTATCTGATTTTATATTTTCCACTGAATCTAGCAGAGATTGTTGTAAATCATTTGTATCTGTATCCCATTCTTTTATATTTGATGAATCCAGTTTAAATACTTTAAATCCTATATCCAGTTTTTCTCTATTTTCAAGTGGCAATGTTTCATCTTCTTTTATTTTATCTCCTGCTCTTCTTATTCTTTCTTTTCCTATTTCACAAATATTTTTATATCCCAAAGAATATGCATTTTTGTCTTTAGAAATTTTCTGTGGTAATTGAATTAATATAAATTTTTTATTTTGTTCTTCTTCAGCGTTTAGTTGCATTACAGCGTGTGCTGTTGTTGATGAACCACTAAAAAAATCTAAAATATAACCATCATTAACCATAGAAATAAAATCTTTTACTGTATAAATACTTTTAGGATAATCAAAAGTTTCCTCTTGATTAAATAAGTTTTTTAATATATTGGTTCCATAAGAAACATTACTATAGAGATTTTCATCCCATAATGAAGTAGGTGTTCTTTTTTTATCTGAAGGATACTTTATTTGATTATCTTTATAAATATATGTATGATACTCTTTTAATACTCTATCAAATTCTCTTTGCCATACTTTTTTTTCGCCATTTTTAGCTATCGGAAAAATAACTAAATTACCTTCTTTTTCATACTTCTCTCTCAATTTTTTTATATATTCTTCGTTAAATCCTGTTTCTTTTGAATATATCTTTTGATATTCTTCAATTGTTATCATCTCTACTTTTTTATTTTTCACTAATATGGGATAAAATCTTTTAGGTCTTTCTTCTTTTCTTGAATTTGTTCCGGTTCTTATTAACTTTTTAAAGTTTCCTTCTTTATTATTTTTTATTCTTAATTCTTTCATATTTTTCACATTTTTAGAATAAATTAAATGATATTCGTGAACTGGATCTATATTCTTTTTCCCCCGCCCTTGAGGATTGCATCTAGTTACTATTGTTCCAATAAAATTATACTCTCCAAAAATTTCATCACACATCATTCTTAATCTTGATTGTTCATAATCATCAATAGCGATTACTATTATTCCATCATTTGATAATAAATTTCTTCCTAACTTTAATACAGGAAACATCATTGAAAGCCAATCTGAATGATATCTTCCAGAAGTATCAGAATTTGTAGTTAAAACAAAATTATCATCTGATATTTCTCCAATAAATCTTTTATAGTACTCTAAAGGAGATGTAAAATTATTTTTATATAAAATATCATTCCCAGTATTATATGGAGGATCTATATATATCATTTTTATTTTCCCGTAATATGATTTTTGTAACAATTTTAGTACTTCTAAATTATCTCCTTCTATATAAATATTTTCTGTATTATCCCAATTCTTCGATTCTTTTTTTGCAGGTCTTAATGTTCCTGTACTTACTTCCTGCGCTCTCTGTCTTGCTTCTGATTTTCCATTCCAGTTTAGAGAATATCTTTCTTTAGAAGTATCTACCCCCCCCCCCCCCCCGAAAATTTGTCTCAATACATCAAAATCTACTTCTCCTTCCACAAATGCTTCCGGAAAAATTTCTTTCAATTTTTTAATATTCTCTTGAACTAAATCCATACTTGTTCCATTAAATTTCTCCATTTTATTTTCTCCTTCTTTTTGCTTAATCATTTTCAACTATATATAAAAAATGTATATTCTTTTATAAATAAAGTTGATTTCTAACGATTTTCATAAACTGGATAAGCCGTTATTCTAGGGCTTTTGTAACCACGGATCAGAACTCCGCTTTTGCTTATTCCCTGCCACATATTATTATCTCTGCCCCTAAGATCTTTTCTATTTTCCCATGCTGAATTTATTTCGTCAATAATTCTCGCTTCATCCCAGTTTTCTGGAAACATTGTATTTACTCCACCATTAGAAGTTTTTGCCTGCCAAGTTCCGTCTTTTTTCTTCACTTCAATGCTTGCTCGATACACTCCGTTTTTAGCTCGATTTCCAATTTTTTTTACAATTCTCACATCTCCATGCAAAAGTGAATGTCCACCGGTAACTTTCCCTTGTGAATTTTCATCCCCACCAATCACATGGTCATAATCAATTTGATATTTTCTATCTCCTTGGTTTGAAGTATTTTGAGTCCGTTTTTCATTTTTATTTTCTATATTTTTCTGTTTAATAATATTCTTTTTGCTATTTCTCTTATTTTGTGCAACAAATTCCTTTGAAGAATTTTCCTTTGCATTTATACTGTTATTTCTGCTTAAATACAGTTTTCCTAGTCCAAACAATATAATAACAAATAACAGCAATATTTTTGCAATTTTATTTTTATTCATTTTCTAAATTTTCTCCTTTTTATATATTTTTTGTATATTTATAATAATCTTTCTTTAAAATCAGACTCAAAGGTTATGACTATTTTACTTAAACTTAAATTTATCTAACTTTTATTATCTTAATTTTAAATGGATTTGAGCATATTATATCAAACTTATACCTTAAAATCAATATTATTAAGTTCTTTCAAATTCCAATACGTATGAAAAATACAGTATAATTAAAAGTAAATAACAGTTAAAATAGTAGAATATGTATGAGAATAAAAAAGACTAATATGATTAAAAAAAAGACTTTGTATTTAATCCATTATGAATAGATTTTTTTATTTGAAAAATTCAAGGAAACTGTAATTTCCCATTGATTGATGAGAGAATTAGAGAGGATAAAGTGGTTGGAAAATATTTTAGGGATAAGGGAATTTATTTTGATGTGGCTTATTCTTTTACTTAGGAAAGAATCTATGATATGCTTGGAATTTTGATTAACAATAAATACAATATAAAAAGAATTATTCCTATAAAAAAAGAAATTAACATTAATCTATATATTTAAAATAAAAATGCCTTAAATAGATTTTTATTTTTTGAAAATAATTTCTTCTTTATAAAATTCTTATTTTAAGGCTTTTTATAAAACTATAGTAAAACTGCTTTAAAACTAAACTCAAAAAGCTGCGACTATTTTACTCAATCCCTAAATCTATATAATTTTTAGTAGTTTAATTTTAAATAGGTTTGAGTATATAATAAAATTTATAATTATTTATATAAATTTTGATTTTTTCCTATTTTTAATTCATCAGACTATTGTAGGCATTCACTAAATTGTTATACTTTTTAATTACATCGTTCGGAGTTCCAGCCATATCCTCTGTATAAACTTTCTTCTCAATATCTTCCTTACTCAATGACTTACTTTTTTCAACTTCTTTAATAAATGTTGTAACTGATTTTTCAAATTCTGCAAGTTGATTATTAAATATTTCCAATTTTTCTTTTGTATAATTTTCCTTTTTCAATTGTTTTTCATTTGTAATTGTCTTTTGAAAGTTAGTTGAAGCTGTTAAAATATTTTGCTGCGCTTTTTTTAATTTTCCCAAATCACCTTTTATAAATGTTGTCATACTAAGTTTCTGATTATCCATTTTATCCACAAAATCTTCACAACTATTTATAAGAATTGCCAAATTGTATTTTATCAGGCTGCCTTCATTCTTATATGTTTCTAATATTTTCTGAACTCTTTCTTTCGTTTTGTTTTCCACTTCCGCTTTAAAAACATTTGAACTCTCTTTATATCTTTTGTAAATTTTTAAAAAATTTGTATGTAATTGCTGCCCTTTGGAAAAGTTATCTGCCAAATATTCTTTTTTTCCATAGTAATTTGCCATAGAATCTGTTACTGCTTTTAATTCTTTTAAAATTGGCAATAATCTTTTGGAAGAATTATCCAGCTTTTCCATCTTAAATTTTGAATTTATATTTTTTCCAAGTTTTTGGATAACAGTATTGTCAATTTTAATAACAGGAATGCTTTCCAGTGTCCCTATTTCCTGAACATTTATTTCTTTGCCTTCTCCAGCCACATCAATATATTTTGAAATTTCATTCTCAATATTTGTCAAATTATTATGGATTTCAATATAGCCGTTGTACTTCTCCATTTCTTCATTTTTCACTTTTTTTATACTAAATTTTCTTCTAATTTCCTTAAATGTATCATCACAAGAAAGTAAAAAAATTGAGAAAAATCCTATTAATATTATTTTTTTATAGTTCATTTTTACTCCATTATCTTTTATTTTTTTATTTTACTTAAAAATTTTACCAATTTCCCTAATCCTATTATTTAAAATAAAACTAACGAAATTGGTAATTTTTAAAATTTATTTTCTATTTTATTTAATAAAATCAAAATTAATTATATCGAACTTACATTAAACGAAATAGATTCCAGAACTTTCAGTAAAGCATCTGTTGTATCAAGTGAAGTAAGACAGGCGATTTCCTGTTCACTTGCAGCACGTCTAATTTTAAATCCGTCATTTGTTGCAGTTTTCTTTTTAGCCGCTGTATTTATTACCATATCAACAAGTCCTTTGTAAATCAGTCCTAATACATCATGTTCATATTTTCCTTCTTCTTCAATTTTTCCAACAGTTTCAACACGAAGCCCTTTTTCCTCAAAATATCTAGCTGTGCCTTTTGTAGCCATTATATGATAGCCCAAGTCAGAAAATCTCTTAGCCAATCCATAAGCTTCCTCTTTTGCAGTTCCACTAATTGTAAACAATACGCTTCCTTGATCCTTGACTTTAATTCCAGATGAAATTAGCCCTTTGTAAAGTGATTTTTCAAGGTTTTCATCACTTCCCATAACTTCTCCTGTAGACTTCATTTCAGGCCCTAATGTTGTATCCACATCTTTTAATTTCTGGAAACTGAACACAGGAACTTTTGTATACACATGTTTACTTTCTTCAATTAATCCAGTTTGATATCCTTTACTTTTCAACGTTTCTCCAAGAATTCCCTTCATAGCAAGATTTGCCATAGGAACGCCTGTAATCTTGCTTAAAAATGGAACTGTCCTTGAACTTCTAGGATTTACTTCCAATACATAAACTTCTCCATCGCTAATTACATACTGAATATTCAAAAGCCCTATAATGTTTAATCCTTTTGCAAGTCTTGTTGTATAGTCAATTAATGTACGCTTTTGTGAATCTGTAAGGCTTTGTGGAGGGTAAACTGCAATAGAATCTCCAGAATGGACTCCCGCTCTTTCGATATGCTCCATAATTCCAGGAATCACAACCGTTTCCCCGTCGCAAATTGCATCCACTTCGATTTCCTTTCCAACTAAATATCTATCAGTAAGCACAGGATGATCAGGAGATACTTTTACAGCATTTTCCATATATTGACGCAATTCCTCTTCACGATATACTATTTCCATTGCTCTTCCACCTAATACGTAAGATGGACGCACTAGAACAGGGTATCCGATTTCAGCCGCATTTTTTACAGCAGTTTCCGTATCAAACGCAGTTTTTCCAAGTGGCTGAGGAATGTTCAATTTATGCAGCAATGCCTCGAATTTATCACGGTTTTCCGCATTATCAATTTCTTCAAGCGCTGTTCCCAATATTTTAACACCATGTCTTGCCAATTTTTCAGCCAAGTTAATTGCCGTCTGTCCGCCAAACTGAACAACAACGCCTTCTGGCTGTTCAAGCTCGATTATCGCCATAACATCCTCTTCTGTAAGTGGCTCAAAATAAAGTTTATCCGAAATTGAAAAGTCCGTTGAAACAGTTTCAGGATTGTTATTTACAATAATTGCCTCATAGCCAGACTCTTTTATCGCCTTCACAGCGTGAACTGTCGCATAGTCAAATTCAACACCTTGCCCAATTCTAATAGGTCCCGATCCAAGAACAATAATTTTTTTCTTATCCCCCACAACACTTTCATTTTCCTGCTCATAAGTTGAATAAAAATAAGGTGTTTCTGACTTAAATTCAGCCGCACAGGTATCAACCATCTTAAACACAGGCTTAATATTGCATTTTTCACGAAGTTTATAAACTTCATCTTCTGTCGTATTCCAACGGTGTGCAATAACTTTATCTGAAAATCCGTATCTTTTGGCAAACAGCAGTGCATCTGGATTATTTACATTTGCCTTCAATTCGACTTCAATATCAATAATATTTTTCATTTTATCAAGGAAAAACATGTCAATTTTTGTCATATCATGTATTTCCTGCGGAGTAACTCCTAGTCTTAATGCTTCCCCAATAAAAAACAATCTTTCATCTCCAGCTTTCTGGATTCTTCTCAAAATGTATTCCAAGCTGAATTCATCTCCATTTGGAAGCCCCAAGTGATGTACTCCGTACTCAAGCGAACGAATAGCCTTTAACAAACTTTCCTCATAAGTTCTTCCAATTGCCATTACTTCCCCTGTTGCCTTCATTTGTGTACCTAAATGCCTATCCGCCTTTTCAAACTTGTCAAACGGAAATCTCGGTATTTTACTTACAACATAGTCAAGTGACGGCTCAAAGCACGCATACGAATTTTTAGTAACAGGATTTATAATTTCATCAAGTGTCAATCCAACTGCAATTTTTGCGGCAATTTTTGCAATTGGATAACCTGTCGCTTTTGAAGCGAGTGCCGATGAACGTGACACCCTCGGATTTACCTCAATAATATAATAATTGAACGAATACGGATCTAATGCCAGCTGAACGTTACATCCACCTTCTATTTTCAATGCTCTTATTATTTTCAACGAAACATCTCTCAACATGTGGTATTCCCTGTCTGTCAATGTTTGTGACGGTGCAACTACAATCGAATCTCCCGTGTGAATCCCAACTGGATCAATATTTTCCATATTGCAGACAACAATCGCTGTATCATTGCTGTCACGCATTACTTCATACTCGATTTCCTTGTATCCTGAAATTGATTTTTCTAATAAACATTGAGTTACTGGCGAATATCTAAGTCCATTTGTAACAATGTCTTCCAGTTCTTCATCATTGTGGCAGATTCCTCCACCAGTTCCTCCCATTGTAAAGGCAGGACGGACAATCACAGGGTATCCAATTTTTTCCACAAATCTACGTGCCTCTCCCAAATTATGAATAATATCCGATTCAGGTACAGGCTCTCCCAGTTCGTTCATCAAATCTCTGAACAGTTCCCTATCTTCCGCCTGCTTAATAGAGTCAAGCTTAGTCCCTAGCAGCTCTACTCCACATTCTTCAAGCACTCCTGCTTCGTGCAGTTCCACAGCCAGATTTAGCCCAACCTGTCCTCCAAGAGTAGGAAGCAAGGCATCTGGACGTTCTTTTCTTATAATTTTTGACACAAATTCAACAGTTAATGGTTCAATATATACTTTATCCGCAATTTCCTTATCTGTCATAATAGTTGCAGGATTGGAATTTACAAGGATAACCTTGTATCCTTCTTCACGCAATGATAAACACGCCTGTGTCCCTGCATAATCAAATTCAGCAGCCTGTCCAATAATAATTGGTCCAGACCCAATCACTAAAATCGTTTCTATATCTTTTCGTTTAGGCATTTCCCTACATCTCCTTGCTATTAATTTTTATCAACACTTTTATTTCAATATTTTATAATCTTTAATTTTATGTAACAACTTTACCTAAAATAAACTAAAAAATTTGTTTTCAATCAATAGTTCTAAAATTATTATTTCCGATTCTTTCTCATATTTTCAATAAACATATCAAATAAATAATTTGGGTCATGTGGTCCTGGAGAAGCCTCTGGATGATACTGTACCGAAAATACTGGATATTTTTTATGTCTTACACCTTCGCAGGTTCTGTCATTTACTGCGATATGTGTCAGTTCCAGGTCTGTATCCTTCAACGAGTCAATATCCACAGCATATCCATGATTTTGTGCTGTAATATCAACTTTTCCAGTTTGTAGGTTTAACACTGGCTGATTTGCTCCACGATGTCCGAATAGCAATTTATATGTCTTTGCTCCACAGGCAAGTGAAATTAGCTGATGTCCCATACAAATTCCAAAAATTGGCACTTTGTCTATTAATTCCCTAATTGTAGCAATTGTTTCTGGAACATCTATCGGATCTCCCGGTCCATTGCTTAACATTATTCCGTCTGGTTTTTGTCTTAAAATTTCTTTAGAAGTTGCATTATGTGGCATTACGACAATATCACAGTCTCTTGAGTTAAGTTCCCTCATAATTCCTGATTTCATTCCTAAGTCAAGAAGAACAACTCTCATCCCTCTTCCAGATGAAAGAAATGCTTTTTTTGTCGATACCTGTTCGATTTGATTGGTTGGCAACGAATTGATTTTTAAATTTTTTGCAATTTCTTGCGGATCTTTGTCTGCACTAACGATAATTCCCTTAATCGTTCCATGCTCTCTTATTTTCTTTGTCAGACTACGTGTATCAATTCCAGAAATTCCTGGAATATTCAAATCCTTCAAAACTTCATCCAATGTAAATTCATTTCTAAAATTAGAAGGTTTTCTACATATTTCACGAGTTACAATTCCCTTGATACTTGGATTAATAGTTTCATAATCATCCCTATTTATCCCATAATTTCCAATTAACGGATAAGTAAATGTAATAATCTGCCCATTATACGATGGATCTGAAATAGTTTCCTGGTACCCAGTCATCGCAGTATTAAAAACAACTTCCCCAGCCATTTCCACATCTGCTCCAAATCCATACCCCTTATACACACTACCATCTTCCAAAACAAGCTGTTTATCCAATGCGTACATAAATACTACCTCCCTAAATTTTAAATGATACTATTTGTTTTAAAATTTGTTCAATTGTCATTAACGTGTCTGATTTGCGATATAGTAAACTATTATTCTAGATATGTGTTTAATAAAAGTCTGAATGTATTTACTAACATCTCTAATCTCATAATTATACTATATTTTTTTAGTTTTATCAATAACGGTAAATAATTATTTTTTAATTTTTTGAAAATTTATATTTTTTACTAAATCTCTTCTAAAAGC